>JALSHE010000092.1 GCA_026982415.1 Robiginitomaculum sp.
TTTGTTAAATATTGCAAAATGCTGCGGATAAACCCGGAAACTGGCAAGCACAAATATTGCATCACCCAAGCCGAAGACGAACTGGCGGCGGCAGGTATGATTATTGGCGCGGCCTGGAATGGAGCGCGGTGTTTCACACCGACTTCTGGTCCTGGCATATCCCTGATGAGCGAATTTATCGGCTTTGCCTATTACGCGGAAATCCCCATGGTATTGTTCGATATTCAGCGTACCGGCCCGTCCACAGGCATGCCGACCCGCACCCAACAATGCGATATTCAACTGTGCGCCTATGCGTCCCACGGCGATACGAAACATATATTATTATTCCCCGCCGACCCAAGCGAGTGTTTTGATATGGCGGTCAATGCGCTGGATTTGGCCGAACGGTTCCAGACGCCCGTCTTTGTTTTGTCCGACATCGATATTGGCATGAACGATTGGATGATCGACGAATTAAGCTGGGATGATGATTATGTACCGGACAGGGGTAAAGTATTATCGCCGGATGATCTGAAAGACATGGATAAATTTCACCGCTATCTGGATACGGACGGCGACCATATACCCTACAGAACTTTGCCGGGCACAGACCCCAAGGGCGCATATTTCACCCGTGGCTCTGGCCACAATAAATTTGGCGGCTACACTGAAGACGGTGCGGAGTACAAAGAGGTTGTCGACAGGTTGGCGATGAAATGGGCGAGCGCCGCCGACAAATTACCAGTGCCCATTATACATAAGGCTAAAAAACCTACCAAGAACGGCATCATATCCCTAGGGTCTTGTGACGGCGCAGTGCTGGAGGCCCGCGATAAATTGGGGGCGGACGGTGTGTATCTCAATTATATGCGCGTGCGCGGATTTCCGTTCTCAAGCGAGGTCGAGGATTTTATTGCAAAGCACGATCAGGTATTTGTTATAGAGCAAAACCGCGATGCCCAATTATTAGGCTTGCTGTTGGCTGAGACCAATGCGCCGCGCGAAAAACTTGTGCCGATTTTGCATTATTCCGGCGAGCCTCTGGATTATAAATTTGTTCGAGGCGCGCTGAGTGAAGCGCTAAAGTTGAGGAAGTCAGCCAAAAGGAAGCAAGCATGACATCATTTACCAAACCGCTTATCCGCCGCAGGAATGAACCGACCAATGAGCTGGGGCTTGTGCGGGCTGATTATGACGGAGCTATGTCGACTTTGTGTGCGGGCTGCGGCCATGATGCGGTCACCGCATCCATGGCGCGGGCATTTTTCGAACTGTCTATAGAGCCGCACCGCGCCGTCAAAGTTTCGGGCATTGGCTGTTCGTCAAAGACCACGGCCTATTTCCTGCGTGAAAGCCACGGCATTAATACTGTCCACGGGCGTATGCCGTCCGTGGCTACGGGGGCGATTGCCGCCAATCACGAACTGACCTATATCGGGGTTTCCGGCGATGGGGATAGCCTGTCTATCGGACTTGGGCAATTTGTCCACGCCATGCGGCGCAATGTTAATATGCTGTATATGCTGGAAAACAACGGCGTTTACGGCTTGACCAAAGGCCAGTTTTCCGCCGCAGCTGATATGGGTTCGACCGCCAAAAAAGGTGCGGTTAATGAATTGCCGCCTATTGACCCGGTCTCGCTGGCTCTGTCGGTCGGGGCAACATTCGTGGCGCGGGCCTTCTCCGGTGACCGGGAGCAATTAGTGCCGCTGATTAAGGCTGGCCTCAAGCATAAAGGCTTTGGCCTCATAGATGTGATCTCGCCTTGCGTGAGTTTTAACGACCATAAAGGTTCGACCAAGTCCTATGAGCATACTTATAAATATTATAACCCGGCCGTCCACGCTGACTATGTTCCGCCGAGCAAGCAGATAAAAGCCGCCTATGATGCGGGCGATGTCATGCCCATAGAGCTACATGACGGTGGCCAAATCACCCTGCGTAAATTGGAAAACGGATACGACCCGCGCGACCGCGCCGCCGCCATAAACAAACTTTTCGAAAGCGACCAAAGCGATGAAATTATCACCGGGCTACTCTATATAAATGAAGACCACAAAGACATGCACGAAATGGCCCGCATGGAAGACCGCCCCCTAAACGCAATCCCCTACGCCGAACTAAATCCCGGCGCGGCAAAGCTTAAGGAGCTACAAAAAGGCTTTCGCTAGGACGGTTTGTGGATTGGACTAAAATGTAATTTAAAGAAGTATTCCGGTAGACAAGCGAAGGGATGAAACTCACACCCGCTACCGGAACTGGTTGCGCCCCATTTTCTCGTAGTAACAGTTGCCTGCTACGCCCCGTGTTTACCGCACTAAAAAAGCCAAAGCGTGATGGCCATCACGCTTTGGGCTAAAAATGCAATAATTTTAAGAAATTTGTGCAAAACATTACCCGTTAAAATTTAACAGCCAAGGAGGTTTTTATATTTCGCCCGGGAAGTGGCACCAAATCTTGTAGAAATGATGTATGCTGCCGCGCTTCTTGGTCGGTTAAATTTAGGGCACTTAGGCGCAAGGTCAAAGTCTCGTTAATGTCATAAGTCACAAAGGCATTGACCAAGGTATAGGCGTCCGCCGGCAATTCGCCAAAAGCTATATTCGTTTGTTTGGTCGCATGGTCTACCTCGGCACGCATATTCCAAGAAGCTGCGGCCAAATTTAGGCCAAGCATCGCTCCAAATGGGGGGATGCGCGGAAGGTTATTATTGCCGCGAATATCTATGGTCGCATCAACATATTCAAAAGATCCATCAAGTGTCGCTTCTAGGCCAAAAAATTCACCCAAGTCTTTTCTGGCTTCCATTTCAAAACCTTTAAAGACCGTGTTCGCTGGTGTGAACTGGGTGACGGGCAAGGCTTCGCCGCCCACATTCATATTTGCGCCTGTGAAAGCTTCATAAATATAATCAGAATAGTCGGTGTAAAACAGATTGAACGTGATGTGATCAACGCCGTTTCTATAGCGTATAGAAAACTCCGCTCCTACTGCCCGCTCATTGCTGAGATTGCTGTCCCCGATTTCAAATTGGTTGGTAGCCAAATGCGGACCATTTGAGAACAACTCCTCTGTGGTTGGCGCCCGTTCTGTGCGGTATAATGACAAGCCGATTTTAGTGGTATCTGTAAGATGATAATCTGCACCTAATGAGCCGCTTAGACCGTTAAACTTTAATTTGATTGCAGCCGTTTTATTGTCATGCCTTGTGTTTTCATAGCGCAAGGCGGCCTTTAGGTGAAGTGTATCAAATTCAAATTGGTGAAAGCTAAATAGGCCAAATTGTTTGGTCGTGGTCGGGGGGACAAAGGCTTCTTCGCCGATAGCTGAAAATTCGCGCTTCTTGAACTGAACGCCGTGGGCAGCTTTCCAATTTCCGCGCTTGGCCTGAACAACTTCACTGCGCATCTCATACCCTTTATTGGTGAACACCGTTCCAATATCGCCGCCAGCTTCTATCTCTTTGTGTTTGTAATCGGCATAGCCTCCCAATAGGCTTAAGCTTTCAATGAACCCGCCTTGGAAATCAAATTTACTGGTGAAGTCTTCGCGGGTTTGATCTAGGCGAATGGTGGCTCCCTCTCCGCCTGGAATACCGTATTCACTGTTTAAGTCTTTGATGGCGGCACCAAAGAAACTGTTTTCACCAATATAGGAAAGCCCGGCTGCCGTTGAGGTGGCTTGGGTCGCAGAATTGTCAAGGGTGTTTCGGATTTCTTGCGCGGACGGTAAGGGGTCAAGTGCCCGCAGGCGGGCGGAGCGGGCAAAACCGGGAATGTCATAATCTTTGGTTTTGCGGTGGGCTATTTCCAAATGGCCGACAAGGTCGCCAGAGCCAATTTTCGCCAGAGCCATATCTGCACCCGCCGCCCCTTCATAGCCATCATCAACACTGCTAACGGAAACTCGTGCCGCGCCTTCTATTTTACCGTCAGGAGCATATTCGGGAATACGCCCGTCAATGACATTGATAACCCCGCCAGATGCTGAACTTCCGTAACGTAAAAGCCCTGAGCCGCGAATAACTTCTATGCGCCCGGCCAGGGCAGGCTCTACAGATGCGGCATGATCTGGTGAAGCGGCAGAAGCATCTATAGAGCCAATACCATTATCCAAGAGTAAGACCCGTAGGCCGCCCTGGCCGCGAATAATTGGGCGCGACGCGCCGGGGCCAAAGAAGCTTGAGGAAATACCGGGTTCAGATTTCAAAGTTTCTCCCAAAGAGCCCGACATGCGTCTGGCGAGGTTTTCGTTGGTCAGAACAGATACACCCGCTAGGTTTCCGCTGGAAGTGGCGGAGAGTGGGGATCCGGTAACGATTATTTCATCGAGGGGCTGGTGTTTATTCGCCGTGCTTTGTTCTTGAGCAAATGATGAAGCGGAAAATAAAAGGCTAGAGCTGAGTAGGGCACGCGCAAATATGCGGTGCGAGAGGGTGTAATGATACATGATAAATCCATATAAGCTGAACGCATACGAGTGAACGCAGCGGGTGAATTATTGCAATAAGCGGGGTGGATTTATAGTGTGGGCGGACTGCGGGCGGAGGTTTTGATAAAGGGTATTATATCAGGTGCATGCACAGATAAGACAGTGTAATTAAACGCGACATAATAGCGTGTAATAAACGCGGCGGCAGGTGTTGTATCCGTTGGCAATAGGTCATTTTCGTCGTCATGAGCGACGAGAGATACGGCACATATTTTACCGTCATGATGATGAGGCCCGGAGCCAAATTGTGCCGAATGTTCAGCCGCGCCAATGCGTACCAACACAAAAAACAACGTAAAACTAAGGATTGCTAGTGTCTGCCACAATGTCCGAATTTGCATCATAGGATAAATATAGGTGCATCAATAAGCTTTAGCAATGATATAATATATCAAATTTTGGCGGACATAAAAAACCCTCCCACAATTGTGGAAGGGTCATAGATATATTGGCGTTTCAAACTACCAGATTTTAACCCGGTCTTCCGGGGCTAGGTACAATTTGTCGCCCGGCTGTACGTCGAAAGCTTCGTACCATTGGTCGAAATTGCGGACGATGCCGTTGGCGCGGTATTCGCCAGGGCTGTGGGGGCCGTTTTTAAGCTGGGTGCGCATGGCTTCTTCGCGAAATTTGCGTTGCCAAATTTGGCCGTAAGCCAAGAAGAAACGTTGATCACCCGTATAGCCGTCAATGACCGGGGCTGGTTTACCGCCCAGTGATTTCTGGTAGGCGGCATAGGCCATGGTGATGCCGGTCAGATCGCCAATGTTCTCGCCCAAGGATAACTGGCCGTTAATGTGGGCGCCCGGCAGCGGTTCGAACTGGTCATACTGTGCGATGAGGGCTTTGGATTTGGCTTTGAACGCGGCTTGGTCGGCTTCGCTCCACCAATTGCGCTGCTTGCCGTCGCCGTCGGATTTGGCACCTTGGTCATCAAAACCGTGCCCCATTTCGTGGCCAATCACCGCGCCAATACCGCCGTAATTCACCGCAGGGTCGGCAGCCGGATCAAAGAACGGAGCCTGCAAGATGGCCGCCGGAAACACAATCTCGTTCAAGGACGGACGGTAATAAGCGTTCACAGTTTGCGGCGTCATGCCCCATTCTTCGCGGTCAATCGGGCCGCCGAGATCGGAAATCATATCATTCCACGCCCAGGCATTGGCAGATTTTATGGTGCCGATGAGGTCATTACGGTCAACATGAAGCTCGGAATAATCCGTCCATGTTTTCGGGTAGCCAATTTTGGGGTAAAATTTTCTAAGTTTGTCTTGGGCTTCAATTTTGGTCTCGGGAGACATCCACTCAAGCCCGTCAATACCGTCTTTAAAGGTAGCGCGTAAGTTTTCAACAAGGTTGTCCATTTGGGCTTTGGCCTCGGGTTTGAAATGGCGGCTTACATAAACTTCGCCAACAGCCTCGCCTAAAGTACTGCTAACCTGACCAACGCCGCGTTTCCAGCGCGGGCGCTGCTCTTCCGTACCGCGCAGGGCTTTGCCGAAAAATGCAAATTTGGCGTCATCAATAGCCTTGGGCAAATATGCCGATTTACTGCTAATATAGTGAATGGTCATATAGTCTTTGAGAACGTCCATGGACGTTTCGGCAAAAGTTTGTGCGAGGCCTTGTACGGCATCGGTTTCGCGCACCACAAAGGCCTTTTGTTCGCCAATGCCAGCCTTGTCAGCCATGCCCTGCCAGTCAAATCCGGGCGCATAGGCAATAAGCTCCGCCATGGTCATCTTGTTATAGGTCAGGTCACGCTCGCGGCGCTTTTCCGGCTTCCAGTGGGAGGCGGCCATTTTGGTTTCAAAGGCCATGACTGCGCTCGCGCGTGTGGCCGCTTCATCTTCGCCAGCAGCATCTAGCATGGCCGCCATAAACTTTACATAATCGGCGCGCAGCGAAGTGGATTTTTCATCCGCGTCCAGATAATAACCACGGTTGGGCATGCCAAGGCCAGACTGGGTCATATAAAAAATATAGTTGCTGGTGTCTTTGACATCCACATCAACCCAGCCGCCAATTGGCGATTTTACGCCCATAGACGGATCGCCCATCATAGCGGCAACATCTTTGCGGCTTTTTAGCGCTTTAATGGCAGCAAGGTCAGCGGCGATAGGGGTAATACCTAGGGCCTCGATTTTATCTGTATCCATAAAGGCGGCATAAAGGTCACCGATTTTTTGCTCATTACTGCCCTTGGCGGATTTGGCGCTCGCCATATCTTGGATGATGGCCTGCACATCTTTTACCGATTGATCGTGTAGCATTGTGAACGACCCATAATTGGATTTTTCCGCCGGAATTTCGGTGTTGTCGAGCCATGTGCCGTTGACATAATAAAAGAAATTATCGCCGGGCTTAACCGTTTTGTCCATGTTCTCAAGCGCGACACCAAATGTACCCAGCACAGGGCTTTGCACCTGAGCCGTTTCGGTTGGGGCGCTGGTTTTTTGGCCGCATGCACTGAGGCCGGCGGCTAGGCCGAGCGCTAATAGGCTCGGGACGATAAGTTTATTGAGGGGCATAGTTTTCTCCTGATTTTTAAATTGAAGTTTTCTTGTAAATTACTGCGCCGGAGCAGGCCCTAGTTTAGACTCGCGCGCGGCGTCTGTGAACTTATCATCCATAAGGCCGTCAATTTCGTGGCCTTCCAAGGCGACAGCCATTTCCGGGTCATAGCTGGAACCGAGCGGCGGTTGCCGTTCGCCTGTCCAAATTCTTTTAGCTAATCGTTTGATGTCGATACCGATACCGTACATGGCAGGTACCAATATCAGGGTTAGAAAGAAGTCAAACAGTACGCCAAATGCCAGCGCCACCACCATAGGCTTGAGAAACTCTGCTTGGGCTGAGTTTTCGGCGAACATCGGCATGACGCCAACAAATGTGGTGACCGAGGTCAACAGAATTGGCCGGAACCGGGCGACGCAAGCATCTATCATAGCTTGGTAAGCCCCGACACCTTTGGCTCTGAGGCGGTTGACATAATCGAGCAAGACCAGATTGTCGTTCACTGCCACCCCGGCAGCAGCGAAGAAACCAAAGCCCGACATTATACCGAGGGGCGTCCCGGTCACAATAGCGCCAAAGACCATGCCGACAAAGGCGAACGGAATGGCGATAAGGATGAGCAGGGGTTGGCTATAGGATCTAAACCCGACCGCGAGGAGAAAATACATGGCAAATAGAATAAATATGCCGGAGCGTCTAAGCTCTGAAAGTAGAGTGGATTGTTCATCATCTGCCCCGACCAATAACCGTTCAGCATTTGGATTGGACAATTCCCATTTCGGTAAGAAAACATCGGTAATATCTTTTTGGACAACCTGCTTGGCTTGCGGCCCGCCGCGAATAACTGCGCCCACTGAAATCACCTGTTTGCGGTCACGGCGGTTTATTCGGCTAATACCGGGCGCGAATGTAATATCGGCGACGGAATAGAGAGGTACTTCGGTGCCACTGGCTGTACGAATGCGTAATTGCTGTAACGAATCTATGGAATCTCTCGCGGCTTTTGGGTAGCGCAAGACTACGCGGACATCATCACCATTTCTAGGCAGGCGTTGGACTTCACGACCAAAAAAGGCTTCGCGCACCTGACGGGTAAGTGATGCCAAAGTAATACCGAGGCTTTCCGCGCCCGGCTTAAGGCTGAACTGCATTTCTTGTGATGAACTTTCCAGGCTATCCCATGTGCGAGAGACATTGCCGTAAGTGCTGAGGTGGGCTTTGAACTCTTTCATAGCCCGGGATAAATCTGCTTCATTATCAGAGGCAATGGCATAGCTTACGGATTGGCCGCCGCCGCCGCGTCCACCTGTGGCGCTAATGGTGATCCTAAAAGCATCGGGCACAGGGCCAAGATACTCTTCCAACTTCTCGGCAATGTCGGTAGAGGAAATTTCACCGCGCTGCTCGGCTGGGGCTAGCCCCAGGAATGATTGGATGTTGCGCCCATTGGCAAAACTGCCGGGTGCAGGGATAAGATCATATTCCACACCGAAATCTTTTTCGACATTTTTGTTCAAAGTAACAACGGCGTCTTCTAGCTGCTTTTGCACCTGAGTGAGGCGATCAAATGATGTGCCCTCCGGGAAAGTTATTTGTGCCATTAACATATCCCCGCCGAAATCGGGGAACATCTCTACTTTGGCTAAGTTGGCTTGAATAGCGCTTATAGATAGATAAAATAGCCCGAAAAAAATGGCCAAAGTCGCGTAGCGAAATTTTATAACAGCTGCGATGAAAGGGCGAAAAAATCGACGGGCAAAATTTACTAAGCTATCTGCCATCATAGTTTGGAAGCGTGCGAACGGCCCCATCTCACTACGCGGCGGCAATGGTTTCAAATGTCTAAGGTGGGAGGGTAATATAAAGAAAGCCTCAATAAGCGAGAAGACAAGTGCTGCCATTACCACCAAAGAAATCTGCGAGGTGAAGTCGGACGTCGAGCCAGATAAGAACATCCAGGGCAGAAACACCATAATAGTCGTGATTACCGCGAAGATGACAGGCTTGGAGACCATATTTGCCCCTGCGATACTGCCGCGCGTGCCACTGATCCCGTGTTCCACATGAAAATGCACACTTTCCCCCACCACAATGGCATCGTCGACCACAATCCCGATCACCAGTAAGAACGCAAATGTGGAAATCATGTTAAGCGATATGCCTATAAATGGCGCGATAGCAAATGCACCGAGGAACGAGACAGTGATACCGACCGTCACCCAAATGGCGACTGCGGGGCGCAAGAATATAGTCAATATTAACAACACTAAAATCATGCCCATGAGTGCATTGGATCCGATGAGCGACATGCGGCTGTCGAAGCCAACCGAGAAATCGCCCCACATAGAAAGGGTTAGCTCAGGCGGAAGTGTTTCGTTTTTCTCTTTGATATATTTGCGGAAGGCTTTTCCAGTTTTGGATACATCTGGCTTGTCAGGCGAAATAACACGGAAAAACACAGCTTCCTGACCCTTAAAATCTGCGGTAAAGTCGATGTCTTGAAAACCGTCCAGAACAGTAGCGATGTCTTTTAACATGACCCGGCCACCATCGGCAGATTGTCTAATGATAATTTTTTCAAACTCCGGCGCACTGTCTGCCAGCGCGCGGGTGCGAAGTTGTAACCTGCCTGCACTGGTGCGGACTTCGCCTGCAGATAAATTTACCGACGCACCAGAAATCGCTGTGGCAACTTGTTGAAAAGTCAGGCCAAATTGGCGGAGTTTATCTTCGGAAATTTCAATAGTAATTTCGCGGTCAAGGCGCGTGATGTCCTGGGTGAGTTCTCCGCCGAACAGTTCGGCCATTTCTCTACGAACATCATCTGCGATTAATTGTAAATCGAGCCTGTTCATATCGCCGTGCAAGGCCATATACATATAATCAATTTCGACCGGAGTGCGTCTGACCGTTGGCCTGAATGCATCGGGGGGCAGATTGATAATGCCGTCTACGCGGGTTTTAATCTCGTCGAGCAATCGATCAAAATCTGCATTGACTTTGGTCTTGATCGTAACGCGTCCGCCGCCTTCAAAGGCAATGGCCTGAATATTATCAATACCGTCAAGGTCGTAGACAGCTTCTTCGATACGGGTGATAATTTGCTCTTGCATATCGCGGGGAGAGGCGCCTTGCCATGTCGATTGAACCTGAATTTCGTTGACTTTAATCCCGGGAAATATTTCTCGCTCTAAATTAAAAAAACCAAATAGCCCGACAAAAATAATCGCCAACATAAGTAGATTGGCGGCAACTGGGTTCTTGGCCCACCATGCAATCAATCCGCGCATCAGTCAGCTCCCATGTTTTTTTCTTGGTTTTTATTTTGGGGTTGCTCACCTTTATTGTCGGCAGTTTTTTTGCCGGTGTCGTCTTTCTTGTTCTTCTTTCTGTTTTTCTCGTTCTTTTTATCTTGAGCGGCTTTCTTCTTGGCCATGGCATATTCTTTTTGGGCTTTGGCATGGTTTTTCTTGCTCTCTGCCAATTTCTTTTTAGCCGCCGCTACAATATCCTCATCTTTATCGTCTGTTTCGTCTTCTTCGTCCGTTTTGGGGTCGATTAAAATTATTGTCGGGTCTTTGCTGTCGAGTACACGGAAGGTCAAATTGATTTGCGATTTTTCTAGTGGCGACACGATGACCAGTTCGCCCGGCTCCAAACCGCTCAAAAGCACGGCGCGCTCGGGATTGGTGTCGACAACAATGACATCGTGGCTTTTGGCGATCCCTTCTTCATTGACCGTATAGACTTTATCTTCCGGACGCAGAGCATCGCGCGGGATGATGATGACGTTCTCGATGGTTTTTCCGGCAATAGAAGCGTCAACAAACAGGCCGGGTGCCAGCGGGAACGTGCCGTCCGCCGCGCCTTTCCCGTAAGGGTCCACCACTTCGGCAATCGCGAACATAGAGCGGGTTTGCGGATCATAAGCCGCATCGGTACGCATGATCTTGCCATCCCACTGGCGCAATTGCCCGCCTATGGTAGCCGATAATTTTACGTCAGGCGCACTGGCGCGGTTTTTGGCTATGAATGCCAAAGGTAGATTGATGCGGGCAATATCAGCATCGCTGAGAGCTAATCTTACTTCGGCAATATCTGTGGAGAATATCCGCCCGAGCCTTGCCCCCGGATTTACATATTGGCCAATATCGGCAAATTTCTCGCGCACCTGGCCATTAAATGGTGCGGTGACTGCGGTACGCCGCAAGCGTATTTGTGCGTTCTCTAAATCGGCTTCTGCTGATTGCAAACCCGCCTGCGCTTCTAACAATTGCGGTTTGCGTAATGTCAGGTCGGTAGCCTGTTTGCCATTGCCCAAATCGTCCCAGTCAAGCTTGGCGATAGCACCTTCGCTTTCTTCGCGCATTAAAATCTGCTGTGCGCGCGCGACGGTTGATTGGGCACGCACGACGGCGACATTGTAATCGGAAGGGTCGATGCGGTAGAGAACATCACCTTTTTTGAAGATGCCGCCCGAAATAAATTTAGGGGAAACCGAGACGATTTTACCAGCCACTTCCGGCACAAGATCTATCTCAATACGGGGACGGCTTTGGCCTTGCACATTGACTTTGAGCTGAACAGTATCGGAAACAGCCGTGGTCGCCATCACGGCCAAGACCGGGCGCGCGCGTTTCTTGACTTCTGGTTGTTTACTGGCGGCTTTCAGCACATTGCCCATGAAAACAAACAAAACGAGGATTAAAATGGGAACCACAATACTGAGAACAATGGCCATTTTTCGCCGGCTACGGCCTTCATATTGCCCGCCGCCATATTGCCGTTCGTCTACACCGATAGTTTCGTTACCCATTATAACGTCCTTTTATTTGGCCCTATAAAGAAGGCACCCGAATGATTTTGGCCGCTATTGCGGCAATAATGCGCTTAAACTAGCGCGAGCGCCCCTGATTCGGCAAGTCTACCTATAACCTATTTGACAAGCCTAGCGGGTTTATTTTAAACTTGCTAGCGTCGGCATTTTTAGTGCCGGTTTTGGCAATTTCTCTCTTGCCTGCTCAGCCCCGTATACGCCGCCGCCAAGCGCTAAATGTAGCCTAACCCTATTGGCTAAACGCTCCTTGCGGGCTGAAATATACTGCCCTTCGGTGTTGATGCGCCGTGATTGGGAATCCAGTAATTGCAATATACTGGCCAGACCCTCGGAGAAGCGTTGCTCCAACCGCTCTTCGGCTTTGCGAGCTTCTTCTAGGGAAACTTGTAAAGCCCGTTCACGTTCTTGTAAGTGCTCTTCGGCGTCGAGTGCATTTTCAACTTCGCGGTAAGCGGTGAGCGCCGTATCGGCATAGCTTTCCGCCAATTGGATGAGCACCGCATCATTGCGGGCGACTTCTGCGCGCAAGGCGCCGCCTTGAAATATCGGTGCGCTCAAGCCGCCACTGATCGAGGATATTAAACTTTCAAGCGAGAACAGCCGGGTTAGGGAACCGCCGCTCAGCGATGATCCGCCGCTTAAGGTCAAACGCGGCAACAAGTTCTTCTTGGCAATATCAACCCGCAGGCCTTGCGCCTGCATACGCCGTTCTGCTGCGAGCAAATCAGGACGTCTCAGGAAAATTTCATTGGGCGATCCTGCGCCAAGTAAAGGGGGTAGCATTGGCAAGTCGGCACTGGCTTGCAGTTCGGCCTCGGGGTAACGCCTGAGCAGGGTTTCTAATTGGCGCGAAATCGCCAATTTGTTTTGCTTGCGAAATGCCAAGGTCGCTTGGGCATTGGCCAGAGCAGAGCGCGCCAAGCGGTAATCACTAGAGCCGGATACACCGCCGTCAAACCGGCGTTTGGTCAAGCGCAGCGCCCGTTCCTGAGTTTGCACATTGCGTATAGCCAAATCCAATTGCAACTTTGCTTCAATGAGATTGAACCAGGTTTGAGTGGTGGCTCCGGCAATGGACAGGCGCGTGCCCGCATAGTCCGCATTGCTGGCTTCGGCTTCTATATCGCCCGCATTTGCGGTATCGCGTACACGACCCCACATATCCAATTCCCAACTGACGGAATTACCGAGTGAGAAGCTGGAGCGGTCGGCGCCACTTGGCGAACTGTCAATTCCGGGACTATCGGCAATAAATGTACGCCCGGCAGAACCGTTCGCACCAACGGTCGGATAAAGCCCTGACCGGGAAGACTTTGCTCTTGCCTCGGCAGCCGCGAGCCGCGCAGAAGCAAGACGGATATTGGTATTGGCACCCATGGCTTCATTGATCAGGGCGTTTAAGGTCGTATCGTTAAACCCGGCTATCCAGTCGGTAGAGGGCATGCGTTCTGGTGCTGGTTCCGTCCATGTAGGTTTGCTGGTTGCGGCGTTCGTCTCTGTTTTCTGGGGAGGTTGCGGTATATCCGCAACAATTTCGGTTTTACCGGACTTCAACCCGCCCATATCCAAGTGGGAACAGCCCGAGAGGCCGAACAGACTTGCACTCAATAACAATATTGCAGACTTAATTGCAGGCTGGGATCGCATAACCATTTCTCCTTTTGGTTATACATACTGAAGGGCTGACGACTGTCAACAATTATTATTGAATAACGATAATAAATGTGACCAGTATTTGGTCAATATTGCGCCGGAACCTGTAAACCTAGCGCAATGCCGCCCTATTTGTACGGGTGATTGCGCGATTTGTAGCCACACGCCGCCGCGATGGCTGATAAGCCAGTTGCGCATGAGATTTACAATAAGGTTCACCCTTATCGGTTCCGCGCCCGCAAAACCGGAAATCCGGACTTGTTGGATCGCCGAGGGGCCATTTGCACAAGGTTTCTGTGATAGTCAATATAGTCGCGAACTTGCCGTTGGGCAACGGCTTGGCTTCCAGAGGCACGGGCGGCGGTGTCGGTGCTACGCGCGGCGCGGCGCGGCGTTTAACCGGCGCGCGTCTGCGCGCTGTGGTCGCTGTACGTGGTTTAGCTGGCTGGGTTTTACGTTTTGGCTTAACCCGGCCAGACAGGCCAAGCCTATGAACCTTGCCAATCACTGCATTGCGGGTGACACCGCCAAGTTTGAGCGCGATTTGGCTGGCCGAAAGACCCTCTGCCCATAATGTTGATAAAATCTCTACCCGGTCATCAGTCCAAGCCATAATATTCCCCCTTAAAACACTTTTTAACGATTAAATAAAAACGATTAAACACTACATGTTGTGCCGATCTTGCAAAAACGCCACAAAACATTAACAAATTATCAATATATCGTAGCCATATGCGCGGCAGATACAAGATGCAGTCTTCATCTATCCACAGCTTTCTATATGTAGTGGTGCATTTTTGCACTAAATCGTGATGTGATCTGGGAGAGATACTCTCTATATCGCCTTGGCGGCTTGAAGTCACTATGATACTTCATATCTCCACGACCTAATACGACGATGAAATGAGAGAACAATAATGACCAGCATGATGAAAGCACAAATCGGCCAGAACAAAGGATTTGAGGCCAGAGAGTTTGGCAATGTAAATTGGCTCGGGCTTTGGACGCTTTATAAAAAAGAAGTGGCGCGGTTCATGCGGATTATTCCGCAAACCTTGTTGGCACCCATGGTGTCCAATGTTTTGTTGATGACAGTTTTTGTCGTGGCATTTCCGGGGCGGAGTAGTGGTGATAGCGGCGAATTTATTCGTTTCTTGATACCCGGCCTTATTATGATGGGCATATTAAACAATGCGACGGCAAATTCGTCCTCCTCTATGATGACCAGCAAAGTTAACGGCTCTATCACCGATGTACTAATGCCGCCACTATCTTCCGTTGAGTTGGCCATAGGTTTTATCGGCGGGGCTGTTACGCGCGGTATATTAGTGGCCTTGTCCACTTATTTTGCCTTATCAGTATTCTTTACCATGATTATTCCGGTTGTGCCTTGGGCGGCGTTGTATTTCGGACTGTCGGCTGCGGCTTGTCTGTCTATGATCGGTCTGTTGTCGGGGATATGGGCGGAGAAATTTGACCAACTTGCCGTGGTCAACCAATTTATTATTATGCCGCTCAGTATGCTGTCTGGTACATTTTATCACATTCATGTCCTCAGTGAGGGTTTTCAAAAAATATCACTTGTAAATCCGCTATTTTATTTTATCGATGGATTTCGTTACGGATTTCTAGGAGAGGCGGACGGGAATATAATGACGGGCGTCATTTATACACTTGTCCTTAATTTCATTCTCTTTGTCATCTGTTTACGCGTATTGAAATCAGGCTGGCGCTTAAAAGCCTAAAGCATATTTTTATTTGGAGACCCTCATGCCGAAAAATGACAATATCTATAATTGCTATGCCCCACCCGCAGAAGAATTTGTCCGGGGCGAGGGCGTTTATCTCTATACTGAGAATGGCGATAAGTATCTGGATTTTATTGCTGGTATTGCGGTGAACGGCCTTGGTCATAATCATCCGGCTCTGGTCGGCGCGCTCACGGAACAGGCTGGCAAGCTGTGGCATCTGTCCAATATGTTCAAAGTGCAAGACCAGATAAAGCTGGCCGAGAAATATTGCGCCGCCTCATTTGCCGACAAAGTCTTCTTCACCAATTCAGGTGCCGAAGCCGTAGAGTGCGCCATGAAAACCGCAAGGCGTTGCCAATTTGTCGAAGGCCACCCGGAACGCTACGAAATCCTGACCAGCAAGGGGGCATTCCATGGCCGGACATTCGCCACGATTAATGCTGGTGGCAATCCGAAATATCTCGAAGGCTTTGGCCCCGAGCTTCCCGGCTTTATCAATCTACCGTTCGGTGATTTTGAAGCGATTAAAAATGCTATTTCGGATAAAACCGCCGCAATCCTTCTTGAACCCGTACAGGGCGAGGGCGGTGTGCGTGCGCTCCCTGTGCAATTTCTCAAAGACGTGCGGGCGCTTTGTGATGAACACGGTTTGCTATTAATATACGACGAAGTCCAATCTGGGGCAGGGCGTACCGGTAAATTATTCGCCCACCAATGGGCTGACGGTCAAGCCGATCCCGATGTCATGGCAGTGGCCAAAGGCATGGGCGGCGGTTTCCCTATGGGGGCATGTTTGGCGACTGAGCGCGCAGCCGAAGGCATGGTTGTCGGCACCCACGGCTCCACTTACGGCGGCGGGCCATTGGCTATGGCTGTGGCCAGTGCGGCGTTTGACGAGCTGACAAACCCGGAATTAATGGCCAATGTCAACAAAATAGCTAATTTCATGACCCAGCAATTTGAACGCCTCCAACAAGACCATCCAGAAGTGGTCGAAGATGTGCGCGGCAAAGGCTTGCTCATTGGCATGAAGCTTAAGAAAAAAGCTCTGGACGTGCGCAACCTCGCCCGCGCTCATAAACTCCTCGCGGGCAATGCAGGCGACAATGTCCTGCGCATGGCACCGCCCTTAATTATCAGCGAAGATAATGTGCGGGACGCTGTAGCAATATTAGATCAAGTCTTCACCGAAGCCAAAAGCATGGATGATTTTGACGGCTAGCAGAGAACGGGACGAAATTTTTAAACATCTTCCAAAAAAACCGCTTCTTCCCATCACAGCACCTCCTTAGCAAAGTGTTGCGACGACCCGTTGAACCCACACTTTCAAAGCAGCCGAAACGAGATGTTCTCAATTCCTATATTGAAGTTAGTGGTGCTAGCCAATGACAATAACCAAGCCCCCGGAATCCCGCAGTTTTTGCATAAAAAACATCAAAAATTGGAAAGTAAAAAACAAAGACAAATACCTAAACCCAATCTTCGCAGGCATGCCCTATGTGGCAAAGGCAAAATAGGGGCGTTAGCTCGTAATAGCCGCCCATATTCAGTCTAGAGCGTTTCGGTATCTTTAGTAAGGACGGCCTTGTTGCGTCCCAAACCCATAACGATTTCGGGCGTCTTACGCCCCTCAACCCAAGTTACGGAGCGTTTAAAAAAACCCATTGAGCGGTCAACAGAGCCGCTGATTTTTTGTTCATAGACCGTGAATTCCAATTTATCAGGGTTCCGCAGGTTGAACTTTACGACTTTTGTGTTGTACTTGTCTAAGCGTTTGATAGGAAATCCGGATGAAGCTTCTTTGTGATGAAATTCCCAGACGACTTCCAATGTTTGCTTAAAATGTCCGTTATCATTTCTAACAATCTTAAAGTTATCAGGATTGACAAAGTGCCAAATCATTGTGCCTTTACTGGTGAACTCATCTCGCGAGATGCCGTTTTGACCGTCAATGTTGAGAACACGGTGGAGATGAAAATCATCTGGGGTAATTTCGCCAATATCCAAAAGCCCATTTTTATTATCATCATAAATGCTGAAAACCTTGTTGGCTATACGTGTTTCTTTCGTTTGTAATACGAATCCCCAAAGTAAGAGGCTCCCAAATGCAAGCGCAATGATAGCGGTTGAGAAAATGGTAGTGCGGCGCCAAGGGATTTTACGCATGACTGCACCAAAATCATCTTGTTTGGCACGGCGTATATAGGTTGTAATAAACCGCCGAACGGCATTACTGGGCGTATCACCTTGGTTTTCACAGGCTTTTGAAAAATCCTGTTTCTTTTGGTGCGACACGCGAATGTCTAGGCGTTCGGACTTTTTCTCAAAACCGTCTTTTGTTGAATTGTTATTTCCCATTGCGAGCTCCTTTCATCAAAATATGCAGAAAAGTCACTGCTATTCAATCTTTTTCGTGTCCGGACAGTGTTCCTTTGTGTCCCACTTCGCACAAGGCGACCCAAGAAAATTAAAAAACCCTCATTTCTGACCTTTGGGGTTTAATTTGGGGTGGATAAGCCCTATTTTATAGCTATGAAAAAAATATTTACTTCTTTTGTCGGCAAGTTTTTTGGTGGGACTTTGATTTTGGGTGCGGTTTTTATGCCCCAAGCCATATTTTCTCAGGCTTGGGCGGGTCCGGCGCAGCGCGGGGCTGCGCCTGAGACCTCGGTCATAGCGCCGCAAATGATCCCAGAATCAGCGGCGCTGATGAAAATGTCATTTGCCCCTGTGGTCAAAGAGACCGCGCCGGCTGTGGTCAATGTTTATACGGAGCGCAAAGTGCGCCAGCGGGTCGATCCGTTTTTCTCGTTTTTTGGTCGAGGCATTCCCCGCGAACGTACCGAGCGTTCGCTAGGTTCTGGTGTTGTCGTTCGCTCAAACGGGGTGATTGTCACCAATGCCCATGTGGTTAAGGGGGCGCAAGAGCTGCGGGTTGTGTTGGCGGACCGCCGCGAATTTGAAGCTAAATTAATCGCAGAAGACACCGAGTCTGATTTGGCGATTTTGCAAATTGATACTAAGGGCGAACGCTTGCCCGTCCTGCCTATAGATAGTGATAACTCGTTAGAAGTCGGTGATTTGGTCTTGGCTATTGGCAATCCGTTCGGGGTTGGGCAAACCGTAACCAGCGGTATAGTTTCTGCGCTTGGACGCACGCAAGTTTCTGATTTGGCGAATTTTATCCAGACCGACGCCGCCGTTAACCCCGGAAATTCCGGCGGGGCATTGGTGGATATGGACGGGCATTTGGTCGGTGTGAATACGGCAATTTTCTCGCGCTCTGGCGGCTCTAATGGTATTGGGTTTGCTATACCGGGCGAGTTGGTCAAACGCGCCGTCGACAGTGCGCTGTCCGAAGGTAAAATTACCCGCCCATGGATTGGTGCGCGCACCGAAGGCGTCAATGCCGTCATGGCCGAAGCACTGGGGCTGAATAGGCCGCGCGGGGCTATTGTCGAAGAAATTTACGCAGGCGGGCCGGCTGATAAAGCGGGGATAAAACGCCGCGATGTCGTGTTGTCCATAGACGGCACCGAGATATTTGACGATAGCGGGCTGCGGTTCAAACTGGCGACATTTTCGCCGGGCTATAAAGCCAAGGTCGAGATCTGGCGCGATGGTCAAACCCGTACCGTGTCGGTTCGCGCAGATACACCCAAAGAATCCCCCAAGCGCAACCAATTAACCATAGAGGGAACCAACCCGTTTGAAGGCCTCAGTGTTGTCAATATGTCGCCTGCGCTGGCCGAAGAAATGGACTTTGACCCCTTTGCCAGCGGCGTGGTGATTTCAGGCCGGGCGCGTAATGGCCTCTCCGCACGGTTCAGGTTTCGCACGGGCGATTTATTGCTGCAAGTCATGGGACAAGACATCACCTCCACCGACCAATTGCAAGACGTACTCAACGAATTTGACGGCGAACGTAATTGGCAAATTAAGCTAGACCGGGGCGGCAGGGTCACGAACTCACGTCTTAGGTTTTAGTTTCAATTGCTTTTATTATAGGTGATAGTGGGGCATGAGCGATCTCTTCCAAACTGCTGGCCTTGACGAGGGTGCGCCGCGTCCTTTGGCGGATGTGTTGCGGCCACGGACTATTGGGGATGTGGTCGGGCAGGATCATTTACTGGCGGACGGGGAACCTATCGGGCGGATGTTGGCTAGCGGGCGCATTGCTTCCATGATATTATGGGGGCCGCCGGGGGTTGGTAAGACTACGATTGCCAGACTGATTGCGGGCCATGCGGATATGGAATTCGTGCAGCTATCCGCCGTGTTCTCCGGTGTCAAAGATTTGCGCGCAGTGTTTGCGGCGGCTGAGGCAAGACGTTCAACCGGGCGCGGTACGCTATTATTTGTGGACGAAATTCACCGTTTCAACAAAGCCCAACAGGACGGTTTTTTGCCCTATGTGGAGGCGGGGATTGTCACCCTCATCGGCGCGACTACGGAGAACCCAAGTTTCGAGCTTAACGGCGCTTTGCTGTCGCGTGCGCAAGTGTTTGTGCTGAAACGCCTCAGCGAGAAAGCATTGGACGAGTTGTTAGTGCGGGCCGAGAAAACTACCGAACAAGATTTACCGCTGACCAGAGATGGCCGTGATGCGCTGATTGCATTTGCCGACGGGGACGGGCGTTATTTGCTGAACTTGGCTGAGGAGATATTCGCGCTCAGTGCGAAAAAGAAACTGGATGCTAAAGGCGTCGCCAAACATCTGCAAAAACGCGCACCTGCTTATGATAAGAACCGCGAAGAGCATTATAATCTCATCTCGGCTTTGCATAAATCTATTCGCGGTTCTGACCCGGATGCGGCGCTGTATTGGTTGGCGCGGATGCTCACGGGCGGCGAAGACCCGCTCTATATTGCAAGGCGCATTGTCCGTATGGCGTCGGAGGATATTGGTCTCGCCGACCCGCTCGCCCTGATGTTGGCCAATGAAGCTATGAACACCTATCGTTTCCTCGGCTCCCCCGAGGGCGAGCTAGCCATTGCCCATGCCGTTGTTCACATGGCCACAGCCCCCAAATCCAACGCAGTTTACACGGCGTTTAAATCGGCCATGCGCGCCGCCAAGAAAACCGGCTCCCTCATGCCGCCCACGCATATATTAAACGCACCAACCAAAATGATGAAAGACTTGGGCTACGGCAAGGGCTATGCCTACGATCACGACACAGAAGAGGGCTTTTCCGGCCAAAATTATTTTCCCGATGGCATGAAGCGCGAAAACTTCTACGCACCCAAAGGAGAAGGGCGAGAGCGGGAGATTAAGGCGAGGCTAGAACGGTGGGCGGCACTTCGACACGATAACTGTAGTGATTAACACGTAAATCACCGTCCGATTTACGCCCCGTTATGGCTTAAAACTTGGCTGAAAACCACGCCCTTAAACCTTGACTAAACTCATTATCAGATTCCAGATGGGTTGGGCTGTTTCTGACAAATAAATCATCACCCGTTTCAGGATTAACAATTTCTGCTTTACTGCGCCAACCAATGCTACCACTAGAGTATCCATTCAGGCCAGATGAAAATGATGAAAGGTGATCATACTCTAGCACGGGGCCAAAACCCCAAGCATTTCGCGATCCGTCCTTTCACCGCCCGCTCAAGGTGGCCACCTTGAGCGGGCGATCCAAACATAACACATTTGGTGACAAATCTATAAGACAAGCATTTTTTCTTATATTGGAACCACTTTGATGGTTTCCCCCGTATGTGTATTCACACCAGCAAGCATGACATGCATTTTGACGATGCGGTAAAATTGGCGGAAAATGCCCATAAAGCCAACGTTTATGTGAAAATGAATTATTGGGATATGTCCCGGCATCATCTGGAGCGGCTAAGTTCAAAGGATGCTGAGCACTCATATAGACTTGTGGCGACGTGCGTTGACGATTGCATAAGCCTTGGTGCATAAGCCTTGGCAAGGCATAAAAACCCTTGCATAAATTAGAACGGTTCTTATATTGTGCTTATGAAACACGATATTGCAGACATAAAAAACTTGCTGAATAGGCACGATATTCGCCCGACACAAATCCGCAAGGCGATTGCTGGGCTGTTGTTTGACGGTTTGGATAAACATGTAACCGTAGACGATGTGATAGAGATGGCGCGCGGTCGGCAAATAAAGACCTCAGTGGCCAGTGTCTATAATACTTTGAACCAATTCGCCGCATCCGGACTGCTACGCCGGGTTAGTGTCGAGCAAGGCCGGGCGTTTTTTGATACCAATCTTTCCGCCCATCACCATTTTTACTTTGAAGACGAGGAGCGGCTGGAAGATATTCCTGTGGACGCGATCAACATTCAAGGCTTGCCAAAGTTACCAAAGGGACGGCGGATTAAGTCCGTTGACGTGACCATACGCATTTAGATCGTATATGAGAATTGCTCTCAATTTAGAATTATTCTAAAAGTGATTGACCGCGCCAAAAATATTTGTTAACCTATGTTATTAATCGAATCTACCTAGGCAACATATTTACAAAATCGAACAGGAGAACACCATGGGACTAGCGACATCAAAAACACTCGATAATTTAAAAGACGCATTTGCCGGCGAGAGCCAGGCCAATCGCCGTTATTTGTATTTCGCCCAGAAGGCCGACATTGAGGGCTATAATGATGTGGCGAGCGTATTTCGCTCTACCGCAGAGGGCGAGACCGGACATGCACACGGTCATTTGGAATTTATGGAAGAGGTTGGTGATCCAGCCACAGGCATGCCAATTGGCGGCACTGCCGATAATCTGAAATCTGCCATCGAGGGCGAAACCCACGAATATACAGACATGTATCCAGGCATGGCGCGCACAGCCCGCGAAGAGGGCTTTGACGAAATCGCTGACTGGTTTGAAACTCTGGCGAAAGCGGAAAAATCCCATGCGGGTCGCTTCACCAAAGCATTGGGAAGCATGGACGACTAGTTCATACATCTCATCGCGGTCGATTGCCCCACAACAATCGGCCGCATTCATTCTAAGACATTCGCTATGGAGGGCTCGTAATGGCTCAGCCACCAAAAGAAGGTAGTCTTGCTGCCCCGAAACGTCATGCCATAGATTGGCAAAATGACGATTTTTACGACGATGCGCTAATCACCGAAGAGCTAGAGCGGGTGTTTGACATTTGCCATGGTTGTCGGCGCTGTTTTAATCTGTGCGAAAGCTTCCCGATCTTGTTTGATATGATCGACGACAGTGAAAGCGGCGAGTTGGATACGGTTGATAAATCCGAATACGCCAAGGTCGTTGATGCGTGTACTTTGTGTGATATGTGCTTCATGGTTAAATGTCCCTATGTGCCGCCCCATGAATTTGATCTGGACTTCCCCCATCTTATGCTCCGCGCTCGTGCCGCCGAATATAAGAAAAAAGGCACCAGCTTCACCAAAAAGCAATTGGTGCAAATGGACCGTAATGGCAAGATGATTGGCCCTATATCCGGCCTCGCCAATTGGGCCAGCAAGCTCGGCAATAAGCTTACGCGTCCGGTCATGGAAAAGATAACGGGCATAGATAAAGACGCGGAATTGCCAAAATTCCACGGCAAAACTTTTGAAAAATTATCCGCGAAAAACCCGCCCGTGCGCAATATGGGCGCCCCCGGCGTCGGGCGCAAAGCGGTTATCTTTGCTACTTGCTATGTAGATTATAACAAGCCCGAAAGCGGCACGGCGGCCCATGCGGTTTTGGCCAAAAACGGTGTTGAGACCGAAGTGGTATATCCCGCCTGTTGCGGCATGCCCTATCTGGAAGAGGGCAATATCGAACAGGTCGCTAAACAGGCCGAACTGGTCAAGGCGGAACTGCTCCCATGGGTCGATAAGGGCTATGACATTATAGCCCTGACCGCGTCTTGTGGCTTGATGATGAAAATGGAATGGCCGCTTATATTGCCGGACGACGAGGATATAAAACGCATGTCAGAAGCCACTTATGATGTGGCCGAATATATGGTGGATATTGCCAAAGACGAAGGGCTAGCCGACGGGCTGTCGCCCATAGAGGGCGGTATCACCGTCCATTCCGCCTGCCATGCTCGCGCCCAAAACATGGGGGCTAAGTCGGCAGAAATGTTGCGCAAAATCCCTGACACCAAAGTCGATATTGTCGAGCGCTGTTCGGGTCACGGCGGTACGTTCGGGATTATGAAAGAAACCCGCCCTTACGCGGTCAAAGTTGCGCGGCCCGCTGTGCGCCAGGTGAAAGCTAAGGGCAATGCCAATCTTTGCTCAGATTGCCCGCTGGCCTGTAAACACCTTATTCAAGTCTTGGGCGCGGACGGGGAAAAACTAACGCCAGACCACCCTATGGAACTCATGGCTAAAGCTTACGGATTATAAATTATGCCCAAATCACAACGCACTATCACCGCCGATGACATCTTATCCAACGACGAATTTGCCCCCATCCGCAAAGAAAGACGCGCCGCGCTTAAGCCGTCAAAGGCTTTGCGCCGTGTTGACCTTGGCCGCGACTGCACCTTTTATTTCGAAAGCTTCGAGACCATGTTGTTTCAAGTCCAGGAAATGCTGTATATCGAGAAAGGCGGCGACGCGCAATTGGTGGACGAGCTATCCGCCTATAATCCGCTCATCCCGAACGGCAATGAACTGGTCGCCACCATGATGTTCGAAATCGACGACCCGGTCCGCAGGCTAAATTTACTCTTGCAATTGGGCGGAATCGAGAACCATATTTATCTGCAAATAGGGGGCGATAAAATTTACGTCGTCCCCGAAGACGACGCCGAGCGTACCAGCGCAGACGGCAAAACCTCAAGCGTCCACTTCTTCCACTTCCCCCTGACGGACGCCCAAAAAGCCGCGTTCAAAAACCCAAACACCCAAATCATCCTAGGCTCAGACCACCCCGCCTACGCCCATATGACGGTGCTGAGTGCGGAGACGATAGCGGAGTTGGCAACGGATTTATCTTAGGGTCTGTGGACATTATTTATCACGGTTCGGCGTAAATAACCATCGAACATGGGCACTGTGAAATCTATGTCCCCATGGGAGTGGCTATAAATCATGCCTTTATTTATAATTTTTGCGCGGCGTGCCCCTAGGCTTTGCACGTTTTCTCCAAGTATATACACTAGTGAATATACTTGTGTATATATTGATATATTAAAGCCTCTAGCCTTCCGGTAAAAACCGGAAATGGCCGTTGATTTTTGCGTGGAAGAGTAGGTCGTCTTCGACGGGGCCGGAGCCGATATTGTGGATGATGAGCGGGACGCCCGCATTGGTTTTCTTGTTCGAGACAATACCGATATGGGGTACATTACCGATGAGGCGCCAACTGACAATATCGCCCGGCAGGTAGTCTTCCGCTTTTTGAGTAATCTTGAGCGCCGCGCCTTGGCGTTTTAGGAATTTCTCCATATTGGGCACCCGGCGGTGGTCGATATTCTTGTCAGGCCGCTTCAGCCCCCAGTTTTTCGGATAAGCATTAAAATTAGCGCGCATGTCCTCGTGGACGGCTTTTTGAAAATCAAAGCCAAGCGCGGCGCGGTAAGTGCGGACGATCACATCTGTACAAACCCCAATATCCGCTGGCACATCACCGCCGGGATATTTAAGGCTTATATATCTGCCGTCATAACGGACATCGGCTTTGGTGCGCTCTTGCGCCGCCGAAACAATTGCGTCTGGAGAATTAGCCCAAACTGGTTGAGCCAATGATACCAAAGCACAGGTCAATAATGTAGCTCTAAAAAACCTCATAAAGCTAAAATACATAAAGCCGCCAGCTAAGCAATGAGCAATAGCTGTAGCGCGGGTTAAGAAATGTTCACGCTACACAAACCTTGCGCAATCCGTTCGCGCGGCGTATCACTGCATTTTTGCTAAGGGCAACAAAACGGATGGTATTATGAACGGAATTTTGTATGTTGCGCTTGGGGGCGCGGTCGGGGCTAGCGGGCGACATTTGCTCGGCGGCTTGGCACTGCGTACTATGGGGCCGGGATTTCCTTATGGGACTTTGGCCGTTAATGTATTTGGTGGTTTACTGATGGGGCTTTTGGTTGGTTGGTTAGCGCTTAAGGGGTCGGCGCTGGCGGGCGGTGTCAATAATTTGCGTTTGTTTTTGGCGGTGGGTGTGCTGGGCGGTTTTACGACGTTTTCGGCATTTTCGCTGGACGCCATGCGGATGATAGAAACCAAAGCTTATATGGCGGCACTGGGTTATATTTCCGCCTCCGTAGTTTTTTCAATTTTAGCCTTGTTTATTGGCTTGGTTATTGCTCGTAAAGTGTTCGGGGCATAAAGGTATATTTCATGAGTGGTGTTCAAAATTTAACGGTAGACGAGGGCGACGACGGCTCGCGTCTCGACAGATGGTTCAAGCGTAAATTCCCCCATATCCCCCATGGTCGGGTGGAGAAATATCTGCGTACTGGACAATTAAGGGTCGAGGGCAAACGGGTCAAAGGTAAAGTAAGATTAGAGGCTGGTCAAAATGTGCGCGTGCCGCCATTGCCAGAGCCGGGCGATAAGAAGCCAGCCCGCCGCATGTCGGACGCCGATATAAATTTCATGAAGAATATGGTTATCTATGAGGACAATGATCTGATTGCGCTTAACAAGCCTGCGGGTTTGGCCGTGCAGGGCGGCACCAATACGACGCGGCATATTGACGGTATGCTCCCGGCGCTGGCCTATAAGGGCACACCGCCGCGCCTGGTCCACCGCCTAGATAAGGATACCAGCGGGGTTTTGGTCGTCGCCAAGAATGCCAAGTCTGCGGCATGGCTCGGCAAGGCCTTTCAAAACCGTTCGACCAAGAAAATATACTGGGGCATTACCCAAGGTGTGCCGCGCCCGGCGTCCGGTGAGGTCAAAGGCTATGTGGCCAAAGGCGAGGGCTTTGACGGGCGCGAGGTCATGATGGCGGTGCGCCACGGCACGCCCGGTGCCAAACATGCCCGCACGCTTTATCAGGTCGCGTCATCGGCTGGCAACCGCGCCGCATGGGTGGTGATGCAACCGCTTTCTGGGCGCAAGCATCAACTTAGGCTGCATATGCACCTCTTGGAAACACCGCTGGCATTCGACCCTAAATACACCAGCGACAAAGAAGAGCTGGGCGGCCTTTCGCCGCAGTTACATTTGCACGCAAAGTCGCTAACATTGCCCCACCCAGACGGTCATATTATCGAATTAAATGCAGCATTGTCCCCACATATGAGAAACGCATTTGATCTGTTTGGCTTTGACGAGAATACCACCTTGGAGGAGATGGAACCTTAATATGAATGTGCCGGGCAATATAAATGTGCAATTGCAAACTTGTTACGCAGCATTACAGGCAGGTGATTTTGCCGGGGCAGAACGGTGGTATGAGCAGATAAGCCTTGCCCACCCTAAAAACGGCGACGCTCAGCATCTCGGCGCTATAATAGCACACCGTATGGGGCAGCATCCCTTGGCGCTCTTGCGGATTGATAAAGCCCTCAATATAGCACCGACGCATTTTGAATACTTAAACACCAAAGGCAATATATCGGGTGCTTTGCAAGATATTCCAGTGGCGCTAAAAGCTTATAATGAGAGCTTGAAAGCCAAGCCCGATTATTTGGTGGCGGCACAAAATCTCGGCAAATATCTGATCGATAATAAAGACCCAAAGCGGGCATTGAGCGTGTACCAAAACGGCTTGCAGCACCATCCGAAAAATAATTTACTGCAAATCGGTCGGGTCATCGCCCTTAAGGAAATGATGCTGAGCGAAGAAGCTATGGCAGAATTAAATACTATGGCGAGCGGGAAAAATTACCCATATGTTCGGGGGCAAATTTTGATGCAGATGGAGCGCTACGACGAATCCGTTATAGAGAACCGCAAAGCATTGGCCGAACCGTCCCTCGCGGCCAATGCATTTAAAAACATTATGCAGGCTTTGTGGATGCAAGGCAGGTGGGGCGAAGCGCAAGAGCATATTGATGCATATTTGGCCAAGGCTGGGCACTCTGTCGCCGTTCACGCAGCGGCGGCACGGCTTTTGGATAAGGCCGATGACAGCCCCGCCGCCTATGCCATGTTGGCGCGTTCCGTAGCGCGGCACGGCCCCCAGCCGGACATTTTGGCGGCGCGGGCGCGGTTTAAATTACAAGACGGCGATATGGAGGCGGCCTATATAGATGCGCTGGCGGCTTTGACTGCGCGGCCTGGGGATTTAAATCTAATGGTGGATTATGCGGACGGCGCACTGGCGACCGGACGACATGAAGAAACCTTGCACGCAGCGACAGAGGCTTTGAAAGTCGTGCCCAATAACCAGTTTTGGCTAGCGGTAAAAGCGACGGCCATGCGGGCTATGGGGTCAAACCATGAAGGTCACGACCATAGATATTATATGGACACGGATAAATTTGTTGTGCCGTTTCAGTTAGAGCCGCCCGCAGGGTATGGAAATTTGGCGGAATACAATACGGCTTTGAAATCTGCGCTCGACGAAATGCACGGTCTGTCGGAGCATCCGCTGGATCAGTCTTTGCGAAATGGCACGCAGACGGTGCAAGATTTACGGTTTGTCCAGCATCCAATTTTGAAAGCCCATTTCAAAGCGCTCGACAAACCAATCCGCACCTATATGAAAATGCTGGAAAACACTAAATTGGGGCAAGATGAATCCCATCCATTATTGCGCCGCAATACGGGCGAATATTTAATAACAGGTGCTTGGTCGGTCAAGCTGCGCAAGAAAGGCTTTCATGTCCCCCATGTTCACCCCGAAGGCTGGATAAGCTCGGCCTATTATGTGGATGTGCCGGAAGAGGTTGCGGATACGGAGAAAAAAGCAGGTTGGATACATTTTGGCAAGCCGCCATTTCCGGTTATAGGCGCGGACGGCAAAGAGCTTGGCTATGAAAAAATCGTTCAGCCAAAAGCGGGAACATTGGTATTGTTTCCGTCTTATATGTGGCACGGCACTAACCCGCTGACCCAAGACGCGAGCCGCATGACCTTACCCATAGATGTGGTGCCAACTTAATGGCGAAACGGTTTTATAAAGAGGTGGCAATAGAGGCTCAGGGCGATGATTATATCGTCACGTTGGATAGACGTGTCTTAAAAACACCGGGCAAAATGGCTTTGACGTTCAAGCATAAAGACCACGCAATATTGGTCGCCGAGGAATGGCGCGCGCAAGGCGAGGAGGTATTACCACACACAATGCCGTGTACGCGGATGATGAATGTGGCTTGCGAGCAAACGCCTTCGCGGCGCGGTGAACTGCTCAAAGAATTTCGGGCTTATACGCAAACGGATTTGCTGTGCTACCGCTCTCATAACCCCAAGGATTTGGCGGCGCGGCAAGAGCAAAACTGGCAACCGGTTTTGGATTATGTGGCCAAAAACCACGGTATAGCCTTGGCCACGACCACCAGCATAAAGGCAGTGGCACAACCCGAAAAATCTTTGAGACGTGCGGCTGATTATGCAGATAGCTTGGACGATGCGGATTTGACTTTGCTTTTACATTTTACCGCCAGTTTTGGGTCTGCCATATTGGCTCTGGTTGTTATGCAAAGACATTTGCCAGTGGACACAGCCTTTGCTTTATCGAGATTGGATGAAGGGTTTCAAAATGAGCGTTGGGGGGCGGACGACGAGGCGGTGGAAAACAACCGTTTGCTGTTAAGTGAACTGAGCCAAATGGCGCAATTGATAAAGGAATAGTTATGGGAAATATGGTCACAGTAAAAGAAAGAGCAGGCGGGATATACACCCAAGACGTCTTGGCAGGCAATCACCGCCTCTATGCGGATGAGCCGGAAAGTTTGGGCGGGGCAGATCTCGGCCCCAGCCCGTTTGAATTTGTGCTGGCTGGGTTAGGGTCTTGCACGACGATCACTTTGCGCATGTATGCGGAGCGTAAAAAATGGCCTGTTACCCATATCGGCGTTGATGTCAGTTATAAAAAATCTGGCTTTGGGGCTGATATGAAAAGCGTGTTCGTGCGCAAAATCACCATAGAGGGCGAACTGGACGAAGCCCAGCTTAAACGCATGATGGCCATAGCCGACAAATGCCCCGTCCACAAAATGCTGGAAGCCAAAACCGAGATACGCACAGAGTTGGTATAAGCTGTTGTGACGAAGTTTGCTCTCCTATGTTTAACTTGCAAACCGCCAGAAAAATGCGATTTTGGTGGTTATGACGAATCGAAATAAAACCAAACCTGATACACCCGCTGTCCATATCCCGCCGCCAGTGATTGTGGTGGTGCTATTGCTGGCCGGACTTGGGCTGAATTATTATTTGAAGACCACATTTGGTGCGGCGACTGGCTGGCTTAAATATCTTGGTTTCGGGCTGTGTATAATTGGCCTTGGTATTGCGCTTTGGTGCGCAATTTTATACCGCAAGGCCAAGACCAGTATTTTACCGCACACAAAGGATAGCAATATGATCGAGACGGGGCCATTTGCCCGCTCGCGTAATCCGATTTATCTGTCTATGCTGATGGTGTTTGTCGGGGTGTGCTTAATTGTTGATGCACCAGCGGCACTTATGTTTATCGTCCCGACCTATCTGGCTTTGCGCTATTATGTGATTGCCCGTGAGGAAGCTTATTTAACCCGCCGGTTCGGCGACGAATACATATCTTACCAATCCCGTGTAAGGCGCTGGATTTAATTAGGAGAATACCGTGAAACTGCAAATATTGTTCACTGCGTCAATGGCCGCGCTTTTGCTCGTGGCTTGCGCGCCAAAGAACCAAACCCCACCCGACTTTGCCCATCAGGCTAGCGATATAAAACCTGACCCTAGCGTGGTTTACGGCAAGTTACCCAATGGGGTTCGCTATGCGGTGATGCACAATGAGACCCCGACCAAGACGGCAGCTCTTAAGGTGAGAATAAGTTCTGGTTCTTTAAACGAGATAGATGAATTTCGCGGCGGGGCGCATTTCCTGGAGCATATGGCATTTAACGGTTCTAAAAATATCCCGGAAGGGGAGATGGTCAAAATGCTGGAGCGTAGCGGCTTGGCATTCGGTGCCGACACCAACGCCTATACCAGCTTTGACCAGACAGTTTATATGCTGAATTTGCCTGATGTAAGCGAAGACATGATCGACGAGACCTTGATGATCATGCGTGAAACGGTAGAAAATCTCACTCTGGACCAAGACGCTATTGACCGGGAACGGGGTGTTGTTCAGTCGGAAAAACGCCGCCAAGATAGCCCCGGCGTGCGGGCATCTCTCGACCAATTTAAGTTTTTTGCTCAAGGGTCGCGCCTGTTTGGCCGCATGCCCATTGGTGTTGACGAAACCTTGGAAACCATGAACGCCGATTTGTTTCGTGACTATTACCAAAAGTTTTACCGCCCGGAAAACACATTTGTCGTCTTGGTCGGCGATATTGAAACCGATTATGCCAGCACCAAAATCGCGGAATATTTTGCTGACTGGCAAGCGGTGGGCGAAGCAGGCATAGACAAAGACGCTGGCACAACACCGCCGCGCCCCTCCGATATTGGCTATTTCACCGACCCGGAAGTGCAGACCAATATCACCTTGGCAACCATAAAGCCTTATGAAGATTTCCAGGACAATATCGCCAACCGCAAGCGCGGCTTTATTGAAGGGCTTGGCAACCGTATCCTGAACCGCCGTATTTCGGCTTTGGCACAAAAGGCCGATGCCGTCTTTATTTCTGGCGGTGTTGGACGATCTTCGCCGTTCGAAACTATGGAGCAAGCGGCGCTGTCCATGTCGTCGCGACCTGAATATTGGAAACAAGCTTTGGCGGTCGGCGAGCAAGAACTGCGCAAGGCCATAAAGTTTGGGTTTACCCAAGCCGAGCTAGACGAGCAATTGGCCAATTCGCGCAAGTCCATGGAAGTGGCTGTGCAGACCGCAGAAACCCGGCGCACAAATTCCTTGGCGAGTGGTATCCTCAATGGATTTGCCAACGAAAGTGTATTTTCCCATCCGTCCTCAAGTCTGGAACGCTTTGCCGTTTACGGCGATGATATTACCCTCGCCGAGGTTTGGGACGCGTTTAAGCAGCAATGGTCAGCGCTCGACACGCCTTTACTCTATTTGCAAACCAGCGAAATGCTCGAAAATCCCGAGGTGGAAATCCGCGCCGCCTATGAGGCTAGTTTGGCCATACCTGTCGTCGCTAATGCCAAAAAAGATGTCGGGGAGTTTGCCTATACGGATTTCGGCACACCCGGGAAAGTGGTCAGTGAAAGCCGTATCGAGGACGTGGGCGCAGATTTGGTCTTGTTTGACAATAATGTCATGCTCAATTTCAAACACACGGAATTTGCCAAAGACAGTATCAGCATTTCGGTGCGTATCGGCGACGGTAGCCTGTCCATGCCGAGCAAAAATGCGGCACTGCGCTATTTAGGGCAAAATGTCATGACCGCAGGCGGGCTGGAAGCCCACAGTGCCGACGAGATCCGCACACTGCTGGCAGGCAAGGCTGTGGGCGCAGGATTTGGCTTTGGCGCAAAACATTTTTTCATCACGGGCAGCACGGTGCCGTCCGATTTAACCGAACAATTTAATTTAATGGCGGCGCGGTTGACCGCACCTGGTTACCGCCCCGAAGCTCGGGCGCGGTATAATAAATATATAGAAAGCTGGTATCCGACACTGGATTCGACCCCGGGCGGCGTAGCCAGCCGTGATGTAGCGCGCTTGCTACATTCGGGTGATCCGCGCTACGGTATCCCGAGCCAAGCTGAACTTTTGGCACCTGCGACCCAGGAAATCCAAAACTGGCTGTCACCGCATTTGCGCAATGGCCAAATAGAAATCACCGTGATCGGGGATATTGATAAGGCCACGATTGTCGACCAAGTTGCCCGTACATTCGGTGCTTTGCCTAAGCGCAATACTCATCTTGGTGATTATCCCGGCATGACCAAGCTAACCTTCCCGAAAGGCAAGCGTAAGCCTGTGACCCTGAGCCATTCTGGCGATGCGAACAGAGCTTTGTTGCAAGTATTTTGGCCTGCGCCGGACGGTAGGGATATGATGGTCAATCGCCGCTTGGGTGTATTGCGCAGTATTTTATCCAACCGCCTGACGGACATTATCCGCGAAGATGAAGCCGCCGCATATTCGCCGTCTGCTGGCCGCAGCGGTTCGCGCTTTTATCCGGGTTATGGCTATATGTCGGCTTCACTTGGCTTAAAACCTGAAAAAGTAGACGAAATGATAAAAGTCCTTGATAATATTGCCGCAGATTTCCAGACCGGAAATATCAGTGATGATGAGTTTTTACGGGCGATAAAGCCTACGCTCGAAGGGCTGGACACTACGCTTGAGAGCAATTCATATTGGGGGCGGGTCATCGCGACGGCGCAAACGGATACATGGGGCGTCGATAATTTTCGGAGCCGCGATGAAGCGTACCAAACTATGACACTAGACGACATCAAACCATTAGCGGCACAAATATTTAAGGCTAAAAATGCCTACCGAATACAAATATTACCACAAAATTAAGACGGTTTTCATAGGTAGTTAACCATAAACATCGCCAAGCCGTCCCTATGCGGGACAGTGTCCGGTTTTGGCACGAGACGTGCATCGCTCCCTAGCAATTAACGTTGTTGCTAGTGGAGACATGAATGTCCTTTTTTAAAATCTGTAAATTCGATATTATCGCAAGCTATAAAAAAGATAGCGGTGGTAATATGGCCATCACATTTGCAGTTGCTATGTTAATGGTTCTGGTTGCGGTAGGCGCAGCTGTTGATTTTACTATGGCACAAAGTTCACGCGTTAAAATGCAGAACCCGCAGATACGGCTGTATTGGCGGCTGCAAAATCCGGCGAAACTGCGCAGACCGCCTTACTCCGGGTCGCGCAAGACGTGGTAAATGCCAACAACCAGACCGGACAGTCTCTCACAACAACCCTTAACTTGACAACGGCAGGCCGTGTCCGCGTTAATGTGGCCAGTCAATACAATACATTTTTGATGGGTATGTTTGGTCGCCCAACCGTAGATTTAGCTGTGGTCAGCGAAGCACCGCTTGGCTCTAGTGAACCCGTTAATATTGCTCTGGTCTTGGACACCACGGGTTCTATGCGCGGCACTAAATTAACATCCCTAAAGACGGCAGCAAACAATTTGATCACGCTTTTGGACGGATATGATAATGATAGCCTCAAAGTGTCCGTTGTGCCGTTCAGCCAATATGTCAATGTCGGCATGTCGCGCCGAAGTGCAAGCTGGATTGACGTTCCCGACAATAGTTCAAGAACTGGTGCGGAAGTTTGTCCGACGCGTAGGGATTTAATATCACGCACCAATTGCCGCATGGAAAACCGTACCAGATATAATGACGGCGTGCCGTATACGGTTAGGGTTCGGGTGTGTGATGATGTATGGGGAGAGCGGTACCGCGATACCTCCCGGCCCTGTTACACACGGACACATAACCGCCGTTGGTATGGGTGTGTTGGTTCCAGAAATGCGCCTTGGAACGAGCGTGTGGCTTATTCTGGTCGCAAAATTCCTGGACTGATGAACACACGTTGTGGCACCGAAATTCGCCCGCTTACGACCAATATGAATACGGTAAAATCAACAATCAACGCACTTACCGCACGCGGCTGGACATATATTCCGTCTGGTATCGCTTGGGGTTGGCGCGCTTTGGATACCAATGAACCATTGACCGAAGCGCGCGGCCCATACGCGGCTAACACTAAAAAAGTTATGATCATTATGACCGATGGTGCCAATACCAGATCCAAAAATGGAATGGGTCATAATGGCCGCGATGTCGGCAAAGCTAACCGGACCACTGCGGATATGTGTGGCAATGTGAAAGACAGTGACATTGAAATCTATACAATTGCTTATGACATCACCGACAATGCTACCAAAAATTTGATGCGCAATTGTGCTACGAATGCAGGCATGTATTTCGACGCTTCAAATGCGGCAGAGCTTAATGCAGCGTTCGAAGAAATAGGTCGCAATCTAATCCGGGTTCGCCTGACTCATTAGCGAGTTTTATTGTGGGTTGGTTATCGGTGCCATGCCGAGATCGGTAAAATAGGCATTGGCATCGAAAGAGAAAGTCTTGGGGAAGAACGGATTGTTTGTAAGGTTATCTTCGACCTTATCCCATGATTTCTTGGCCGCCCAGTCAAAGGCCGCTAGACCTTTTTTGGTGCGTTCTTCAGCGTCGTTAAAATCTTTGGATATGAGGCTTTTAGGCACACCGTGCGGCACGATTGTTTGGGTTGACCCGGCTCAAGCTGGCTCCGGCACGGATAATAACAACCCAGACCCGGAGCTAAATGGGCAAAGCATTGTCGGCTCCAAAATGATCTGGGGCTTTAGGGCCAAGAAAGATAAATGGAGCAGCGGTAAGATCTACGATGCCCGCGACGGCAAGACCTATAAATCAAAACTTAAACTCACCGAAGACGGACGACTTGAGGTTAAAGGTTGTGTCGGGCCGTTTTGTAAAAAACTGGTCTGGAGCCGGGTTGCGGCGAAATAAATTTATGGGCGATTTACCTGCGCCGCCGCGCTTAAGTTTTTCACTAATGCCAAGGCCGCGTCTTTGCCGTTTTTGTGGAATGCCTCGACTATAGCCGAACCGACGACGACCGCGTCCGCATGTGCTGCCACTTGCGCCGATTGCTCGGGCGTTTTGATGCCAAAGCCGACAACCACAGGCAAGCCGGAAGCCGTGCGGATACGGTTTACAGCGTCCGATATAGCCGCGTTCTCGCCTTTGGCGGCACCCGTAATACCTGCGACCGAAACATAATAAACAAAGCCTTTTGTACCCGCGACAACTGTCGGTAGACGGGCATCGTCTGTGGTCGGGGTGGCGAGGCGGATAAGGGCGAGGTCGTGCTGATCGAATGCGGCGCGAAGTTCGCCGTCTTCTTCGGGCGGCAAATCAACAATAATAGCCCCGTCCACGCCAGAATCCTTGGCAGCGGCAGCAAATTCAGCATAGCCCATATGGTGGATAGGATTGGCATACCCCATGAGAATGATTGGTGTGTCGTCATTGTCTTTGCGAAAATCTGTGGCCATATCCAATACCGAACGCACAGTCGTACCAGACTTCAGCGCCCGCAGCCCCGCCAATTCAATCACAGGCCCGTCCGCCGCCGGATCGGTAAACGGCATACCAAGTTCGATAATATCCACCCCCGCGTCTGGTAGAGCTTTCATCAGCTCCAGGGACGCCGCGTGGCTAGGGTCGCCGCCCATGATATAAGCAACAAAACCGGACTGGTTAGCGGCGCGGAGGCGGGCGAATGTTTTGTCTATGCGGGTTGTCATATCTCAACCCCCATCAATCCGGCAATCGTGTTTACATCTTTGTCGCCACGTCCCGACATGTTCATGATGATTAGGCCGTCCCCGCCCAGTTCTTTGGCTAGGTCCAATGTGCGCGGGAGTGCGTGGGCGGACTCCAGGGCTGGGATAATGCCTTCAAGTTTTGTGCAAAGTTGGAAGGCGTTCACGGCCTCGTTGTCCGTGCAAGACACGTATTCGGCGCGGCCTATTTCGTGTAGGTAGGAATGTTCTGGGCCGATGCCGGGATAGTCTAGGCCGGCGCTGATGGAATGGGCGTCGTTAATCTGGCCGTGTTCGTCTTGCAACAGGTATGTCCGGTTGCCGTGGAGGATACCCGGTGCGCCGCCCGTGAGGGACGCCGCGTGTTCGTCCGTATCAACGCCGCGCCCGGCGGCTTCGACGCCTATCAGGCGCACATTTTTGTCTTCGATAAATTCGTGGAATATGCCCATAGCATTGGAGCCGCCGCCGATGCAGGCCACGACTGCGTCCGGCAATCTGTTCTCGGCCTTGAGGATTTGCGCCTTGGCTTCACGGCCTATGATGCTTTGGAATTCGCGCACCATTTCGGGGTAGGGGGCAGGGCCTGCCACCGTGCCGATACAGTAAAATGTCTCGGACGCGTGGGTGACCCAATCCCGTAGAGCATCATTCATAGCGTCTTTGAGGGTGGAGGTACCAGAGGTGACAGAGCGCACTTCTGCGCCCAATAATTTCATGCGAAATACATTGGGTTTTTGCCGCTCAATATCCACCGCGCCCATGAAAACTATACAGTCCATACCCAGCCGCGCCGCCATGGTCGCCGTAGCTACGCCGTGTTGTCCCGCGCCTGTTTCTGCGATAATGCGCTTTTTTCCCATGCGTTTGGCAAGCAGGAGTTGCCCCAGCACATTGTTGATTTTGTGGGCGCCCGTATGGTTGAGGTCTTCGCGTTTGAGATATATTTTCGCACCTTTTCCGTACTCCGTTAGGCGTTCCGCGAAATAGAGCGGACTAGGGCGGCCAACATAATGTTGTGCAAAATTATCAAATTCCGCCCAGAACGAGGGGTCTTTACGGGCTTCTTTATAAGCGGATTCCAGCGCCAGAATGGGTGGCATGAGCGTTTCCGCCACATAGCGCCCGCCAAAACTGCCAAAGCGTCCGTTTTCGTCTGGGTAATTAGTCATGTACTGCTTTCATAAACGCACGAATTTTCTCGTGGTCTTTTACGCCGGGTTCCCGCTCAACACCAGAGGAGACATCGAAAAATTTTATACCTGTGCGCTTTGCCGCAATAATGTTTTGCGGGTTAAGTCCACCTGCCAATATGAGTGGGGTCGAGCAGGTGAAACCCCGCAATAAATCCCAATCAAAACTAAGCCCATGCCCACCGCGCTGGCTTTCGCCTTTGGGTACTTTGGCGTCGAGCAAGATATAATCAGCACACGCTTCATATGCTTTGATGTGTCCGAGGTCTGATCGGTCACGTATGGCGACGGCTTTGATAATCGGTAGCCCGGTCAGGGCTTTGGCTTTACGCACCCACTTCGGACTTTCGTCTCCGTGCATTTGCAAAAAATCAGGCTGCATCTGGCTTGCTATGCGCTCTAGTAAACCCTCATCAGCATTAACCGTCACCGCGACACGTTGCGCACACCCAATTGCAGGCCGTGAAATCCGCGCCGCTTCAACTACACTCAACCGCCGCGAACTCTTGGCCTCAACAATAAACCCAAGCATATCCGCGCCATGCCTTAGTGCCGCTTGCACATCCGTCGGTCGGGTAAGGCCGCATATTTTCACTTGGGTTATCATATGGTTGACCCTAACAAAAAAAGGGTGCCTTGCGACACCCTTTTTCTTGCATAGTTTGCAAAATTTACTTTTTCAGTAAATCGCGGATTTCTGCGAGTAGCACTTCTTGTGCCGGTGGGGCAGAAGGTGCTTCTTCTTCTTTTTTCTTGGATTTGTTCATACCTTTGATGATCATGAACATAACGAAGGCAACGATGATGAAAGAAATTAACGCAGTTAGGAAATCGCCGATATTCATAACAACGGCGTCTTTGATAACTTTGTCGCCTTCCATTACGGCGTCTTTCATAGTGTATTTCATGCTGGCTAAATCAATGCCGCCCATAATCGGACTGATGGCTGGCATGAAAATACCATCAATAAATGATTTAACAACGGTACCGAATGCGGCACCCATAACAACGCCGACAGCCATGTCGACAAGATTGCCTTTCATTGCGAAAGACTTAAATTCTGAGATCATACCCATAATTTTCCCCTAAGGATTAAGTTTATAACGCGCGGATATGACACCAAAAAACGGCTTTCGTCAATACGGCACATCAAATGGAAAACGCCGTGAAAGCATCAAAATACGCCAAAATTGGCTTTATTGTGGGCTGGCGTCGTCGATTTTTTTTGCTAGACCCTTGGCCGTGCGAAAGAACGGTACGAATTTTTCAGGGATAGCAATAGATTCGCCCGTGCGCGGATTACGAGCGGCGCGGGCTTTGCGCCGGCGCGGTGTGAAACTGCCAAAGCCGCGCAATTCGACACGGGCGCCAGCTTCAAGGGTCTGGGTGATACTCTCAAAGAATATGGCAACCACCCGCTCGCATTCCTCAGGGCTGAGGTGCGGGTTTTCGCGTTCCAAGTTTTCTATCAGTTCCGACTTAAGCATGCCCTTTTATCGCCGTTCATTTGAGTTCAGTCAAGGGGTGTTAAGGTCGAGATTGCTTAATCTGGCAGAAATTTTGTCCCGCGCTGTGCGAAATCGGTCCATAAGCTGGTCTTTGTCCAAATTTGGCGCAGCACTTTTCGTATTTGGCGCGGGGTCGGGTAGTGGCCAATGCAGGCGCTTGACGGTGGCAGGGACAATGGGGCAGACCTCGTCCGCGCACAAGGTTATGATCAAGTCTACTTTGGCAAGGTCGATACCATTAACGGATTTGGATGTGTGCGCCGAAAGGTCAATACCATTTTCGGCCATCACCCGCACGGCGTAGGGATTAACCCCGGCGGGTGCAGAGCCTGCGCTTAGCACAGAAACCCGCTCACCGAACATATCCCGCGCTAAGCCCTCCGCCATTTGCGAGCGGGCGGAGTTTGCGACACAGAGAAACAAGATGGTTTTCATTGCAGTAATTTGTTGGTCAAAACCTACTGTGCCGCCGCCGCTAGATTGCGCAGCACATAGTGTAAAATACCGCCGTGGCGATAATATTCCAGCTCGTTTTCCGTATCAATCCGGACGCGGGCTTTGATGGTTTTGGTTTTGCCGTCCTTGTCTGTGATTTTCACATCTATACTGGAGCGCGGGGTGATGTCGTTAACGCCGCCAATGTCGATGGTTTCACTACCGTTCAGGCCAAGTTCTTGCCAGCCTTCACCGTCTGCAAACTCCAGCGGTAAGACGCCCATGCCAATTAAATTAGAGCGGTGAATGCGCTCAAAGCTTTTGGCGATAACGGCTTTGACGCCGAGCAAAATCGTGCCTTTGGCAGCCCAGTCGCGTGAGCTACCATTACCGTACAGGCCGCCAGCGAGTATGACCAAGTCTTTGCCGTCGTCTTTATATTTCATGGCCGCATCATAGATGGACATGATTTCGCCTGTTGGCACATATTTGGCCACGCCGCCCGTTGTGCCCGGCACCATTTTATTTTCAATACGGATATTGGCAAAGGTGCCGCGCATCATAATCTGGTGATTACCGCGTCTGGACCCGTAAGAATTGTACTCATTGCGCGGCACTTGGCGCTCTGATAAATATGCGCCCGCCGGGCTGTCTGCCGCTATGGCACCCGCTGGCGAGATGTGGTCAGTGGTGATGGCCTCGCCGAGCAGAGCTAGAATATTGGCGTTTTTGACATCCTCAACCGCGTCGGGTGTCATGGTCATGCCCTCGAAATAGGGCGGGTGCTGGACATAGGTGGAGCTGGTGTTCCAATTATAGGTTTCGCCGCCCTCGACTTTGATGTCGCGCCATTGTTGGTCGCCTTTATAGACGTCTTTATAGCGGTCTACGAACATTTTACGGGTGATGGTTTTGCGCACCAGAGCGTCAATATCCTTGGACGTTGGCCAAATGTCGCGCAGGAATATTTCCTTACCGTCCGACCCCACACCAAGCGGATCCGTTTCGAAATTATGGTGCATGGAACCTGCCAAAGCATAAGCGACCACAAGCGGTGGTGAGGCCAGGAAGTTAGCGCGAATATCCGGGCCAATCCGGCCTTCGAAATTGCGGTTGCCGGACAGAACGGAACACGAGATGAGATCACCGTCCTTAATGGCTTCGGAAAGCTCAGGCGCGATAGGGCCAGAATTGCCGATACAAGTGGTGCAGCCATAGCCGACCACGTTAAAGCCGAGGGCGTCCAAATGTTTCTGGAGATTAGATTTCTTGAGATATTCACCCACAACCTGAGAGCCAGGTGCGAGAGAGGTTTTGACCCAGGGCTTGGGCTTTAAACCCAAAGCATGGGCTTTCTTGGCCAACAAACCCGCGCCGATCATAACGCTGGGGTTGGAGGTGTTGGTACAAGACGTAATCGAGGCAATGAAAATATCGCCGTGGTCAACTGCGAAATCCTGGCCTTTAACGGGCGTGGGTGCGCCGTCCATTGGGGATTTATCAAATGTATTGCGCAATATATTGCCGAAATCGTGGCTCGCGGTTTTTAGGGAAATTTTTTCTTCAGGACGTTTTGGCCCTGAAATCATAGGCTCTACCGTGCCCATATCAAGGTGAAGCGTATCCGTGAACACAGGGATGACATCACCGCGCCACATGCCTTGGGCTTTGGCATATTTCTCAACCAGTTCGATACGCCCCGCGTCGCGTCCGGTGGCCTTAAGATAAGTGATAGTGTCTTCGTCTACGGGGAAGAAGCCGCAAGTGGCACCGTATTCCGGCGCCATATTGGCCAGAGTTGCTTGGTCTTCAAGGGAGAGATGGTCGAGACCTTCGCCGAAAAACTCGACGAACTTACCGACCACACCGTGGGCGCGAAGCTGCGCGACAACAATAAGCACTAGGTCGGTTGCGGTCGCGCCTTCGGGCATTTTTCCGGTCAGTTCCATGCCGATAACTTCGGGGATGAGCATGGAGATTGGCTGTCCGAGCATAGCGGCTTCGGCTTCAATACCGCCAACACCCCAACCAAGGACGGACAGGCCGTTAATCATAGTGGTGTGGCTATCGGTGCCAACGAGCGTATCCGGGAATGCAAAGGTTTCTCCGCCTTCGGTTTTTGTCCACACAGTTTGACCGAGATGTTCCAGATTAACCTGGTGACAGATACCCGTTCCCGGCGGAACAACAGCGAAATTATCAAAGGCGGTTTGACCCCATTTCAAGAAATCATAGCGTTCGCCGTTACGTTCATATTCGCGCTTGACGTTCTTAGCAAAGGCGAGGTTTGTGCCAGAATAATCAATCATGACCGAATGGTCGATAACCAAATGCACAGGGTTTTGCGGATTGATGGCGTCGGCTTTAGCTCCCAGCGTGACCACTGCATCGCGCATAGCCGCCAAATCAACTACGGCAGGCACGCCAGTGAAATCTTGCATCAATACGCGCGCCGGGCGGAACGCAATTTCGTGGGTGGACGTCTTGGTTTTCAGCCAGTCCTTGATGGCAAGGATGTCGTCCTTGGTAACGGTTTTATTGTCTTCATTGCGCAGTAGATTTTCCAACAATACTTTGAGTGAGTAAGGCAGTTTGGAAATCCCCTCAAGGCCGTTCTTCTCGGCTTCTTTTAGGTCAAAATATGTATAGGTGCCGCCGCGCACCGTCATTTCGCGTTTACAATTAAAACTGTCAAGAGAAGCCATGAGAATATCCTTTTAGCAAGTGTGAATTATAGTATAGCGCGGCAAATCTAAGGCCGCAATCTTTGAATTAATCTTCTTCAGATTTAGCGCCAAGTTCCGGCATATGCTTCATCAAAAGCGGCATGTTGAGCATGGTAAAGACCAATGTGATGGGCAACATGCCAATCAGCTTGAAGTCCGTCCAAAATTTCACCGAATAATTGCGCCAGATATATTCGTTGAGGACTGCGAGGAAAAGAAAGAATATGCCCCATCTAAATGCCAATGTTCGCCAAGCTTTTTCCGGTAGCTTGTAGACTTCGGCGAACATCAATTTGAACACATTTTTACCCAGCGCTAGAGACCCTAATATAGTGCCGCCAAACAGCAAATTAATGGCGGTAGGTTTCATTTTAAACACGGTCGGGCTTTTAAAGCCAATGGTAATAGCTGCAGTACCGAGAACTATTATTGCCGTCACCTTAAGCATGATAGACACCTGTCCGGTTTTCATCTTGGAGTGAATGACGGCAATAATGATTGCGACGGCAAAAACCAAAGCACCGATATAAAGCGGTGCGTCTTCGCCCGGCACACTCATGCCGAGCAGGTTAAACTGGCTGTCTGCGTCAATCATCTTGCGGGCAAGGTTGAAAACCAAGACATAAGCGAGGACGGGACCAAGGTCAGCCCACATGGAGGATTTAGGCTTTTGGGATATTGTATTATTCATAGCGGCGGTTTACCGAATGCACAGCAAATTGCAAGTAAATGTCGTGCATAAAAAAACGAGGTGAAAAACCTTGCGCCCCGCTAGGTTTTTCACCTCGGTAACTTGCCCCAATCACAAGAACAGCAAGTTGAACCACCTTGGTATGGTGGAAATATGCTACAAACATTGCCAGCCAGCCAGTTTTCCGAGGTGAAAAACCGAGTAGTACTGGATTTGCCTGTATGTGCATGTTATTAAGCAAAAAATTTGATTGAGGGAGTGCAATGATTGTATGGCGGGTATAGATAAAATTTCGCGCCTTGTGAGCTGGGACGATTTTTCTGTGTTTTTGGCTATATCAAAAACCGGGTCTATTTCCAAGGCTGCGGTGCTTTTAGGGCGAACGCAACCGACTATATCCAAGCGCATTGACAATCTTGAAGCCCGCCTCGGCATACAATTGTTTAAGCGCACGACATCGGGTATGTTGGCTACCGAAATTGGCAAAGCCATGCTTAGCCATGCCAGTGCTATGAACCGGAGCGCCACCAGTATTGAACGCATGGCCAGTAGTTTGGATAAATCCGGCACTGGAGATGTGTTGCTGCGCTGTCTTGACGGCTTGGTTACTGATTGGATTATGCCTAATTTGGCAGCGTTCCAAGCGGAAAACAAGGGGCTTAACCTTAGTTTTTATACCCAAAATACCGCTGTTATCGATTCGGATCATGAGCCGGATCTCGCCGTGCAGTTTAACACAAGCAAGCCCATGGAATTTGTCGCCCAGCGGCTCGGATCCCTGCATTATGTGCCTATGGTCAGCCGCGCTTATAAAGAAAAAAACGGCATTCCACGGACTATGGAGGACGCAGTTAACTACCATTTGATGTATTTGCGCCGTTCCGGCCTTGTAGTGGAAGAATGGGAGAAAAAATCCCGAGCCTTGCGCGAATTGGCCACACCGTCCTTAAGTGCCAATTCATGCTCGGTTATACTAAGCGCAGTGCTAAACGGCGCGGGTATTACCATGTTGCCGACCTATATGGCTCAATTATATCCGGAACTTGTGATGCTCGATTACGAGATTGTATATTCTTATAATTTTTGGCTGGTGCGCGCGCCCCATACAACACAACTCGGCAGGGTTAATACCACGGCGGATTGGTTGTTGGAGACGTTTTCGTCCGCAGAACAACCGTGGTTTGACCAGGATTATATCCGTCCAAGCGAGTTTTCGGATATAGAAATCATAATGCCCCACTAGGCGGTTTACTCCAGATAGAGCGGTGGCTTTGGCAGGGATTCAAAATCTTTTCTCGAGTGCTGAATAATGACCTTGGCATTACTTGCTTTGGCTAGGGCTTCAAATTTATCCATGGAGCGCAAGGTTTCTTCGGCGTCGGTATTGAAAACGGGGATTGTCCGCTTTTCTCTGGCCTCATGCAGATGATAAAGGTCACCTGTTAGCAACACTGTGCCAGCTTTGGCTAATTCCAGTTTCAGAACCGTATGTCCCGGCGTATGGCCAGGCGTTTCGATAATGGTTACGGTGCCGTCGCCAAACACATCATATTCACCTTTGAATTTCACAGTTGTTGCCGTTTCCAGCGCACTATAGGCGGGGAAAGTTTGCGTGTCCTTGCGGGCGTCGTCGCGAAATAAATGGGTGTGTTCGGCTTCGCTTACCAAAAAAGTTGAAGCCGCATAAGCACCCGCATTGCCCACATGGTCAAAATGCGAATGGGACACGGAGAGATATTCTATATCTGCCGGGTTTACCCCCAGTGCATCCAATTGGCTTCCCAAGGTGGTGGGCACCGAGAGATGAAATGGCCCGTTGGTGACGCCGTCTTTCATCGCGTTGAGGGCATCCGGCAAGCCCGTATCCCACAACAAATCGCCCTTGGGATGGCGGATCAAATAACAACTGTCCACGGCTTTATTGGTGCGCCCTGCGTAAGCGCCGCCTTTATCAAATAGAGATAAATCCAGCATATCGATTAAGCCGCATTCCAGAGCATACATTTTTACGGTAGCCTGGGTTTTGGCAACTTGGTTTTTCGCCTCAGGGTTCGCCGCTTGCTCGGGTGGTTTCGCATCATTATTATTACACGCTGCCAGAAAGAGCAGGCTGGCCAAAAGAACATGTTTCATACTTACCTCCAGATGAAATTTCCCCCACCCTATACTACCTGCCAAAAAATCCAAGCCTTTCTCAAGCCTCAGGTTTGTATGTTCTTATACAGCCTCTAAAAAGATAAAAACAAACCATAACAAAATTTGCCGATTTCACAGAGCGCCTCATTGCCACTACAAAAAATTCATTGATTTACAAGAGTTGGCACATGGTGCTATTTGGTTCCTCATAAGAGCAATGAAACAAAGGAAAGGTGTATTATGACCCACAAAGACCCCGTTTATAAAGTCCCCGTTGTGTTTCAAAAACAAGCAAATTTATCGCCTGAAAAATATGCCGATATGTATGCGCGCTCTATTGCTAATCCTGAAAAATTTTGGGGCGAGCAGGGTAAGCGGCTCGATTGGACAGTGCCCTATACCAAGGTCAAAGATGTCAGCTGGGATAAGTCCGATTTGCATGTGGCTTGGTATGGCGACGGGGTTTTGAACGTATCAGAGAACTGTATCGACAGGCATTTGGAAACGCGCGGCGACAAGGCGGCGATTATCTGGGAGGGTGATAGCCCGAGCGACAGCATCACCCTGACTTACCGCGAACTGCACCGCGAGGTTTGCCGCTTTGCCAATGTCATGAAAAAGCTCGGCGTGCGTAAAGGCGACCGGGTCACCATTTATATGCCGATGATATTGGAAGCTGCCTATGCCATGTTGGCCTGTGCGCGTATTGGCGCGGTGCATTCCGTGGTGTTTGGTGGTTTTTCTCCCGAAGCTCTGGCGGGGCGAATCGTTGATTGCGACAGCACATTTGTCATTACCGCAGACGAAGGTCTGCGCGGAGCGAAACCAATTCCGCTCAAGGCCAATTGCGATGCGGCTTGTGATATAGCGGGTATTGTTAAAACCGTGCTGACCGTAAGGCGCACGGGCGGTGATGTGACTATGGTGGAGGGTCGGGATGTCTGGCTACATGAAGCGCTGGAGGGCGTGTCCTATGATTGTCCGGCAGAGCCCATGAACGCCGAAGACCCTTTGTTTATTCTATATACCAGCGGCTCTACGGGTAAGCCCAAAGGTGTATTGCACACCACGGGCGGCTATTTGGTGTGGGCGTCTATGACCCATGAATATGTGTTCGACCTCAAAGAGACAGATGTCTATTGGTGTACGGCGGATGTGGGCTGGGTGACCGGGCATACCTATATTGTCTACGGCCCTTTGGCCAATGGTGCGACCACCGTCATGTTTGAAGGTGTACCCACATATCCCGATGCGTCGCGGTTCTGGCAGGTTTGCGACAAGCACCAAGTCTCATTATTCTACACTGCGCCCACGGCTATCCGTGCTTTGATGCGCGAGGGCGACGGGCCGGTGCAGGCGACAAGCCGTAAGAGCCTGCGTATCTTGGGCACGGTCGGCGAACCCATAAACCCAGAAGCCTGGGAATGGTATTTTAATGTGGTCGGGGAGGGGCGCTGCCCTATCGTCG
>JALSHE010000093.1 GCA_026982415.1 Robiginitomaculum sp.
TTAACCACTCTTAGTAACCACTTATTTACCATTGAGGGTAGGTAAGCGGGCAACTATCAACAACTAGATGGGGACTTCATTATGCGTGAACTTACCAACCAAGAAGTAGAAATCGTAACAGGCGGCATCCCGATTGTTATCAATTTTTAATTATTATAAAATTTCTGGCTGGAGTGGGTGACCCGTTACGTTCGTAACGGGTTTTGTTTTGTCTGAAGCACAACTATTTTAGTGCGCCCATTTGGCGGTTATTGGTTCTTGAAAATAGCCCTTTTACCCTCATTACAGAAAAGTAGGAAAATCCTAACGGTTTTATGCTCAAATGGCAAAAATCGAGGGAATTGTGCATAAATCACCGTATATATATAGAGTTTATCTAAAATACTGTGCCGGGTTATTCGTGCTATTGATGAGCATATTCGCCTGTTTCTCGTCGGTTTTTGCGCAATCAAACTCATTGGTTCCCCCTGAAACAACAGAGCGCGCTTTACGCATTGCTCAAAAAATTGAGCAGCAAAATTTAATACTTAAAGCCTCCATATCATTAGAAGATTTAAAATTGGATTCGCTGCCAGACGCTGACCGGCTAAAGGTTTTGAGGTTGCTGGCTATGGATACAGCATTTTTTCGAACCAACTTGCCCAAATCAAAAATTTATACACTCTATCAAAAAGAAGCGAAACAACAAAACTCTAACCGAGATATGAAAATAGCCGCAATTTTTGACCTCCAGAAACAATTGATTAATCAAAACACCAATATTGAACCCGCAAAATCTACTCTCACGCGCCTTCAGAACTACCAAAACGATCAGGATTGGTTTGTAGCGCAACGTGCGGCTTTGATGAAGTCTAGTTTACAAGTATATGGTCGCCAATTTGATGTCGGCCTCAAAGACGCCCAAATAGCGTTAAATTTAATACCAAATAAGCTGGGCGCTGATTTTGATGAAGTTAAATACGAAACTTACGACTTAATTTCATATCTCCAGCTTATCTTGTACAATCTAGAAAATGGTATTGGAACCACGGAATTAGTACTTGAAGCAGGCCTCACGTCCGGACGTCAAATTGACGGCATTAGCCTGATCAACAACATGATCTACGCTTTTGACGCCTGGCGTGATTACGAAACGGCGGAAAAGCTGGCGGAAATTTTGTTTCGCATCAGTAATAAATCTGACCAAGGCGTCAATGCACTGGTCTATTACCGTTTTGCCCAAGCGCAAAACAATGCCGAACACTATCAGGCTGCACTGAAAACAATCGATGTCGGATTACAAAACACAATCGATCCAACCCGGAAAATTGGGCTGGTTTCTGAACGTGCCATTGCTTTGGCTGGTCTGGGGCAGGCACGTGCCGCCGAAAGGGAGTTTGCGAAATTTGATAGGATTGCCATAGACAATAAAATAGATCCCGCTGGCTATCAAGGCAAGCGCCTGCACGCGGAAATGCTGATTGCCCTCGCCAAGGGCGACGTAAAAACCGCGACTAAATTACAAAGCCAGCGCTCCAAAACTATGATACAGCGCCTGCTTCGCTTCCAAAATAAAGGTGTTTCGGGCCTGCATGCATCTTTGGAAAATGATAAAGCGCGGCAAAAAGAACGCGCGGAAGGCTTAGAGCGCGAAGCCAAAGCAGCACGAGCCGAAGCGGCGGCTAACAAACAAGCTGCTCTTATTTTAAGTGTTTTGGCCATGGCGCTGTTTGGTTTAGCCGTTGCAGGTTTCAATATTGCCAACATGCGTAAAAAGGTTTTGCACACACTAGAGCTTGCACAAATCGCCCTTGAAGCTGGCGAGCGGGCAAAAAAGCAATTTTTATCGGTTATGTCTCACGAATTTCGTACACCTCTTAACGGTATCATAGGAATTGCTGATCTATTATCACAATATGGGGATACCCAAACCTTACGAGACCAAAATAAAATAATACTAGAATCGGGTGAAGGTCTGCTCGAGCTGTTAACGGGGATATTAGATATGACATATCTGGAATCAGGCGACTTGCAAACATATGCAGAGCCTTCCGACATTCGTAAAATCACCACGGACATTTATAATAAGTGGCAAGATAAAGTCAGCCCAAAGGTTGTTTTCACATATGGTGTTGCTGAAAATGTACCAGCTGAATTGATGCTGGATGTAAAACGCGTGGCCCAATCCATGAATAATTTGGTGTCCAACGCCGTTAAATTCACCACCGAAGGCCGCATTCATATTCACATTACCATGATGGATCCTGACATTAAGCCAGGAGATGACCCTAATGTATGTGGGCTATCAATAATTATTGCCGACACCGGTATTGGTATAGATGATGACATGAAGGGTGATTTGTTTAGGCCATTTGTTCAAGCGGACAGCTCTATGACCCGCGATTACGGCGGTGCTGGTATTGGTCTTGCTGTAACGCGCGGTTTTGCACGGGTCATGGGCGGGGATGTAGTCGTGACAACAAAGCTTGGATTTGGTTCCGAATTTGCTCTTAGCCTAAAAACTGTAGATGCGGAACTCGCTGCTTGTGACCCACAAACAGGCGTCCCGAAATTTGGTTGTATTTCCCATGAAGATCACGGCATTACTTTTAGTCCAGCCGTCACTATGGAGGAAATGGAAGAACGCAAACGCCTTAGAGATGAAAAAGCCGAACGTGAAGCCAATGCCGATAGTGAACAAGATCTCATTCCGGCAACAGCAGTACCTCTTGTGCTTGAACGCGCCCGTGTTGAGCGAGAGAAACGCGCCCGAGCAGAAAGCGAACGCGGTGGGTTTACCAGACGCAAACCTAGAACCGAAGGTCAACGGGTAACGCCGGATCAGCTGGACGGGCTTAATGTTCTTATCGTCGAAGATGTTCTTGCAAACCAGGAAGTGGTGCGCTCATTACTTGAGCCAGCGGGCTGTACCGTAAGTGCCGCTTGTAATGGCCTGGAAGCCCTCGACTTGCTGGAAGAGCAGTTTTTTGATGTTATCCTGATGGATATACGTATGCCAATTATGGGAGGCATCGAAACAACCGAAGCGATTAGAGCCAAAGAAGGCCCCCATAAAGACGTGCCAATAATTGCGCTTACCGCAGACGCTTCCGCCGAGAACAATGCTCAGTGCCTTGCCGCTGGCGCAGACGTGTTTTTAACCAAGCCGGTTATCGTCAGTGAATTATTTGCATCAATCCGGTATGTTCGCGGCAAACAGCTCCGTAAATCTACTGAACAGTTGTCAGCTTAAGTTCAGAGCCTATGCATGACAGATATGCAAACATATCCTATTTACCAAATTGACGCTTTTACAGATAAGTTGTTCGCGGGAAATCCTGCCGCTGTTGTAATTCTTGATACTTTCCTGCCCATCAAAACCATGCAAGCCCTAGCACTTGAAAACAATCTGTCCGAAACTGCATTTGTTGTAGCCCGCAAAGACGGCGATTATGATTTACGTTGGTTTACCCCACTGCATGAAGTTGATTTTTGTGGCCATGCAACAATCGCTTCTGCACATGTGATGCTAAGTGAGTTAGGTGCACATTCTCCTATTACTTTCCGAACAAAAATTGGCACCCTGCACGTTTCACTTACGCAAGATGGTTATGAAATGCAGGCTCCAGTTTTTGAGATGGAGCAAATAGAATTAACCGCACACTTTCTTGATGCCTTTAACCAACTACCAAATGCGGCTTGGCAATCACGCAAAAATATATTCTTGATGTTCCCCAACGCAAAGTCCGTTGCAGAGTTTAAACCGGATTTTAGTGTTATATCTGCTTTGTCTTCCCAAAAAAATGTTGATGACGGCCTTATTATAATGGCGCCCGGAGACAGTGACATCGGCGCTACTTATGCAAGATATGATTTTGTTAGCCGCTATTTTGTACCTGCATTTGGTATTGATGAAGACCCGGTAACGGGTTCAAACCATGCGTCCCTAGCCCCTTTTTGGGGCGACCGCTTGGATAAACAGGAAATGCTGGCATATCAAGCCTCGGCGCGGGGCGGCGCGCTTAAGTTGAGGCTGGAAAAAAACAGCGTATTTATTACGGGTCAAGCCGTGACATATATGCAAGGCGCGTTTCGTTTATACAAAGCCTAGAGCGCCTGACTTTGTGTCTGTAAGCGGGTGAGGCTCTAGCCAGCCTCAGCTTGGTGGAATTGTCCGTACTTTCGAAAATGCGCCAAACTTGCTGGAATAATTGCATCTATGGTTTCGGCCTCAATGTCGAGATCCGATAGGCCGGGATAATTACCGCTAACCACATTGTCTATCTTGAGCAATTTGACTTGGTCACGAGTCAGAAATGGTTTGACCAGCGGGATATAACCAGAAATTTCTCCGAACACCCCCATAAGGCTACTGACTGCCCACGGAACAGGCAGAAGGGCGCGCTTCTTGCCGATTGCGTCAAGTACGATTTGTAGTAATTCTTTGAAACTAAATGTCTGCGCCCCACCGAGTTCCCATATTGCCCCACTTGAGCCTCGATTGACTATTTTACAAATAGCATTGGCGAGATCGTCTACATAGATCGGCTGAAACTTTGTTATGCCGCCGCCAAGAAGTGGCAGAGCCATGGTTAAATTGGCGAGACCGGCAAAGCGGGTGAAAAACCCGTCTCCCTCACCAAACAATATGGACGGGCGAACAATATCAGCACTGGCGACAGCCGCCGCAACCGCTTGTTCCCCTTTAGCTTTTGAACGGGCATAGCGACTATTGCTTTGCTGGTCTGCACCCAAGGCTGAAATATGCACAAGATTAGTAATCCCTGTGTTTTGAGCGGCATCGGCTATGTTTTTGGCGCCGAGAACATGCACGGCCTTGAAGTTTTGGTGGCCTTGTTCAATCAATATTCCGGTCAAATTAATAACGGCATCACAGCCCGCAACAGCTAGCTCTACGGATTTCTTATAACGGACATTGGCTTGTACCAATTGTATTTGACCGACCGCGCCCATGACTTTTAGCTCGCCTGCAATATGAGGTCGACGGACACAAGCCCGCACTCGCCAGCCATCTTTGGCTAACCGCCTGACCACATAATGTCCCAAAAAACCATTGGCACCAAATACACAGACTAAACCCTTTGACATACATTTCTCCGAAACCGTTTACTCAATTCTACGCAACATTTACGCCCCGGACAGGCGTCTGTCCACGCCTGAATGGCAAGTGTGACGATTTAGAGCGCAGAATCTATTAAGGTGATTGACCCGCCATGCTGACTGGTCTAAATCCTCACCTCGCTTTAACTACGGTTAATGCGCCCTGGTGGCGGAATTGGTAGACGCGCTAGCTTCAGGTGCTAGTTTCCTTATGGAAGTGGAAGTTCGAGTCTTCTCCAGGGCACCAACCTACGCTCCCAAAAAGGGAACCTCGGTTCGGCGAGCCATGCAGCAATAAGAATGATAATAACAAGGGAAGATAATGACGATACATTTACATAAAGGTGACCTGCCGGACGGGGTGGAGTTTGGAGCATCTGTGGCTGTGGATACGGAGACACAAGGCTTGTCTCTAGTGCGGGATAAATTGTGTTTGGTGCAATTATCCGCAGGCGACGGCGATGCTCATATTGTGCAGATGGATCGGAGTTCTTATGCTTGCCCAAATTTAAAGACGCTAATGTCGGATACCAAGGTTGAGAAAATTTTTCACTTTGCCCGTTTTGATGTAGCCATGCTCAAGCAAAACCTCGGCGTTGATTGCGCGCCTATATATTGCACAAAAATTGCGTCTGCTTTGGTGCGGACATATACGGACGCTCACGGCTTGAAAAATCTGTGTAAAGAACTCCTCAATGTAGATTTATCTAAACAACAGCAATCCTCTGATTGGGCCGCAGACGGTTTGACAAAACAACAATTGGAATATGCGGCATCGGACGTTTTATATCTGCACCAGTTACAGCGGATTTTGACAGCGCGCTTGATGCGCGAAGACAGATATAATTTGGCCAAAGCCTGTTTTGAATTTATGCCGACACGGGCTGGCTTGGATATTGCTGGCTGGAACGATGTGGATATTTTCTCACATAGTTTCAGATAGACCCCATATAGAGTTTCTGGTAAGTTTTTCGCTAACCAAGCTGTAATCTATTGCCTGCATTCTAGTGTCGCATATTATGCTTGAATACTATATGAGAGAACCAATTTTAACGCGCGCGTGAATAGTTATGACAACATTTAGTGCAGATAGTGCAGACGGTAATGGCCACGCTCTCGCCCACTGGGAGCCGCGCCACGCGCTTTCTTTGGATGCCGCACGGCGGCACAGTACGTTTATTCGCTATGCCCGGTTATTATTGATCGCCTTTTCGGGTGTTTTGCTTTTGACTTTGCTGTGGTATTTTATCTCAACCCCCAAAGCTAGACCGCCAGAAGATAATCCGGATGAAACCGTCAAATTTACAAACCCGGTTTACAAAGGGCGAACGGCGGACGGCCTGCCGTACCGGATTTCAGCCGACACGGCGACACGCTTCATTCAAAACCCGGACGAGACCAAATTAACCAACCCGGTCTTGAATTTCTTGCGCACAGGCGAAGCCAATGAGAGCCAGGTTTTTGCTCTAACAGGTCTTTATAATGCTGAAACCCAAGTGTTAGAGTTACACCAGGAAGTGCGCTTGAAGACAGACGATGGCTATGATTGTAAAACCAATCACGCGCGAATTTTTGTCAAAGGCAAGCGTATCGAGGGCGATGAGCCGATTGATTGCATGGGTGCCTTTGGCCGCGCCGCCGGCAATGCTTATGAGATCAACGATAATTATTCCGAATTTGTTTTCAAAGGCGGCATGACGGCGCGGATCATTCCCGAAAAGGCCGATGATGCGCTCAGCGGTACTGAGCCGCAATTACGCGGAGCACAAGAATGATAAAATTCACTTACAATCTGGTTTTGATGGGCGGCTTAGCTCTGGCAAACCCTGCCTATGCACAAGTTTCTTTTGGGAATGACGGCCCGATTGATGTCAAAGCTGAGCGGGCAACCTACCGTGGTTCAAAAACCATCCTCAGCGGCAATGTACGGGTTAAACAAAAAGACGGGACAATTTTAGCTGACCGCATGGATTTATTTAGAACCGAAACCACGACTCCCTCACAGGGTAATGAGGGCAGCTTCATCAAATTAGGTAATATAAACCGAATTGTCGCCGTCGGGAATTTCAGATATATCACCACAGAAAACCGCGTCACAGGTGATAAAGGGGTTTACGAACGCGATAAAGAGATTATCACGGTAACAGGAAATGCACGGTTCGTTCAAAATAACGGCAGTACGATCACAGGCAACAAGATGATTTACGACCTAAACACTAACCGCGCAAAAATCGCAGGAAATTGTACGGGGCGAGAGTGTGAACGAAATGACCGTGTCGAGATAAAATTTGGCGGCAAAGAGTAGGCTATTAAACAAAGGAAGCAAAATGGCGATTGTAAAAACAAACAAAACATTGACGGTGCTATTTTTGTGCTTGATTTTGGGTTTGATAATATCTCCCAATGCTTCTGCACAATTTGCTTCGGGTAGTTCATCCCCGATCAACATTACGGCGGATAATGTTTCTTATGCTGGTGATAAATCTATCCTAACCGGAGGTGTTGATGTGCGCCAAGGTAATGTGCGCGTACTATCAGATACAATGGAAGTGTTCACCGCAGGTGGCGGCAGTCTTGGCCAAGGCGATATTTCTAAAATTATCGCCATTGGCAATTTCTATTATTTAACACCAGACCAAAGTGTGCGCGGCAAGCAGGGTATATACACCCGCCGCGACGATACATTTGTTGTCACAGGTAATGTGATTATGAAGCAGGCTGATGGCAGTGTCATTACGGGTGAAAAGCTGTTTTATAATTTAGGCTCCCAGAACGCCCGCGTTGTCGGCACCTGCAAGGGTCGCAAATGTGGTGCTAAAGGGCGCGTCAACATCCTGATCAAGAACGCGCAAAATGTCGCAAGTAGCAATTCCTAAATATGACTGAGCTTGAACATAATGTGCCCACAGAAGGTTTGGCGGCAATCGGCATTGGTAAATCTTATAAGGGCCGCGCCGTGGTCAAGGGTATTACTCTGTCTGTGAAACGCGGCGAAATTGTTGCACTTATGGGGCCGAACGGAGCTGGTAAGACCACCAGTTTTTATATGATTATGGGTCTGATCGAGGCCGACCGGGGGCAAATTTTATTGGACGGACACAATATTACTAACCTGCCTATGTATCAAAGGGCGCGTCTCGGGGTTGGTTATTTACCCCAAGAAGAAAGTATCTTTCGCGGGTTGACGGTTGAGGAAAACATCCGCGCCGTTGTCGAATTGACCGAGAAAGATCGCTCCAAGCGCGACGGTAATGTTGATGCGCTCTTGGACGAGCTTAACATTGGCCATATCCGCAAAAGCCCGGCCCTTGCACTATCGGGCGGAGAACGCCGCCGCGTTGAGATCGCGCGGGCCTTGGCCTCACGCCCTTCATTTATTTTGCTAGACGAGCCGTTTACGGGCATTGACCCGATTGCCATCAATGACATTTCCGATCTGATCCGCTATCTCAAAAAACGCGGCATCGGCATTCTCATTACTGACCACAGGGTTCGCGAAACCTTGGATATTGTCGACCGTGCCTCAATCATGTTCCAAGGCGATGTGTTGTTTGAGGGTACGCCAGATGAAATCCGCGCCAACGAAGATGTCCGCCGGGTTTATCTGGGCGAGAAATACGCTTAAGGTTTCCGCCGTTTATTTGTAATGTTGGACAGCTGCTTTCGCGGCATTGTGCAACATAATAGCAATAAAGAACCACCACAGCCCGCCAATATAATTGCCCCTGATCAAGGCCCATGCAGCCCATGCCATCAGGGCGTAACTAAACACCATGCCGATCCGCGCCGCAATGCGGGTTGCTTTTGGGTAATCGCCCAGAAACTTCCACATGATCGCCCGAAAAATCTGTCCGCCGTCTAAGGGAAATGCGGGCACCATATTGATGATAGCCAATATGAAATTTATCCACGATAAGTAATTTAAAATCACCAAAATTGGCGCACCTAACTCCAGGCTACGGGCTAATCCGGCAAGGACAAGAAACAAACAACCCAGCAAGAAATTGACCAACGGACCCGCGCCAGAGATAAGGATTTCTTCCTTGGGAGATTTGGCTCTGCGCGCCATTTGGGTTATGCCGCCAAACATTAACAGGGTCACGCCTAATACGGGAATACCGAACCTACGCGCCGTTACTGCATGCCCCATTTCGTGTAACAAGATAGACAGGAAAAACCCTGCTGCACCCGCAAACGCCAGCACCCAATAAAAAGCCGCATAATAGTTGGGCAAAACATAGGGCAAATAGCGCGTAGCCAGTGACCATGTAATCAGGCCTGCTATGAAAATCCAGCTAGTATCCAGCCGCACATCAAAGCCGAGCATCCGAAATTGTAAAAGCGTGTTGCCGCCCATAATGTGTTCCCTAAACAGAATTATTTCGCCGCACCCTTACACAGAATGTATGGGATGTCCAAGGGCTGATAGAGCCGCTTCCATGGTGGCTTCGGACAGGGTTGGGTGGGCATGGATTGTGCCCGCCATATCTTCCAAGGTTGCGTTCATTTCTATAGCCAGCACAAATTCGCCGCTCAGCTCAGAGACATGCTTGCCAACCGCCTGTATGCCCAAAATCAAGCCATTGTCTTTACGAGCAATGATACGCACAAAGCCACCGCCATCTGCGGTGCCTGTGGTCAAAGCCCGCCCATTGGCAGCCCAGCGGAATTTACCCTCGACTACATCAAGTTTTTTGTCTTTGGCCTTGCTTGGTGTCAGGCCGACTGAGATGATTTCAGGGTCGGTAAAGCACACTGCCGGAATTGCAGCAGGAGCAAAGCTGCGGTTTATCCCGGCAATTACTTCGGCAACCATTTCCCCTTGGGCGGAGGCTTTGTGCGCCAGCATCGGCTCGCCGACCAAATCGCCAATAGCGTAAACCCCGCGCATTGCCGTGCGGCATTTATCGTCGACCTTGACGAATGCGCCGTCCATGTCGATAGCCATATTTTCTAAACCCCAGCCTTCGGTGTTTGGGATGCGTCCAACCGTCACCAGGACTTTGTCGCAAACCAACTTAACCTCTGCGCCGTTTTTCTCGGTATAGGTCAAAGTGTGTTTATTGTTTTTCGTGCTTACGGACTTGGCAAAACTTTTTGTCTGCACCGAGACTTTGTGGTCACGCAACCATTTTGATACGGGTGCGGAAAGTTGTTTGTCAAAACCGGGCAATATGGTTTTGGCGGCTTCGATGAATGTTACATCTGCGCCGAGTTTCCGGTAAGCAATGCCCAGCTCCATACCGATATAGCCCGCACCGACCACAGCCAATTTTTTCGGAACATTGGTAAGGTCAAGAGCTTCGGTGGAGGAGAGAACCGCATCGCTAAATGGCAATCCTTGAAGCTCCACACTTTTGGAACCCGTTGCCAAAATAACATTGGTCGCGGTGATTTTGTCGTCGTCCACCGTACAAGTTTTGGCGTTTTCAAACACCGCCCAGCCAGACACCACCCGCACGCCAGCCGCCTTCAAAAGCCCGCCCACACCAGAGCTGAGCTTGTCGGTAATCCCGTCTTTCCACGCGATGGTTTTTTTGAAATCAAGTTTGGGCTTATCCGCAGATAGACCAATTTCGGAATTGCCGCTGGCATTAATACCAGCTTGTTCAAATTTCTCCGCCGCTTCAATCAGTGCCTTGGACGGAATACAGCCGCGTATCAAACACGTCCCCCCGAGCCGACCGTCTTCGACAAGTATAGTATCCAGCCCAAGCTGTCCCGCACGAATAGCCGCCACATAACCCCCAGGCCCAGAGCCGACAACCAGCACATCACAAGTAAAATGTTCAGCCATAATATTCTTTCTATTTCAGTAAATTTATTTGTTTGGAGGTTGCGATTTTACTTATAAACTACATCCCCTCACCACGCAGTCGCGCACCTCTCCCCATGGGAGAGATTAAATTTGCCACAGTCTGTCCGAGAACAAGAAGTTGGGATGATAGATGCGGTAACGTCTCCTCTCCCATGGGGAGAGGAACAAGGTGAGGGGGTATGATGTTGAAGTGTATTATCATTCGCAAGCCAAATTTAATCAACAAACAAAGCCGCTGGGTGTTCCAGAAGGCCTTTGATATACGCGACCATTTCGGCGGCGTGGAAACCGTCTACAACCCGGTGGTCAAAGCTGGTCGAGAAGTTCATCATTTTGCGCACACCCATTTGACCATTTTCGATGACGGGTGTGTCGACAATCTTATTGGGACATAAAATAGCCACTTCCGGACGGTTAATCACGGGCGTCGCCATGACGCCCGCCAGCTTGCCCAACGATGTCAGGGAGATGGTCGAGCCGGATAGCTCTGTTGGGGCAATGCTTCCGGTCTTAGCCGCTTCCCCGATACGGGCTATTTCGTTTGAAAGCTGCCAGATGTCTTGGCTTTCCGCATTGCGAATTACAGGAACCATCAGCCCGCCCGGTGTTTGCGCCGCCATGCCGATATGTACGGGATTGTGCTGGGTGATAATACCAGCATCATCGTCAAATGTAGCATTGCACTGGGGCCATAATTTCACCGCTTTGACCATAGCGCGCATGAAAAACGGCATCAGGGTTAATTTGGGTTGGTGGGGTGCGCGGTTCGCATTCAGATGCACTCGGGTGCTCTCCAGATCCGTCATGTCAATAGATTCGACGTAAGAGAAATGCGGAATACGGCGTTTGCTCTCGCTCATACGCTCGGAAATAATCCGGCGCATACCTGTGACTTTGATGTCTGTACCGCCCGCCAGTTTTTGCAAATTAGAGCCGCCGCCTTTGGCATAGGCGTCTAAATCCCCGTGGGTGACCTGCCCGGCTTTGCCAGACGCAGGCACTAAAGCCAGATCAATACCCTGTTCCTCGGCGCGGCGGCGCACTGCGGGCGAGGCCAACGGTTTAGTGCCGGGTGCAGAAGTTATGATAGCAGGAGCAGGTGCTATTTTTGGTTTAAGAACAGGTTTAGTTTTCTTTTGCTGCTTTTTAGGGGCTTCCATTTTAATAGGTGTTGGAATGGAACTTTCGCCGTCCAAACTTGCTTCTCCGTCCGCTTCAAAAACAACCAAAGCACCGCCAACGGCCATAATTTCACCTGCCGCACAGCCAACGCTGGTCACGACACCACTGACGGGTGCCGTAAGCTCAACCGTGGCCTTGTCAGTCATAGCATCACACACGGGGTCGTCGCTTGCGACCTTATCGCCGACTTTGACGTGCCATTCCGTTATTTCGGCTTCGGTCACACCTTCGCCAATATCCGGCATTTTAAATATATGCTTAGTCATTTCATTCCTTTTTTATATCGCGAGTTATATCGCTCACGCTAACCTGCAAGAGCAGGTACGCTACGCGGGTGCGCGCCATAGGGCGCGACGGGCGCTTGCCCTTGCCTCGCTTTGCTGGGTACGCGTTCTTCACCTAATCTTCCATAATCCGGTTAATTGCAACGCTACAGCGTTCTAGTCCGGGGAAATACTCCCATTCTAGTGCGTGTGGGTATGGGGTATCCCAGCCCGTTACGCGCACGATTGGTTTTTCCAAGGCATAGAAACAATGCTGCTGTACTTCTGCGATAAGCTCCGCGCCAAAGCCAGACGTGCGAGTTGCTTCGTGCAGTATCAAACAGCGTCCCGTCTTGGTGACGGACTTGACGATTGCGTCTAAATCCAACGGAGAAAGCGAACGTAAATCTATGATTTCCGCGTCTACGCCCGTCGCCTCTACGGCAGCTTCGGCCACCCAAACCATAGTGCCGTAGCACAAAATGGTGAGGTCATTACCCGCGCGGTGGATGCGGGCTTTCTCGAAATCAATGGTGTAATGGCCTTCGGGAACCAAGCCAAGCTCGTGCCCGCCCCAGTTCTTGGCCGGGCTGTGGGGGTCGCCGGAAAACGGGCCGTTATAAAGCCGCTTGGGTTCGAAAAACACCACCGGGTCATTGTCCTCAATGGCTTTAATCAGCAAACCCTTGGCGTCATAGGGATTGGACGGGATAACGGTTTTAATCCCGGCTATATGGGTGAACAAAGCTTCGGGGCTTTGGGAATGGGATGTCCCGCCGTGAATGCCGCCGCCCATGGGGGAGCGTATGGTAATCGGTGCGGTAAAATCTCCGTTAGAGCGGTAACGCAATCGAGCGGCCTCCGAACAAATCTGGTCAAAGGCTGGATAAATATAATCGGCAAATTGAATTTCAACAACAGGGCGCAAACCAAATGCACCCATCCCGACTGCGGTGCCGACAATGCCGCCTTCGGAAATTGGCGCATCAAAACAACGGTGCAAGCCGTGCTTTTCTTGCAGACCCGCCGTACACCGAAACACGCCGCCGAAATAACCCACATCTTCGCCGAACACCAACACGTCCGGGTCTTGGCTCATTTTAACATCCAGTGCCGAATTGATCGCCTGGATCATATTCATTTGTTTCATTTTGGGCTTTTGGCTAACTTGATCAGGCATATCTATATCCCCAATTCTTGGCGCTGGCGACGCAAATGTTCCGGCATGTCTTCGTAAACCTTCTCGAACATCGTGGCAGGGTTAATCCCCGTTTGCGTGGTTAATGTCCCAAAGCTCTCGGCCTCCTTATAGATTTTCAGCACATAGGTATCCAATTCTTTTTCAAGCGCCTCGTGGCGTTCGTCGTCCCATTCTCCCATGAGAACCAAATGCCGCTTCAGACGGTCAACCGGGTCGCCGAGCGGCCACGCATTTGGTTCATCCTTAGCCCGGTATTTGCTTGGGTCATCAGAGGTAGAATGCCCCTCTTTGCGGTAGGTGAAATGTTCGATAACGGTCGCGCCGCCGCCCGTGCGCGCTCTTTCAGCCGCCCATTTAATCGCCGCATAAACCGCCAAGAAATCATTGCCGTCAATGCGTAAGCTGGCCAAGCCAAAACCAAGGCCTCGGTAAGCAAATGTTTTACTTTCACCTGCTGCAATGCCCTGAAAGGACGAGATTGCCCATTGGTTATTGACAATATTGATAATGGCAGGGGCGCGGTAAGTGGACGAAAACGTCAAAGCATAATGGAAATCGCCTTCTGCTGTGGCACCTTCACCTGTAAAGGCGCACGAAACACCGTCCGTACCCTTATAGGCACAGGCCATAGCCCAGCCGACGGCGTGGCTCATTTGTGTGCCGAGGGATGCACCAATAGAATAGAACGCCTTTTCACGGGACGAATAACAAATGGGAATAGCTTTGCCTTCAAGTTTATCGCCGGAATTTGATAAAACCTGGCACATTAAATCCCTAAGAGGATAACCGCGCGTCAATAATAAACCTTGTTGGCGATAGGACGGAAACACCATGTCCGTATCCTTAAGCGCCATAGCACTGGCAACGGCAATAGCTTCTTCGCCCAGGCTCTTCATGTAAAATGACGCTTTGCCTTGGCGCTGTATAATGAACATGCGCTTATCAACACTCCGGGTAAGCATCATATTGCGCAGGCCAAGCCGCAGGGTGTCTGCATCAAGCTTGGGATCCCAAGGGCCTTTCGCGCGGCCATCCAGTGTCAAAACCCGTACAAGCCCAGACGCGAGTTGCTCGGTCTCAAAAGCATCCACCAAAGGGATAGGACGCGGCAGGGTATGGGTTTTGTCAGAGACAAGGTCTGGCATATGCAGGTCTGAAAAATCAGGCGTCGCACCTGGCCTGTTTAGGGGCTCGGGGACATGCAGGTTAGATATGTTTTTGCGGCTAGTTTTGTGGGCGACCATAGAGACAATCCTGTTGGAGGAGTAATTTTAGGTATTATTACCTGATTATTCGGCGTTTATGTTTGCAAATAATCTTTATTGAGTGCATATATAGGCATAAAATTACGCTAATTATGAATAATGAGAAATAATATGTCTATTAAGCTTGATAGTATTGACGCCAAAATCCTGCATGTCATCCAAAATGATGCCGCGCTTTCTGTAGCTGAAATTGCCGATAAAGTTGGTCTGTCCTCATCTCCGTGCTGGCGCCGGATTAAACGTATGGAAGAAGACGGTATTATCAAGCAGCGTGTCACGCGCCTGTCGCGGGAAAAATTAGGTCTAGATTTCGAGGTCTTTGTCGCGGTCAAGTTGGCCATGCCCAACAAAGATAATATGGAGAAATTTGAGCAGGCTATTCAGACTATGCCCGAAGTGGTGCAATGTGCCGTCGTAACGGGCGCAGTCGATTATATGCTGCGCATTGTCACGTCAGACATGCACGCCTATGACCGTTTCCTGCGCGAAAAACTATTGTCATTTTCGTTGGTTTCAGATGTGCAATCCCGCATCGCCCTGCGCCAAGCCAAAGACACCACGGCGTTACCGCTTAATCTCATTAGCTCTGCGGTTCCTCCCATATAATCTTTCGCCGCATTAAGGCTGTTTTTACATAATTTTGCTATAACCTCCTTCAACAATTATGGTGAGGGATGTGGATAGCCTGCAAACAATGATACTGCCAATAGAGGTACTAACCTCCGAACAGGCTTCGGCGTGGACGCAATTCCGTACTGGCAATCCGGCTCTGTACAGCCCATATTTTCATATTGGCTATACGCAATTGCTTGGCCGTCTCAGCGGTGATGTCCATGTATTGGTGGTTACAAAAAACGCGAACCCCATAGCCTTCCTCCCCTTCCAAGCCCAAATCAACGCCACTGGCAAGGTCGGTTTCGCCCGCCCCGTCGGTGCGCCCATGACCGATTATCACGGTTTTATCTGTGCGCCCGAGACCAGTTTTAACGCGCACACCATACTTAAACAAGCCAGGTTTGGTGCTTATCATTTCTCCACGTTAATCGACACGGGCAGTATGCTCGCAGGTTATGTGCGGGACAAAACGCCCTGCACGGTCATGGATATAAGCATGGGCGCAGAAGACTGGCGTGCCGCCCGCGACAGCTCTTACCGCCGACACCTGAAGAGCAATCGTCGCCGTATCCGCAAGTCCGAAGCACACGGCCCGCGCCGTTTCGAATTTAATTCGACCGACCAAACCGTGTTCGACCAATTGACGCAATGGAAGCGTGAAAAATTCGACGAGAGCGGTAAATATGATGTGCTGTCCGCAGATTGGACGCGGGCGCTTCTGAGCGAGCTTTGGCGGCGCGGACAAGATGCGGACCTGCGCACCGATATGCACTGTATGTATTTCGGTGATCGATTGGCCGCCGTTGATTTGGGGTTGTCGGACGGCACCACTTTCCACTCTTGGATGGTGGCTTATAATAGCGAATATTACACACTCGCCCCCGGCATTCAATTGCTCGAAGCCCTCATAGACGAAGCACAAAATCTGGGTTATCAGCGTATTGATTTGGGCGAGGGCGTAGACGGCTATAAACGCCATTACGCAAGCGAAAATGTTTCGGTTAGCTCCGGTTTCATCGCCGCCAACGGCCCCGCCGCAGCCCTGTCAAAGCTATACGGCGGGATAGAGAATTTCGGCGAAAACAAGCTCGGAAAAACCAAATTGGGAAAGTTAGGCCGCATCCCCGGCAAAGCAAGACGCCGCTACACCCAAATCAGCGCCTGCGATGCTAGCCTGTCAGGCCGATCTAAAGCCATGTTGAGGGCGGTTAAGGGCGGGTGATTACAAGTCCGCAATAGCTCGCGACAAATTTTCCCGCGCTTGCGTCTCCAGCATGTTAGAAAAATGTGGGTGATTGTAAATTCGCTCGTTGGCGAGAAAGCTTTGCAAGATTTCTTTGCGCTTCTTCTTGAATACAAACCACGGGACGCGCTTGTATTCCGTGCGGATATTTTTCTCGAACTGGTCATAAATTTCGGGCGGGGCGCCCAGAATGCTCAGGTCAATATCCAACATCAACCCTGTGTCTACATCCTCGGTGTTGGCATGATTTTGCGTCACCATGATAAGGGTATGAATGCGTTCAATACTCTCGCCTGCAACATGGTTTTCTTTTAGAAATATTTGTGCCCAACTGGCACTGTCTGCTTCATTATTGCTTGAAAACGGGTTATATACGGCATCATGAAACCAGAGCGCCATTTCAATTTCGTGGGGAATGTCAGCGTGGCCAGCCACAACATCAAGATGGTATAGGCAGGCGTCAATATGTTCCAGCGTGTGATAGGCTCTGTGTTTTTCGCTATAGGCGTTGATAAGTTGATCAAAAACATCCATGTTAGCAGGCAGAGCAAAGGCTTCCATAAGTTGCGCCCATCTTGTGGAACTGGCACGCAAGATTGTAGGCACTAGCTCAAAACCGCTAGCGCCGCCGCGTCGTAATCCATCAACTCGTCCATACGGTTTTCTTTCACCTTGGTAGCCCAGTGCGGGTCTTGCAGGAGGGCGCGACCAACGGCGACCATGTCGAATTCGCCTTTATCCAAGCGCTCGAACAAATCATCAAAGGAAGCTGCGGCTGAACCTTGGCCTACGAACGCACCAAAAAAATCACTGGATAGACCGACAGACCCAACCGTAATTGTTGGCAGTCCGGTGAGTTTTTTGGTCCAGCCAGCGAGGTTTAAATCCGCGCCTTTCTCTATTTCTGGAAATTCCGGCTCTTGGTAACGGCGCTGGGAGCAATGTAGAATGTCTATACCGGCATCTACGAACACTTGTAGGAAAGCCCCTAATTCTTGTGGTGTTTCGGCGAGCCGCGCGCCGTAATCTTGTTGTTTCCATTGGGAGAAGCGTAAAATAAGCGGCATGCCCTCACCGCCATTGGCGTTCATGGCTTTGCGACATTCCTTGATAATTTCGCCTGCGAAGTGCGCCCGCTCGACCAAACCGCCGCCGTATTTATCCTCTCGTATATTCATCACACCCCAGAAAAACTGATCGATCAGATAGCCGTGAGCGCCGTGGATTTCAACCGCGTCGAAACCGAGCCGAGCCGCATCTCCTGCGGCGCGGGCAAAGGATGCGACCATGTCTTCAATTTCCGCCGTACTCGGCGCTTCGGAAACTTGCTTACCCGTATGGGTCAGGCCGGACGGGCTATCGGATGAAGCGTCCGGGAAATGCCCAGTGCCGGGCTTGCGCACCATGCCTTCATGCCAGATTTGCGGCACGATTTTGCCGCCCGCCGCGTGAACTTTCTCGCAAATATTCTTCCAACTCATAAGTGGTTCTTCGCCGTGGAAAAGTGGGGTGTTGGCGTCTTGTCCCGCACCTTTGCGATCAATGACCACGCCCTCGGTCAAAATCAAACCAACATCAGCCGCCGCCCGGCGCGCATAATAATCCGCAACATTATCCCCTGCTACACCGCCCGGCGAAAAACTCCGTGTCATCGGCGCCATAACAACACGGTTTTGCATAGTAAGGCCACGGCAGGTAAATGGTTTAAAAAGCGGGTTGGTCATAAAATATCCTTTTAGGCGCAATCGTTTGATTGCTTGTATCAGCTAAAAGAGCATATGCAAGAACTTGCATATGAACACTTTGTGATATGCGATAATCCGCCTACGCCCCTATCGTGTGTCAGAGATAAAATTGTGATTGTCAGGGCTGGCTTGCCGAGCCGTAGCCCCTTTGGGGGCGAAGGCTGGTGGGTGAGGAGGGACTTGAACCCCCGACCAGCCGGTTATGAGCCGGCGGCTCTAACCAACTGAGCTACTCACCCCCATTCGGTTATGCGGCTCCTATAGCGACAACCTGGCCATAAGAAAAGCCCTAATTCCTACTCAGCCCCTAAAGTGTTATTGCCATTTGGTGCATATACCAAAATAGAGTATGCTTTGCGCAAGGTGCCGTTCTTGAAACCATTAAAGAGGAAGACCTCATGAAAAAATTCATTCTTATAACTGCGAGTATATTAGCTATGTCCTGTTCACCTGCAACTAACCAAACTGCCGCCGCCCATGATAATTCAGCGTCCTACGAAATGATGGGGCTAGGTAAATTATATGTCTACGCCACCGGACAAGCTGCGCAAGCGCCTGACCGCGCCAGCGTTTCGGCGGGTGTTGTCACCCAAGCTGCGACCGCAGGCGATGCCATGCGCAAAAACGCCAAACAAATGAATGCGGCATTCAAAGCCCTCAAAGCCGCCGGCATCAAAGACCGCAACATCACCACATCGCAAATGTCGCTCCAGCCGCAATATGACTACCAAAATCGTAAAGCGCCGCGCATTACGGGCTATGAGGTCCGCAATACGGTCAGCGCCGTGTCTGATGATTTGGATAAAGTCGGCTCGATGCTGGACGCGCTGGTTTCGGCGGGTGTCAATAATATAGGCGGCATCAATTTTTCTATCAAAGACGCCAAATCCGCCCGCGCCAAAGCCCGTATAGATGCCATAGCCCAAGCTCGCGTTAAGGCTGAGAACATGGCCAAGGCCGCAGGCGTGCGCCTCGGTAAAGTTTTGGAAATCCGCGAGGGCGGTGGTTCATCGCCAAGGCCGCAACCCCTGATGATGGCACGAAGTATGGATCTAGAAAGTAGCACACCCGTAGCCGCAGGCGAACAAACTTTGTCTGTGACCGTGAATATTACCTATGCACTGGAGCCATAATCACACAATTAGTAGTTGCTTTAAACTTTTTGTTTACCATAACGATACATATTCATTCCACAATCGATACCCGCTCAGTGGAAGGCAATGCTAATTTGCGTAAGACTGTCTGGATTGACCATTTTGGACAGAAAACACGTGACCATGACAACAAAAATAATAGGCACTGAGCAGACAGCAAATAGTCAAGACCTACCAGTCGAAACCCTGCGCCTGCTTGTAAAGTCTATAAATCTATCGAACTCACCGCTGATGCTATACGGTGAAAATTATGAAATCATTTTTGCAAACCCTGCCGCGCGTAGCTTTTGGCCAGATTTAATAAATGGTTTGGAAAAGGGCGAAGGCATTAAAATTGCTATTGAAAAGCAAATACGGACCCTGTTGCCCCATTTACCTGACGAACAAATAAATGAGGCTGTCGCCAGTACATTGCGGTGCTATGAAACCAACAAACCGTTTGAACTGTTTGCAACAAAGAATCGGCAATGTCGAGTTACCCTTCGCGCTATAGGTAATTTCATGATCGGCCTTGGCGTGGATATTACCGATTTGAAAAAGCGGGAGTCCGAGTTGAAAAAGGCGCGCAAGGCAGAAGAAAACTCTAGTCTGGCAAAATCAGAGTTTCTAGCCAATATGAGCCACGAAATCCGTACACCCATGAACGGCATTATGGGTATGGCGCAAATCCTTGCCGAGGGAAACTTAAACCGGCGTGAAAAAGATATGGTCAAAGTTATTGAACGTTCAGGCGAAGCTTTACTGACAGTCATCAATGATATTCTTGATTTCTCCAAAATCGAGGCCGGGAAAATCGTGCTCGACGAAGCCCCGTTTTTGTTGCGCGAAACCATTGAGGATGTAACATCATTACTGTCCAGCGCCGCCGCTAATACTGGTATTGATTTACTTTTGCGAATGCAGCCAGACCTGCCCACAAGATATTTGGGAGATGCTGGTCGGATCCGGCAAATCATGACCAATCTGGTTGGTAATGCCGTTAAATTTACCCATAAAGGTCATGTATTGATTGACGTTAAGGGCGAGGTGGTTGCGGATAATGCTAACCTTACCATAGAGGTTTCCGATACCGGCATTGGTATTCCCGAAGACAAGCTTGCGCATATTTTTGATAAGTTCAGCCAGGTGGATGGTAGCACGACCCGCGAGTATGAAGGTACGGGGCTTGGACTCAGCATTGCCGTTAACTTGGTCAAGCTTATGGGCGGCGCCATAACCGCCAAAAGTAAAATTGGGGAAGGTTCGATATTTTCCATAAAATTAAGCTTGCCCCTGGCAGCTAATTTGGCGGAAATGAAAACGTCACCGACCAAAATTGCTGGCACCAATATCCTTGTGATTGATGACAACCCTGTCAATCGAGAAATTTTGAAAGAGCAAATGCAGTTCTGGAAATGCCACTGCATAGCTGTAAAATCAGGACAGCTCGGCTTGGCTGTGCTTGAAAAAGCCAAGCAGAAAAACATCGAAATTGATCTGGTTGTTGTTGATTACCAAATGCCCGTAATGACGGGGGAGGCATTTGTCCGCAATTTGAAAACTCGTCCAGAGTTCCGAAATCTACCGACAATTATGTTGTCCTCGGTAGATGAAAGTGCGTTGCAAAAGCGCTTGTCCGGCCTTGGCATTAATCGTTTTCTAACAAAACCAACTCGGTCTTCTGCGCTATTGGACGCCATCAGCAATGCGATCACACAAGCGCGAGCGCTCAACAATAGAGCAGTCAAAACCAAAATGAAAAAAAACATATTGGAAAACCGTGAACGGACGGAGAAGCGAGTTCAAGAAAGTATACAAGCGGATAGAGCGCCTGTGGTACAAGAAAGGCTGGGCGGTGCGCGGCGGTTCGTGCTAGATATACACTCCCAGCCGAAAAACATTGAACAAGATAGTACTAAACAAGAGAACCGTCTGGATGTCCTCATCGCCGAAGATAATGATGTCAACCAAATCTATATCAGCTATATTATGCAAGATATGGGGCTGACCTATAAAATCGTTCCTAATGGCCGTGTCGCCGTAGATAAATGGCAACTCCTCGCGCCGAAACTGGTTCTCATGGATATATCCATGCCTGAAATGAACGGCTATGAAGCCACCAATGCTATCAGAGCTTTAGAAGAAAAAACGGGTCGCGCACGCACGCCAATTATTGCCGTCACCGCGCACACCTTGTCTGGCGATCGTGCGCGTTGCCTTGAAAACGATATGGACGACTATATCTCAAAACCTCTATCCATTTCAGCGCTGACAGAGAAATTGGAAAAGTGGGGTGTCTCACAGGCACAAGGAGCGCGCACGCAGGTGGGGTAAATACTGCGTCTTGTTTGTGAGTATGCCATATTCTATAGGGAGCTACATAATCCTGAAAATGGCCTTGACGTAGTTGGGGCTTAATGAAAATAATCGTTAGGCACTAAACCACTATTCGCAAGTCACAGACATAACATCTTGACCCTCTGTCCTACTCCTATAAGGAAGCGCAATTATAGTAATACGAGGCCTGTTATGGATATGTCGAAAATCGCGGTGGGGGAAAACCCACCGTTTGATATTAATGTTATTATCGAAGTGCCCTTGGGCGGCGAGCCGATTAAGTACGAAATGGATAAGGATAGTGGCGCAATGTTTGTTGACCGCTTTCTTTATACGTCCATGCGCTATCCGTGTAATTACGGCTTTATTCCCCATACGCTTTCCGACGACGGAGACCCGACCGATGTTTTGGTTGTGGGCCAACGGGCTTTGGTGCCGGGCTGCGTCATCCGCGCCCGCCCGGTCGGTGTGCTTCTGATGGAAGACGAGGCGGGGTTTGACGAAAAAATTGTCGCAGTGCCCCATAGCAAATTAACCCCGTTCTACGATCAGGTAAATTCCTACAAAGACCTGCCAGAAGTTCTACAACAACGCATCCCACATTTTTTCGAACATTACAAAGACCTGGAAAAAGACAAATGGGTAAAAATAAAAGGCTGGGCCGACAAGGACAAAGCAGGCGAAATGATAGAGGCGGCGATTGGGGCTTATAAGGGTTAGGTCGTGGTGACCCCCCGTGTATTTGTTCAGTATTATGCCCGCTATAAGATAGCACGAAAATCCGCAAAAGCAGTATCATGAATAAAATTTGAATAATATTTCTTGTTTTTACAAAAAGCATGCCTATAGTGACCGTAGCGGATAGATACGGGAGCCCATTTGTGACACAATACACTGAACAAGAGGTAAAGGCTATTTTAGAGCCACACCATGATGACATTACATCTTTAATACGTGATGCATTTGGCGAATGGGTAGCTACTGATGAATGCAGGAAGAAAAAAGGTTTCGCCGATGTAATATACCCGCGTACCGTGGCTAACTATGTGTTTGATGCCATCGCCCGTGGAGCCTTGAATAAATTTAGCAATATTGGTGGTGTTCGCGTGGTCTCGGAACCACAAACTATCAAAGTGGTTTTCAAAAATGCTGTCATTGTGCGGTTCAAGAAGTCAGACAAGAATGGCATTGGCCAGAACAATATTACTCAAAATGTCCTAAACTTTACTGACCCGCAGGCCGTTCTTCCTGGATTTCCACCAGAAGCGGCAAAGGTTGAGGTTTTGTGGGAACCGGATGAACTCGGCGAATCGATTGATAAAATTTCTGTTGTTTCTCGGAGCGGGGAACACGTTGTCTGGTCATATGTGATTGATATTAGCGATAGCGATGAAAATATCGAAAAGCTTCCTGCCACACTCGTCGCTCCAGAAGAACGCTTACCTCTTGTAGCTATCAAGCAACATCGCTTAGATAAATCCAGTAAATAGTTATGGCAAATGTTGGAGATTTAGTCCGCCTTGCGCGGAACTTTAGAGGATTCACCCAAAAGAAAGCCTCAATTAAGCTATCTATAGCACAGGCGGTTTTTTCAAGGATTGAAAACGGACTTGTCGAGCCTGATGAAGAATTCATCAGAAATGCGGCCAGAGCTTTTAATCTTCCTGTAGAGTTTTTCCAAATAAGTGATACCGTATACGGCCCGCCGGTGAGCGTCCATGCGATGCTCCGAGGCAAGAGTTCAGAAGTCACTGCTCGTGATGTCGACATGATTACGGCAGAACTCAACATTCGGTTAATGCATATACGAAGGTTTCAGGAAAATGTAGATTATGACCCGCCTAATGAGATTCCGATCATGGATGTTGAGCAATACGGGTCAATCAACAAGATAGCAAATACAGTCAGAGCGCATTGGAAGATAGTTGACGGACCCATCCGAAATTTGACACAGATAATGGAAAGGGCAGGTATTATTATAGGCTTATCAGATTTTCATGGTGCATCGATTAGTGGAGTTACTTTTTCTGCCCCAGGTAGGGCTCCAATTGTCTTAGTTAACAGACACCACCCCGCTGATAGACTTCGCTTTACACTTGCTCATGAGCTTGGGCATCTGGTTCTTCACAGATTTCCCACTTCAGACATGGAGAACGAGGCTAATCAGTTTGCTTCAAGCTTTTTGCTCCCACCGTCTGAATTGAAACAGGTTTTCCGGGGTCGTAAAATAACACTCGCATTATTGGCTTCGTTAAAGAAAGAGTGGCGCGTCTCTATGCAATCCCTCTTAATGAGCGCGAGCGCGACAAACTCTGTAACAAAAAATCAGGCTCGCTACCTCTGGCAGCAAATTAGCTCTAAGGGGTGGCGTACAAGAGAACCTGCGAGTTTGGATTTTGAATTTGATGCGCCTACAGTTCTGCCTACCATGATACGGGCACACTTAGATGACTTGGGGTTTGACCTTACGGAACTTTTGAAGCTTTCCCGCGTTAATGAAGATGACTTCGAGCACTTTTATGGTGAGTTTGTAGACAAAGAAGTTAATACAAGGCCCCGACTAAGAATCGTTAGTTAAACTTGGAGCCAAGCTTAAAGAATAGGTATTACATCATATGTAGAGCGTCAAAACCTTACCATGCGTATGCACATGCGCCACTTTATGTATCTGAACAAATGCGTTATTTCAGATGTTTAAGAATTACGCTCATACGGTTGCTTTTTATACTGTGTTTTATAACTTCGTAAAAATTCACAAATCATTGCGAGTTACGCCTGTTATGGAGCAAACCTATCTAATACCATAGTGATTTTGATTGGGTTGTGGGCTTAGTCAACGCACAAGCCCCAAAACTGGGAGGCCCAAAAACCCCTAGACAAAGCCAATTTTCCCACTAAAACGTCCCATAGCTAAATTTGGACTTTATAATAATCCTTAAGGGGGAAACATGTCTATTTCTGAACTTGTAAAACTACCGCCAATTGTTGGTGCGCTTGGGATGCTTATTGCACTCATACTCTATTTTATTGTTAAAAAATATCCTGAGGGTGATGACGCCGTTAAAAAAATTGGTGACCAAATTCATTTGGGTGCCATGGTGTTTATGAAACGCGAGTACAAAATGCTGACCATGTTTTTGGTGGTATTGACCATTATTGTCTGGATAGCACTGGGTAAGGAAACTGGTATCGCTGTCATCGTCGGGGCGGTATCCTCGTCTATCGCGGGTTGGCTCGGCATGTATGCGGCGACCAAGGCCAATGTGCGGACGGCTACGGCGGCGAAAGATCATGGTTCGGCTAAGGCCTTGACCGTTGCATTTTTCGGCGGCTCTATCATGGGACTTTGTGTTGCGGCGCTTGGCTTGATTGGTTTGGGTGGTTTGTTTATGGTTTACGGCCTCGGCGGTGATTTATCGCCAGAGAGCCTAAAGACTAATGTACAAGCACTTGAGGGCTTTGGTATTGGCGCGTCTTGTGTGGCTTTGTTCTCGCGAATTGGCGGCGGTATTTTCACCAAGTCTGCTGATGTTGGCGCTGATTTGGTGGGCAAGCTTGAAGCTGGCATCCCCGAAGACGACCCGCGCAATCCTGGCGTAATTGCTGATAATGTTGGTGATAATGTTGGTGATGTTGCGGGCATGGGCTCTGATATTTTCGAAAGCTATTGCGGGGCCATGATTGCCTCTATCGCCATTGCTGCGATTATGGGCAGTTCTGCCTTGATGTTCTTGCCGCTCGCTCTGGCAACCATCGGCTTGGTGGCGTCTATTTTGATGATCGGTGTGGTTAAAATGTTTGCGGGTGCGGCTCCGGCGACGGCACTTCGTATTGGTACTTTGGGTGCGCCAGTTCTATTTTTGGCGGCCGCTTATTTCCTCATTCAAAACATTGGTATTGATGTCGCCGTATTGGACGATATTGACAAACCCCTCAATGTTTGGTTGGCGGTTGTTTGTGGTGCGGCTGGCGGTGTAGCCATCGGCCTGATCACCGAATATTATACGGGCGGCTCTCCGGTGCGTAAAATTGCCAAATCCGGCGAAACTGGTGCGGCAACAGTTATGATTACCGGGCTAAGCGTTGGCATGCAATCCGTAGTTATTCCCCTATTAGTGCTGGCAACAATTGTATTCATCTCCACCTCTTTGGTTGGTATTTACGGTGTTGGCATTGCCGCAGTTGGCATGTTGGCTACGGTCGGCATTACTATGGCCATCGACGCTTACGGCCCTGTGGCTGACAATGCTGGCGGTATTGCAGAAATGGCGGGCATGGGCGAAGATGTACGCGAAATCACGGACGGTCTTGACGAGCTGGGCAATACGACGGCAGCGATTGGCAAAGGCTTTGCCATCGGCGCGGCGGCACTTGCGGCCTTGGCCATTATTGTTGCTTTCGGCGCGGCGGTGCAAGCGCATCACGGTGCTTTCTCTATGGAGCTTTCCAATCCGAAAGTGTTGGTTGGCCTGTTTATCGGCGGCACAATTCCGTTCTTGGTAGCCGCCATCACTATGACAGCGGTAGGCGATGCGGCCTTTGAAATGATCCATGAAATCCGGCGTCAGTTCAGGGAAATACCTGGTCTTCTGGAAGGCAAGGCCGAACCTGATACGGCCAAATGCGTTGATATTGCCACCACGGCGGCGCTCAAGAAAATGTTGCTACCTGGTGCAATCGCCGTTGGCGTACCGCCGCTGGTTGGTTTCGTGCTCGGCGCAGAAGCCCTTGGTGGCTTCTTGGCTGGCGCACTTCTAACCTGCGTATTGATGGCGCTATTTATGGCCAATGCAGGCGGCGCTTGGGACAATGCCAAAAAGCATGTCGAGAAAGGCAATCACGGCGGCAAAGGTACGGATACCCATGCGGCGGTTGTTGTTGGCGACACGGTCGGCGACCCCTTCAAAGACACGTCCGGCCCAGCCATGAATATCCTGATTAACGTCATGGCAATCGTCAGTTTGGTGATTGCACCGCTGTTGACAGTGTCCGGTTTGTTCTAGGCAGAGCCTAAAATTCAAAATGAAAAACCCGGCAGTCACCTGCCGGGTTTTTTGTTGTTTCAACCATCCTTTATAACAGCGTCATGTACCTCGCGATGAAGGCGGCTTACATTCTATGTACATAAGTTAGCTATAGAGTGATTGTGCTTGCGCGGTAATCGTCGCCATAGCGGCTTGGTAAGGGCCCGGGCCATAGCTAATGCGGGCGACGCCCAATTTAGCTAAAGCGCCAATGTCCGGACAATTTGGGATCACCATGATATTCACTGGAATGGGCGAGTTTTCACACAAAACCTTGATAGCCATTTTGTTAATGAGGCCAGGTACGAACAAGCCATCGGCGCCTGCTTGGTGATAGGCTTGGGCTCTTAACATCGCTTCTTTAAGCAATTCGTCAATATGAGCTTCTGGCTCTGCTTGTAAAAACACATCGGTGCGCGCATTGATAAATGTGCCGTTCGTTGCCGCGCGGCTAGCGGCAGCAATTCGCGCCGCCTGGTCTTTAATCTTATAGAGTCCGCCCTTGCCAATGATTTGGTCTTCGAGATTAAGCCCCGCCGCTCCATTGTCTGCGGCCTGCTTTACCGTGTCTGCGATTCGTGCGGGCGCCTGTCCATAACCGCTCTCTAGATCCACACTTACCGGAACACTAACGGCATCCGCAATTGACTTTAATGTCTGCATGGCCTTGCCTAAGGGCAAGTTTTCACCGTCGCTATAGCCATTAGCGGCGGCTACAGCCCAACTTCCTGTAGCTATTGCTTTCGCTCCGGCAGTTTCAACAATTTTTGCAGAACCCGCATCCCAAATATTGCATAGAACAAGTGGGTCTCCCTTGATGTGCAGAGCTTTAAATTTTTCGGCGGAGGTCTTCGTTTTAGTCATAGCTTCCATACCCTTTCGTGGTGTTAAAAGCATAGATATATCACGCGCCCAACCTCATGCTCGCCGAATACGGACGCGCTCATTTTACTCCGCGCGCGCTGCACTAGTCCTGCCATGCCACCGCACCTACGGGCGTTGTATGTGCGAACTATTGCGCCCCAAGCTGCCTAAGGGCGGCGATGGCATTTTGGTTGCCTTTGGCGGCGGATTGTCTGAACCAGAACACGGCTTTGTTTGGGTCTTTTGTGACACCATAGCCATTTATCAGAGCCAGCCCGGCTGCGAACTGGGCTTCGGCGTGGCCTTGTTCGGCGGCCTTAAGGAAAAACCCGGCAGCGTCAGTGGGCGATTCGCCCAACACTTCACCTTTTTGGTAGATCATACCCATACTATAGAGCGCGTCCGCATTGCCAAGGGCGGCGGACTTACGCAGCCACTCAATGCCATTCTTGATGTCTTGCGGTGTACCTTGCCCAGCCTGCATCATGGCACCAACATTATATTGGGCAATGGGCTGGCCTTGGGCGGCGGCTTTCATATACCATTTAAAGGCCTCTTCATGAGAGACCGGAACGCCCGTACCTTTGAGGAACATATTGCCAAGATTAAGCTGCGCATCTTTATGACCGGCTTCGGCGGCTTTCAAATACCAGTTATAAGCTTGCTCATAAGATGTAGGTGTGCCGCGCCCATTTATATAAAAAAGCCCGGTGTTGAATTGGGAATCCAGATGGCCTTGCTCGGCGGCTTTTAAAAACCATTTAAAAGCTTCGGCGTCGGATTGCGCCACACCTGTGCCGTTCATATACAGCACACCCAATTTGTGCTGCGCCAGTTTATCGCCTTTATTCGCCGCCGTTTGAAAAGCCGTATAAGCTTGCGCAAACTCGCCCGCCTGCTCAAATTTTATACCGTCGGCCAAGCCGCTATCCCCACACGCCGTGAGAACAGATAACCCGAGAACAGATGTCAGCACAGTTGTCGCGAAAGATTTTGAAATATGGTTCATGTTAAGCCCCTGATGCATAATATAATAAAATTAAGTTTCCAAATAGGCGGTTCACAGGCGAATGTAAATAACGATAATTCGGGAATGATAGAGGGCTATAACAACCGCGTGCCCGCAACCCGCCCTTCCAAGTCCAGCAAAAACTCCTTGGTCGGGATACCGCCGCCGAAACCTGTCATGGATTTATCCGCCCCGATAATCCGGTGGCACGGCACGATGACAGGAATGGGGTTGGCATTATTGGCCCCGCCCACGGCACGGCTGGACTTGGGGTTGTTAATGGCATGGGCAATATCGCCGTAAGAACAGGTTTCCCCATATGGCACGTCAAGCAGAGCCTGCCAGACGGCGCGTTGGAAATCTGTCCCGCTGAGTTTTATCGGTACCGTAAACTGTGTCCGCGCGCCCGCAAAATATTCGCTAAGTTCTTGACGGGCTTGGGTGAATTTGCTGCGATCTTGCGTCCATGAGGGCAAGGGTGTGCGCGGTATATGCCCCTTATGGCCTTTCGCTGCTTCAGGAAAGCTGACAAAGCGTAAATAGCGCGCACATCCCGCCAAAAGCAAACACCCAATCGGCGTGTCCAAATAATCATAATAAGCAATCTTATCCGAAGTCTTCTTCAAATCACGCATAGGCGTCCTCAAATTAAAAAACAAACCTAACCATAAAACCCCAAAAAAACAATGCTCGCCGGATACAGACATTGTTGTTTTTTGTGGGTGGTAGCAGTCTTAAGTTTTGCATCTTGACAATCAAAAAAAGGTACCAATCTTAGCTTTATGCAAACCACGATAAATCGCTCTGTTAATTTTTACCTTAGAACTGCTTTGGAAGCCTATCTTGCAATTGATGAGCCGGGCTATGCATTCCTTATCAAAGCTCCATGGGGAACAGGCAAAACCTTTTTTATTAATACCGAACTACCGCCGTCAAAAGCAACAGACAGTAAAAAACGAGTATTGCACTTCTCTCTAAATGGGTGCGCTGACATGTCTGAGTTTAGAAAACGATTGTTGAGAGCAATGGTACCTTCACTCAAAACCCCACGAAACAATGAATTAGTTAAGCAAGGACTAGACATACTTAAAGATAAATTTGGCATCGACCCAACTATTTTTGCTGCCCAATCTTCTGTTTGCTATGTCATTGACGATTTGGAAAGATGCAGAATGTCTCTCGATGAAACCATGGGCGCAATTAACGAACTGGTAGAACAGTTGCAATGTCATGTCATAATCTTGGCAAATCCAGATGAAATTCCAAAAAAAGAAAAGGATAAGTGGAGTCAAATTCAAGAAAAGGTAATTGGTGAAACCTTTGAATATCAATGTGAGATTGAAGTCGCATTCAAAGCATTTTGCAAGAGTTTGCAATCTACATTAGCCAAGAACTTGTTGCAATCAAAATCTGGCAAAGTGCACTTATTGAACACGTTTTCTGTTTTTGGAAATGGCAATCTAAGGATTTTATCACGGGGGATGAAATTATTAGATACGGTTTGCGCAGGTCTGCCTGAAAAATACTTCTCGGATTATCAGGATGAGCTCATTACTTTTTTGGAATATCTTTTCGCACTCTATTGCGGCGTACATACTGGTGAAATATCACGAGAAGACTTAAATAAGTTTAAGGTCACTGGATATGGGCATATTTATAGCATAGCCCATGAATCGGAGGGTTTTAAGTCATTCCTTAAAAAATTAGGCAATAATGCTCACCACACATATCTATCTGGCTCGGTTCTATATGAAATTCTTTCAGATGGTTTTGTTGATGCAGATAAAATTAAAGAGGCATTGTTACAGATGTCAGACTTTCGTCCCCCTGCTGAAAAAGAGTCATGGCAGCTTGTATGGAGAGGACTTGATACAGAGGATGACAAATTTCAAACAGCCAAAAAAGATATGGAAGAAAAATGGACTAAGCGAGAATATCACGAAGCTGGAAAAATACTTCATGTTGCTATGCTTAGATTATGGCTTGCCGATATGGGCGAACTCAAGTTGACAGAAGAACAGCTTAGTGATGAGTTAGATGAATATTTGGAATATGCTGGCAAAACACGATTTTTTGAACAAGAAACACCCGAAGAGCAGTTTACACGAGAAGCGTACGAGAGCTACGGCCTAGCTGTCATGGGCGAAAGTCAAGGTAGACAATTCTTTGGCAAGCCCAGCGCTGATTTTCATACTGATGTTGTAAAGCGCATAGATAAGGTTCGAAAAGCAACTAAAGAATCTCAATATGGTGATTGGGCTAAAAAATTAATAGAGTTACTTATTGACAACCCCGATGAATTTAAAATCCAAGCAGCTTATGCTGGGGGCGTTGGCGGAGTTTTTTTACACACGCCCATATTCAGAAAGCAGCACGCTAAACAAATATTTACTTCCCTAATAAAGCTGCCAAATCAACAGAAAAGAGACGTAATATTAGCTCTAGAAAATCGTTATAGATTTGGTGTTCTAACAAAGGAATTAAAGGATGAAATGGTGTTTGTAAGTGAGCTTATTAAACTGATAGAAAGTCATTCGCGTAAATTGTCAGGCATGAAACGGTATAGATATAAGGCAATGGAAGAATTGCTAACGTCAATATTACCAAAGTAGCGCGTAATTCCTAACATCCCCTCCCAAACAATGAATCCCCTAGCCTCGCCACATTCAGACATCATTGTTCCGCTGCCCTAGTCTCCGCCTAGCGTTATGTGTATACTCGCCTCATGGAAAATAATATCCCCGATTTTGACACTTGTAATGCGGCGCGTTTGCGTAAAGATCCTGCTTTTGATGGGGTGTTTTTTGTGGCTGTGCGCACGACGCGGATTTATTGTCGGCCTGTGTGTCCGGCGCCGCAGCCTAAGACGGTGAATATTTCGTTTTACCCAAGTGCGGCGGCTTGCGAGCAAGATGGCTATCGGCCTTGCTTGCGTTGTCGCCCCGAAACCGCGCCATTTTCGCCCGCCTGGAACGGCACGGGGGCGACGGTTGAGCGGGCTCTACGCCTCATCAATGACGGGGCGCTGGACGATATGGATACGGAAAGCTTTGCGGCACGGCTCGGGATCGGGGCGCGGCAGCTCTCGCGTCTGTTTCAAAAACATCTGGGTACCACACCCGGCCAGGCGGCCAAGACCGCCCGGGTCGCCCGCGCCAAACGCTTGCTGAATGAGACCGATTTGCCCATGACCGAAATCGCTTTTAAAGCTGGCTTTAAATCCTTACGCCGTTTCAATGCCGTGTTCAAAGAGACCTATCGCCGCCCACCCAGCGAGATTAAACGGCGCTTGGTGAAATCATCTTGAAAGCTATCAGTCAAACCCCCTTGCTAAATCACCCGTTATAGGCTTTATACGGGTTTTTACTGAACAGGATAATGGCTTATGGGCCACCAGACATTAGTGGACGCAGGGAAACCGGGTAAGCCTGCCAATACCAAGAAACTTTTTATCAAGACCTATGGCTGTCAGATGAATGTTTATGACAGTGAACGCATGGCCGATGTGCTGGCGCCTGTGGGCTATAGCTGTGTGGACAGTCCCGACGGTGCGGACTTGGTGGTGCTGAACACTTGCCATATACGCGAAAAGGCGGCTGAGAAAGTCTATTCAGAGCTAGGGCGTATGCGTAAGCTTAAAGAAAAAAACGGTGGCACTATGAAAGTCATAGTGGCCGGGTGTGTAGCCCAAGCCGAAGGCGAAGAAATTATGCGCCGTGCGCCTGTGGTCGATTTGGTATTGGGGCCACAGAGCTATCACAAATTGCCGGAAATGATTGCCAAGGTCAGTCGTGAATTTGGCGAGCGCTTAGAAACCGATTTTGATACCCAGGAGAAGTTTGATCTGATGCCAAAGGCGCGCACGGTCGACGGCCCGGCGGCTTTTCTCACTATCCAAGAAGGCTGTGATAAATTTTGCACATTCTGTGTCGTGCCCTATACGCGCGGGGCAGAGTTTTCCAGACCCGTAGACCAAATCGTTTCCGAAGCCCGTGCGCTGGTGAGCCAAGGCGTGCGCGAAATCACTTTGCTGGGGCAAAATGTCAATGCCTATCGCGGGGCAGCACCAAAACTGGACAGCGAAAAACATTGGGGGCTTGGTCAACTTATTCGCCATCTCTCTAAAATCGGCGGGTTGGATAGATTACGCTATACCACGTCCCATCCCCGCGATATGGACGACGAATTGATTGCGGTTCACGCGGATGAGCCGACCTTGATGCCTTATTTGCACCTGCCTTTACAAGCTGGCAGTGACCGTATTCTTAAGGCCATGAACCGTGGCCATACTTACGCCGCGTTCAAAGACTTGGTGGCGAAAATTCGCAAGGCCAAACCCGAACTGGCTTTGTCTTCTGATTTCATTGTCGGCTTTCCGGGCGAAAGCGAGCTGGATTTCAAGCGCACTTTAGAGGCGGTCGAGGAAATTGGCTTTGCCTCCTCATTCAGTTTTAAATATTCCGCCCGCCCCGGAACCCCCGGTGCGGCTCTGCCGGGTCAAGTGGACGAGGCGGTTAAGTCTGAACGCCTAGCGCGCCTACAAGACCTCCTGACCCGCCAGCAAAAAGCCTTTAACCAAAGCCTTGTCGGCAAGACATTATCCGTATTGGTTGAAGGCACAGGGCGGGGTGAAAACGAATTGTTTGGCCGCGCACCCTATTTGCAAGGCACGCATTTCACGGGCAGTGCAGACTTGATAGGGCAAATCGTCAGGGTCGAGATTACCGATGCCGGGCAAAACTCGCTCCGGGGGGTTTTGGCTAATGGCTAGGGGTAAAACGGAGACCATAGACTTTGCCGATATTGGCCTGGTGCGCGAACTGACCGGGCCTGGTCATGTTAATTTGGCACTGATTGAGCAAGCCTTTGACGTCTATCTGGAAGCGCCAGGTTCCAGCGTCATTATAAACGGCAATGCGAAAGCCCGCGCCCGGGCAGCACACGTGGTTAAGGACATATATGAGCGGTTGGAAAACGGCTGGCCGTGTACCCGCGCCGATGTGGAAAACCTGATTATGCGCCAAGCATCCGAATCAGGTGCAGGCAATTTTGCCAAGTCCGACATTCGCCAAGTCATACCCGTCCCGCGCCGCAAACCCATTGTCCCCAAGACCAAACACCAAGGCGATTTCATCAATGCTATGCGCGACAACACTATCACATTCGGGGTTGGGCCTGCGGGGACGGGCAAAACATTTTTGGCCACGGCTTATGGTGCGTCTTTATTGGCGCGGGGCGAAGTTGGGAAATTTATTGCTTGCCGCCCTGCCGTAGAAGCCGGAGAAAAGCTTGGGTTTTTACCGGGCGATCTCATGGAGAAAATTGACCCATATCTGCAACCGATTTACGATGCATTGATTATGGTGCTGGGCGCGGACGAAGTTGAGCGGCGCAAAGCCTCAGGCGAGATAGAAGTCGCGCCACTGGCATTTATGCGTGGGCGGACATTATCCAATGCATTTGTGGTTATCGACGAAGCCCAAAATGCGACTGTGGCACAAATGAAAATGGCGCTCACCCGGCTCGGCGAAGACGCCGCCTATGCGGTTACGGGCGACCCAAGCCAAAGCGATTTGCCGCGCGGCCAACAATCGGGTCTGTCCCATGCTCTGGCTATCCTCGGCGAGATTGACGATATATCTATGATAGAATTTGACGCCAGTGACGTTGTTCGCCACCCATTGGTCGGCAAAATCGTCAAGGCATATGACGCAGATGCTAAAAACCAGTAAAATGCCCACAGACAATTTTGAAATTGATATTGAAATCAAAAGCGGTCATTGGGCGGGCTGTGATGATTTACAAAGCCTAGCGCAAGCAGCTTTGTTGGCGGGGGCCGCACAATATTGCCCACGACCATTTTCGGAAATCAGCCTGCTGTTCACCGATAACGCCCACATACAAGATTTAAACAAAACCTACCGAGGCAAAGATAAACCCACCAATGTTTTATCATTCCCCACACAGGCAAGCCTAAGCATTCCCGTATTGGGCGACATTGCTTTGGCGTTTGAAGTGATCAATAGCGAGGCGAGCCGCGCAGGCTTAACCCTTGAACATCATATCACCCATTTGCTCATTCATGGCTATTTACATTTACAAGGCCTTGACCATGAAACGGACGCGGACGCCGAGGTCATGGAGGCCTTTGAAATAAATGCACTGACGGGCTTGGGGATTGCCAATCCATATAATTATGATAGAGATAAATTGTGAGTGAACAAAAACCTTCAAAAAGTTTTTTAGGCCGTCTGTTTGGCGGGGGGAATCCGCCTGAAACGGTGGGCGAGGTCGAACCGGTAAGTGAATTAGGCGCGGTCAGCAAGCAAGAGCGCAAATCTTTAATGAGTGCTGCGGAAAACTTCCATTCTTTGCGGGTCGAAGACGTGATGGTGCCCCGTGCCGATATTATCGCCGTGGCCGCTGACATATCCTTACAGGATCTGACCAAATGTTTTCAAGACGCGGGGCATTCACGCTTGCCTGTTTACGGAGAAACTTTGGACGAACCGACCGGGTTTGTGCATGTAAAAGACTTGCTCGGGTTTTTAGCGTTGGACGCAGCCGGGCGCACGGCGAAATCATATCCAAACAAAAAAATTATCAAAGACATTTTGCGCCCGGTGATTTTCGTGCCCCCCTCTATGGCAGCGGATGCTTTGCTGAAAAAAATGCAGGTCGGTCGTGTTCATATGGCCATCGTGGTTGATGAATATGGCGGCACGGATGGGCTGGTGACTTTAGAAGACCTCATAGAGCCCATTGTCGGCGACATCGAAGATGAACACGATGACGCCGAGCCAGAAATAAAAACTCTGAAGGACAAACAAGGCCGCACCTATTGGGAGGCCGATGCCCGTGTGGACATTGAAGATTTTGAGGCCATATTAGGCCGCGATATCGCCACACCTGAGCAAGACGAGGAGGTGGATACTCTGGGTGGTTTGGTGTTCTTTTTGGCGGGTCGTATCCCAGAGCGCGGCGAAATCATTCCCCACCCCCAAGAAAAAGAAACTGACTTGGTCATGGAATTTGAAGTCTTGGACGCCAGTCCAAGGCGGGTAAAACGTTTGCGTATCCGCCAAATAAGTGACGTCAAAAAGACTAGCCAGAAAAAGACGACATAGTGCGCCAATATATAAGCAAGATTTTAACCACAAGCGGTTGGGTCGGGTTTGTGCTGAATATATTGCTCGGTGCTCTTTCGGTCTTGGGACACGCGCCATTTTTTTTATGGCCTATTACCATTATGTGTTTGGCTTTTTTGATGTTGCGACTCGACGATGCGGCTACCCAGGCACGCCCCAAGCGTAGCGGGTTTTGGTGCGGGTTTTCATTTGCCTTAGGATATTTTATCGCGGGGCTCTACTGGATTGGCTCTGCTTTCATTGCAAGGGGGCCAGAGTTCGTGCCGTTTATGCCATTTGCAATTTTGTTAATGGCGGCGGGGTTAGCTTTGTTTTGGGGGTGTGCCGGGCTTGTATATGTCAGGCTGATTCAGGGCAAGGCTTCCTCCTTTTGGCGTGCAGGTATATTCGCTTGCGTATTTTTTATTGCAGAGTTTTTACGGGGACACATATTGAGCGGTTTTCCGTGGAACCTGCCGGGCTATGTTTTCCCAGCCGGGAAACCTATATCTCAAATAGCGTTCATAATTGGCATATACGGCTTAACGGCTTTGGTGTTTTTTATTTCTGCCGCTTTGGCTTTGTGGGTCGACCGTAAACAATCATGGCAAACTTTTGCGCTCAGCGCGGTATTGCTCGCAGCGGGATTTGGCTTTGGTGCAGTGCGCCTCGACAAAGCAGATATTCAATATGTTGATAATGTCAAACTACGGATTGTGCATGCGAATATTCCCCAGCGCGATAAATTCGACCCGGCTAAATATACCAGTACCGTCAACACATATTTAGATCTGTCACGCAGTGCTGGTTTCGAAGATATTACACACATTATTTGGCCTGAAGGCGCTGTGCCGGGCTTGATGTTTGAAGACCCCGGTCTGATGGCGGCACTTGATGCCCTGTTCCGTTCCGGTGAAAATCCGCCACCCGTTTTTATAACCCAGACTTTACGGGCCGCGCCAAAACCCGGCTCCAGTAAGCGGGCTTATTATAATGCCGCCGCTGCTGTCACATTTAAAGACGGACAAGCGCCTATTATATCCCCTTATTATGACAAGCAAAAATTGGTGCCGTTCGGGGAATTTATCCCGGGCGGTGGCGTGTTGGAACGGTTAGGCCTGCACAGCCTGTCTTCAGCACTAGAATCTATGACGCCAGGGGAAAATAGCGGTGTTCCAGCCCTGCCGGGACTACCCCCCACTAGCATCCAGATTTGCTATGAGATTATTTTTCCGGGTTTCACGACCCGCTCGCAACCTCGCGGCGGGCAATCCGCTAAATGGATTTTAAATTTGTCTAATGATAGCTGGTATGGCAATTCCACCGGCCCGCACCAACATATCAATCAGGCGCGCTATCGTGCTATTGAGCAAGGGGTGCCAGTAATACGTGCTACGTCAGGAGGCATATCTGGCGTTATTGACCCATATGGTCGTCAAATCAACGAACTCTCCTTAGGCGAGCAGGGCGTGATAGACGCACGCCTACCACGGGAGATAGTACAAAAAACGCTCAACAAGAGGGCGGTTAACTATAGATTATTGTTGCTAATTGCTTTACTGCTATTAGGGTGTAAATTAGGAATGCACAGGGCGCCTTAGCTGCATATAAGGCGCGACCATGCATTGAACCGAGATAAAGAGCGTATTAGGGGCGCAGACATATCTCAACAATCTATGGTCTAGAATAAGGGCCGAAACTAAAGGGATGATAAAATGAAACAACTACATGCACCGCGTTCACCAAACCCGGTTGACACTCATGTCGGCACACGGATTAGACTGCGCCGCCAAGTCATGAAAATGAGCCAAGAAAAATTAGGAAATGCGCTCGGCGTTACTTTCCAGCAAGTGCAAAAATACGAACGCGGGGCCAACCGTGTTGGAGCTTCACGGCTTTGGAAAATGTCCCAAGTTCTTGAAGTGCCTGTAAGCTTTTTCTACGAAGGCCTCGATGAAGATGTGCCGGCATTAGAATTCGCCGAAGGCGATCAAACGCCAATTGTTTATGAATTCATCAACTCGACCGACGGGGTTTCTCTGGCTATGGCTGTTTCTAAGATCAAGAATAAAGCGGTACGTCGTCAAATTCTTGAACTGGCACGGTCTTTATCTGGTGAAGAAGAAGAATAGAAATACCATAGACTTTTTCGTAGTTTTTACGGAAAAACCAATTTATAAACCCTGCACGGACACTCCGTGCAGGGTTTATTTATGAAAACGAACCAAATAAATATGACTGTAACCAACACAAAAACCAAACCAAGCAATGGCCAGCCCTATCGCCGTCTATGGGGACGCGCCAAAGGCAAGCCGCTTAGTCCCTATCAAAGCGGGCTGGTTGATACAAAGTTAGCGGAGGTTTCTATTGATACAGAAAGCCCGCTGGCGGGATTAGAGAGCTTTGACAATATTCGCATGGAAATAGGCTTTGGCGGCGCAGAGCATTTGTTGTACCGTGCGACAGAAAACCCGAACACCGCCTTTATAGGCGTCGAACCCTTTCTCAATGGTATTGCCAAAGCGCTCGCAGGTATGGATCGCCGCGAGATAAAAAACATTCGCCTTCACCACGGCGATGTCTGGCAATTTTTAGAAAACCTGCCGGACAATAGTCTGAGCCATATAGACATACTCTACCCTGACCCCTGGCCAAAAGCCCGCCACTATAAACGTCGTCTCATCCAAGAAGACCTGATTAGCGAATTTCACCGTATTCTCAAACCGGGTAAGACGCTGCATTTTGCCAGCGATATCCCGTCCTATGTGGACTGGGCGCTTTTGCGTATATGTCGCCACGGCGGGTTTCAGTGGCATGCACAAACATGCGCAGACTGGCAAACACCCTATCCAGATTGGCCAGGGACACGCTACGAAGCCAAAGCCCACAGAGAAGGCAGAACACCCCACTATTTTCGGTTTGTGCGGGCTTGCGACTAAAAATAATTCTAGAGTATCGTGCGCCAACATAAAAATGCGCCTCGGATGCGAGAGAGTGCAAGTTCCGAAGCGCACCTAACGGTTTGCTGGTTAATGGGGGCCAGCTAGGCCGAAGCCTTTACCGTTATTTCTGCGCCCAAGTTAAGGCGCTTATTGAGGTATGTTTGGTGTTTATGGCTATTTATAACGGATATAGCCGGAGCCATGTTTTTCCTGGCGCACGCGACCGGACGGCTTTTGCACGCTTATGATGCCACTACCCCTTGTTATGAGTTGCCCATTGATAGAGCTACCTGCATAGCGAACGCTGCCCGAACCATTGACTTTTATGTTAAGTTCTGTGACATTTCCGTCGTCTATTTCAGCTGTGCCACTACCACCAATGTTGATAAAGAGTTCTGCGCCGCTAACATAATCAGCGTCTAAGTCGCCACTGCCCCCGCCTGCATAGGACAATCCGCCTTGTATGCGAGCCAATTCCACATCACCAGAACCGCGCGCGCTTATTTTTGCACGACCAATTATATCGCCCACTTGCATATCGCCCGAACCCGTACTGCGAAAAATGAAATCTCCACCGATATTGCCCAAATCAATATCACCTGATCCTGTTATAGAACCGCTTGCTGAGCCAGAAATATTGCGGATATTTGCATCGCCAGAACCCGCAATAGATATATCTAAACGGTCCAAACCTTGAGCCGAAAAATCACCGGAACCCGCTATACCAATATCCGCACTTGCCGCATTCCCAATAGTGACATCGCCTGAACCGGAGAGGCTTAAATCAAATTTTCCGCTAATATTTGCAAATTCCAAATTACCACATGATCGCACACGCAAATCCGCAGAACCGATATTGCCAATATCGCCAAATATAATGGCATGTTCTATGGCTAAATGTGTGTTTTCTGGTGCAGTAATTATAATATGTGGGTATGCGTCAAGGTCTTTATAACCGCCTTTTCTTTTGTTCCAACGCCATTTGCCAACGGAAATTTTTACGCTGGCATTGGTTTGTTTACAATTGATATTGTTCAGGCTCTGCCCATCATCTATCGCTATATTCGCACCGTGCCTTTCAACCATGACACCGTCCGCATCCGTGACTGTGATTTTATCATAATTACCTGTGCGCACGTCAAGCGTACCAATAAAGTTGTTAATGGACAATCGCGGCGCATCTTGTGCCCACGCTGGTTGGCTAGCAAATATTGTAGCCAACAAAGCCAAGCCGTAAGCGGAGCCGATTGTGGTCGTTTTTGATTTTGTATGTTTTGTCATTGGTCTCTCTTCTTTTGACATTATAATCTTCGCTTGTTAACCTTCTATTGTCCACATCACGGCAAGCGTCGTGTGAGTCAATTTTTTTATACTACAAATTGAATGGGGCTAAAATTTTATCAAGACTTGATGCTGATCGTGCAAGTTAATGGTTAAGGTCAATGGTGTATGCCCTGCCATATGGGCGGTGAATAAGTTACCATTTCCCGCTTCAACCCTAATCGGGCCTGCAGCAAATTCTATGCCGGTGGGTGTAATGCCTGCTGCGACACTTGTGCCTAATGCGCCTGTGCTGATGGCACAGATGAGCAAGAATTTCATAAACATATATCCTCCTCTTTAATATATTCAATTTTGTTGAATCGATTGGCGAATTTAAAACCCGCCCGCTATATTGTGTCCTCATCTAGCTCTCAAGGTCGCGGAAATCGCGGCGGAGCTGCCATTCACTTGATGTTATAGAGCGCTCAAGATCTTGTAGTCTTGTTTCCAGAGAGCGGAACTTACCTTTAACATCGCGGTATGTTGTCGTTGTCCGAAGGGGTTCCGCCGGATTGTCTTTGTGGCGGCGCCGCGCTTTGCGAGCTTGGCGATATTCCCTGCGATAAGGGGCACGCTTGTCGGTCGGTGTGAACACCCAAAATCCGATATAAACCCAAAATGTAATAAAACCGGTTACAAAAAATGAAATCACGGTGAAAATACGAATGATGATTGGGTCTATATTGAGATAGTCACCAATGCCCGCACAGACCCCGCCGATGACACCGTCTATCTTGTTGCGGCGAAAGCGTTTATGGGTGTCTGAATATACATACCCATCATCATCGCCTTCCCAGTCTGTATCCTGTGCGGCGCGGTAATTTTTATATTGTTTTGTCATGGCTGTTATTCCTTTGTGGATTGCTTCTCCAATTTGGCACCTCATCGTCCAAAATGCGTTCTAGGACATTGACCCTTTGGTCAAGTATGTCGGCGATTTTGGACATGCGCTCCAATTCCGCCATTTGGTCTTCACTCATATGTCCGATCATACGTTCTTTGTGTTTGTAATAGGATTTCAACATTCCTGCTGAAATCCCAAAGACAATCGCCACAATCGGGATCATAAAAACCATTATTTCTGGTTCAAACATAATTTCTCTCTCTTTATGTGTTAGACGTTACAGCTTCTGCTATTCGACAGAATTATTTATTTGCCGCAACTTTTTTCACAGATTTGACTTTGCTTGCACCCAAATTCTTTTTCAGAGCAGCCAGTTCAGCTTCTACGGCGTCGTCGGCTTCAAGAGCGGCAAATTGGCTCTCCAAGCTTTGGCCATTACCAAGATCAAAGGCTTCCACATGGGCTTCAAGCTCGTCGACTTTGCGCTCCATACGTTCATAGCGCTGAAGAGCATCGTCAACCTTGCTAGAGGTCATCACTTTGCGCATTTTGATCTGGTTGGTGGCAGTGGTGCCGCGCATCATCAGAGCTTTATGCTTGGCTTTGGCTTCGTTCAGCTTGGCCTGTAATTTTTCTAAATCGGAATCAGCCTTGGCAACAGATTCGTTTAGTATTTCAATCTCCTTGCGCACAACCTCGGCTAATTGCTCGGATTGTTGTTTGGCCTGTACGGCACCGCGCGCCAAATCTTCACGGCCTTTGGTGAGTGCCAATTCGGCTTTTGCGGCCCATTCTTTCGCCCGCGCATCGTATTGGTCGGCCTTGCGGCTTAACTCTTTGGTTTCCGCGATATTGCGGGCGGCAGAGGTGCGAACCTCAACCAATGTGTCTTCCATTTCTTGAATGATCAGGCGGGTAATCTTTTCAGGATTCTCCGCTTTTTCGATCATTGCATTTAGGTTGGAATTGATGATGTCACCCATTCTTGAAAAAATTCCCATTGTCGTCTCCTATTCGTTTTGGTTGAGGGTTAAGTTAAAAAATTGTTGCGATGAGATAGCCGGCGGCGAAAAATCCCCAGCACTCCAATTGACGGGTGCTGAGATATTTAATGAAGCGCCAGAACTTTGCTTTAAATGTCTGGCGCCCTGCGATACGGCTTTCAAAATCAAATTCTTGGTCAGTCATACTATATCCTTTGATAAGGTTTAAGCTTGGCCTAAATGCCAAAGCCGGACAACCGCACGCCAGCGGGGCGGTGGCGAAGCGTGGCAGCGCGGCGTCTTGCCCGTAAGTGGCGCACCGGAGCGCTGGCGCCCTCGGTAAATCTGGTCTCGGTATCAAGTGTACGATACGTCATGGTTTCTCTCCTTTTTGTGGCCCCGACTTTGAAGGGGGAAGCGTCGGGGCCTAAGTTTATCAGCGTTTCACCTGTCCTTGGTGTTGCCCGATTGGGCGTTGTCTGTTGCTGACAAACAAACAATGCCAAATCCCAAGAAAATGTCACGATAAATTTATCTCTTTGAAAAATATAAGTTTTTACCTATTTTGCACCTTTTTGCAAATTAGCACATAGTAATATTCACCAGCTTTTAGCTGTTTACGCTATTCCAATTTAGCTATATAAACCAAATATGGCTGAAATCACAAAAAATCTCATCGGGCAAAGCCCGGCATGGCTGGTCACATTGGACGCGATTTCCGGCCTAGCGGCCATAGACAAGCCGGTTATGGTGGTTGGCGAGCCTGGCACGGGTAAAACCAGTGTCGCCGCGCGCCTGCATTTTCTCTCACCCCGATGGGAACAGACTTGGCAGGCGGTGAATTGCGCGACTATAGACGGGGAAAGTTTGGAAACACATGTGTTCGGCGGCGACTCTGCCCTGTCCACAAGCCTGCTGGAAAAGGCAGACGGCGGCACGCTTCTCCTCGACAATATAGAAACCTTGCCGATACGCCTGCAAGAAAAACTGCTGAACCTTATTGAAACTGGCACATTCGAAACCATAGGCGAAGAAGGCGCGACCCATGTAGATGTGCGGATTCTTGCCACCAGTTCTGTGGATTTGCGCCAAGAAGTCGCAGCGGGGCGGTTTAGCGCCAATTTGTTGTCCGTACTGGCCTATGATGTCATTACCTTACCCCCGCTTCGGGCACGTAAACGTGATATAATGCCTATGGCAGAAAAATTTGCTACCGATATGACGGCGCGGCTCGGCGAAGAAAACTTCCCGGGGTTTAGCGCTGAGCTGATTGAATTTTTGCAAACCCATAAATGGCCAGGGAATGTCCGAGAGCTAAAAAGCGTGGTTGAGCGCGCCGTAGGTCGGGCGTGGAATGACGAGGCTGGGTTAAGCGTGCCCATGATCAGCGTCAATCTCGACCCATTCGATGCGCCATGGCAGTTAGAGGGGCAGTTAGAGGGGCAATTGGCCAACAAGACATCCAGTGCGCCACATGCTCAAAAAACTCTGCCGCCTAAAATTGAGCAACGCCATGACCCTAACCACGAGGTCGGCCAAAGCTTTACTGAACGCACAGAAGCCTTCGAATTATCCATAATTATGGAAGCCTTGCGCCAATCTGGCAACCATCAAGGCAATGCAGCAAAATATCTTGGCCTGACCTACCACCAATTTCGCGGCCTATTGCGCAAACATGGGCTTAAGAAATAAACAATCGCGTGCTTGACCTTACGATTATTTATAGTTTTAGCTCATTATTTTGTGGCAAAGGGACTATCACTGTGAAATCTACGTGTTATAAGGCGGGCTAAATTTGGGCGTCTTTACATGACTACACGCCAATTGGAGAATATATATGTCGTCTTATTTGACCAAAATTGTTTTAGGGACTGTGCTTGTCCTTGGTGTATCTGGTTGCCAAACCATGACCCGTGTTACCAATATGTTGCCCGGCGCTGATCCTGTGCCTGTGGGCAAAGGCGCCAGCTATGCAAGCCGCGCCACAGCTAAACGCGCCGCACCGCGTATGGGTGTGAACGAGTTTTTGTGGCGAGCTTCGCTGGAAACCTTAAACTTTATGCCCCTATCAGAAATCGACCCGTTTGGCGGCGTTATCATCACCGATTGGTATGCCTCCCCACAAGCCCCCAATGAGCGTTTCAAAGCCAATGTCTATATTTTGGATACAAATCTCCGCGCCGATGCTCTGAAAGTTTCGATCTTCAAGCAAGAACGCAGTGCAAATGGTTGGAATGATGCTTCCGTAGATGCCGACACGGCTCGGTCTATTGAAAACTCAATCCTGACCCGTGCAAGACAGCTTTATATTGCCACCGTCGACGAATAATTTTTCAAAACACAGGATAAATCATGTCCAGATATAATGCGGCGGAAGTAGAGCCTAGGTGGCAGGCCGCATGGGAGCGTGCGCGTTCCTTTGTGGCTGATGATAAATCGGTCAAGCCTAAATACTATGCCCTGGAAATGTTCCCTTACCCAAGCGGGCGTATCCATATGGGGCATGTGCGCAATTATGCTATGGGCGATGTGATTGCCCGCTATAAACGGGCGTGCGGGTTTGAAGTCCTGCACCCCATGGGTTGGGACGCCTTTGGTATGCCAGCGGAGAACGCCGCCATGCAAAGTGGTGGCCACCCCAAAGAATGGACTTACGCCAATATCGAAGCCATGAAAGCGCCCCTACAACGCTTAGGTTTTGCCCTGGACTGGAGCCGGGAATTTGCCACTTGCGATGTGGATTATTATAAACAACAGCAATATATTTTCCTGAAATTCATGGAAAACGATTTGGTCTACCGCAAAACCGCCAAGGTTAATTGGGATCCGGTGGATATGACCGTGCTGGCCAATGAACAAGTCATAGACGGCAAAGGCTGGCGCTCCGGTGCCGAGGTCGAGACCAAAGAGCTAAATCAATGGTTTTTCAAAATCACCAAATATGCGCAAGATTTGGACGCAGGGCTAGACACGCTCACAGACTGGCCGGACAAAGTCCGCACTATGCAAAAAAACTGGATTGGCCGGAGCGAGGGTGCGCAGTTTAGGTTTGAGTTTGCAGATGATGCGCCAAAAGGCTTTAACGACATTGAAGTCTACACAACACGCCCCGACACGTTGTTCGGTGCTAGTTTTGTCGCACTTGCCTATGACCATCCTTTGATTAAAGCTTTGACGCCTGATAACCCAAAATTACAAGAACTGGCCAAAGCCTGTACGCTTATGGGCAGTACGGCGGCAGCGGTTGAGAAAGCTGAAAAGCTGGGTGTGGATACAGGCCTTAGGGTTAAGCATCCATTTGACGACACCATTACCTTGCCCGTTTATGCGGCGAACTTTGTCCTCATGGGCTATGGTACCGGGGCAATTTTCGGCTGCCCCGCCCATGACCAACGGGATTTGGATTTTGCCCGCAAATACGGTTTGCCCGTGCCCGCCGTGGTTTTGCCCGAGGGTGAAAACCCACAGACCTATGAAATTGGCGACGAAGCCTATACCGGTTCTGGTACATTATTCAATTCCGGCTTCCTTGACGGTATGGGTGTGGCGGACGGGATTGCGACAGCCATTGCCAAGCTGGAAGAGTTAGGCTTGGGCACCGGACAAATCACATATAGATTGCGCGATTGGGGCGTCTCAAGGCAACGC
>JALSHE010000094.1 GCA_026982415.1 Robiginitomaculum sp.
AAGCTATGCGCGCAAGGCTGCCAGTGCCGCCGCACGCGCCGGGGCTGCTCATGTTGAAATTCTCAAAGTCCCGCCCGATAAACCGCCCAAATGGGACGCCGCCGATGCCGTGGCTGAGGGGCTTCATGTACATGATTTTATAGCATCTGCAGAGCGATCCACCATGAAAGCGGACGCGCCAAAATCTAAATCTCAATCTCAATCCACTATCCCATATTTTACATTTGATGATTTGATAAAAGACAAATCTCCGATGCCGGATGATTTAATTTCGCCGCGCGTACTTACACCCGGCGGAATGTTGGTTTTTGGCGGCGCGCCAAAAGTTGGTAAGAGTGACTTTTTAATTGCAATGCTTGCTCATATGGCTGTGGGCGAGCCTTTTTTGACCCTGCGACCCTCACGTCCTTTGCGCGTATTTTACCTGCAAATGGAGGTTCAACTGCCATATTTGCGTGAACGTATCCAACGTTTGAGCCTTCCTAATGACGTTCGCGCCAACCTCATGCAAAACTTCGTCATAACGCCACAGGTTCGCCTGATCCTGAATGAGGATGGCATTAACCAAATTGTGAGGTCTGTTAAAGAATATTTTGGTGACAAGCCCCCAGATATTATCGCCGTTGATCCCATTCGCAATGTCTTTGATGGCGGCGGGATTGGTGGAGAAAATGACAATGATGCGATGATGTTTTTCCTCTCGCAGCGGGTGGAGGCTCTACGGGAGCAAATTAATCCCAATGCCGGGCTTATTCTTGCCCACCATACAAAGAAGGTCTCCAAAAAGCATGTGGAGGAAGACCCGTTTCAAGCGTTGAGCGGCGCTGGTTCTCTGCGCTCTTATTACACCTCCGGCATTATATTGCATCGCCCGGATGAAACCCGCCCCGAGCGTTCCTTGATTTTCGAGTTGCGTAATGGGCCGGAGATACCGCAAAAGACAGTCTTGCGCAGAAGCGCTGGATGGCATGAGGTTGATAGTGATGCCGAACGCCTTGCTATGCGCTCACAGGATACAAAAATAGATGCTCAGTGGCTACGTAAGAAGGATAGCGTTATACGCCTCATTTACAGCGAGGCTTTGCAAGGACGTGTTTATACAGCCAACCAATTTGCAGAAAATTTTGAAAATAAATCAGGCTTTGGTAGCTCTCGTTCTTTGCGCAATCGGCTCAATGTTTTAAGTGCCAAAGGTCATGTAAAGTTTTTCAAAGATGCGGAGAGTTACAACCTTCCAGCACCGCAACGTAGCCGCCAAGGATATATCTGCGTGGAAGACATGGTGCTGGGCAATGGCATGCGCATTTACCCCACCCATTTCAAGCATCCGCAAACAAGCGATGTGCTTCCCGTTGATGACCCTCAAAAATGGATTTCAGTCCATGGGGAGGGTTTATAATCATGCATATTTTAGCTTTGCCAACTGCCCCCATTTTTATTGCCTACTGCCGACTGACTGCCAACTGCTTTCCGACTGGTTTGGTTCAGACATCGCAGAAAATAAGGCTTTTTTGTAAAAATCCAGTAGGAAATTGCCCACTGCATTTGCCGACTTGCCAACTGGCTATAACTCAAGCTCTACAAGGGTTTGACGCAGTCGGCAAGTCGGCAAGATTCCCCTTACTCCTACGGAGTAATGCTGAGCTTCACCCAACAAGGGTGGAAAGCTCAGCACTCTCAACACCTCCCAAAAAACCATCTCGAAAAAAGAAAGGAAATCACAATGGAAAATTACCGTTGTCCCCTCGGTACTGCTGCCGGGCAATCACCAAAAAATGAAGAAGAACTGGAGCTAATGCGCCGCGCTGCATGGGCTAAGCAAGGTGTGCTCAATGTCACGCCCTCTGACAGCCGCCTGACATGGCCGGAGAAAGAACTCATCAAACAAATCGCCGAGAAACTCTACGGCCAGAGAAAGGAATGCAAATGCGAATAATCACCAAACCACCCGAGCCATATTGGACAGACAAAATCGTGATGGCCTACATGGAAGAGGCCGCCGAGATCCACAAATGTATCCCCGAAGTCAAAGTCCCCGGCTATCATTCCGTGTGGCCGGACACGCTCAAAGATGATTGGGAGCGCTACTACGACATGCTGCACGCCCGCCGCCGCCGTCACTATGCGCTGCCGAAGCAGGTTGATTTTATGGAGGAAGTCATGCGCTGGCTGCGGTGGCTCAATGTGATCGAGCAGCGCGTGATCTGGGCGCGCGCCAACAACATCCCGTGGAAAATCATTGAGCACGACTTTAAAAGCAGCAAATCAACGCTCTGGCGGCACATGAGCATCGGCACTGGGCGGCTCGCAGGCATCCTCAATAACAATGATCCCGATGGCACCTACCAAGAAAAACTCCAGCGTTTCTAAGGTGTGCAGAGCATTTGAAACGCTGTTGCAACACCGTCTCAACACATTCCTTGAAACACTTTTTGCTGTTTTGGGGTATGATTTTTCTAGGCTGAGGAATTACGCGCTGAAAACCAGTGCTTCTCCGCTCAATCAACTTGACTACAGAAAACATAAGGTACTGTGAGGCGCAAAACCTATAGGGGCGAGGAACGCGCGGGACTTTTTTAGCGTCAGGGAAAAAATCTTGTTTACCCCTGCGCCGTAGTTTACCCCCATCTGAGGAAAAATATTGCCAAAAAACCACATGTCAAATACCGCTTACGCAAAGCACAGGGGCGTTACAAAGCAATATATCGGGCAGCTTGTTAAAAAGGGAATATTGCAAAAAACAAAAGATAGTTTACTTGACCCCGCCATTGCCGATCCGATTATGGATGCCTACCGCGAGCCAGCCAAGAAAACAGTTGCGGAAAAACAGCCCACCGCCCCGCAAGAAACATACGCACCAGCGCGCAGAACGATCAGCGTTGCCGAGCTGCCGACATTACTACTAAAAACCCGTATCAAAAGCGAAACGGAAAAAGCCAAACTGCTAGAGATCAAAGCCAAGGTCGAGGGCGGGAAATACATAGACCGTCACGAAGCCGAAGCAATAATATTTAAACGCCTGCGCCCAATCAGGGATAATCTACTCACCATCCCCGACCGCCTATCCGCAGAGCTAACCGCCTCGCAAGACCGCCATAACACGCACAAACTTCTCTATAACGAAATCGTCCGCATTCTAGATGATGCCACAAAACCTGTTTTGAAAAAGCGAAGTTAAGTGTGGATTGTCATTCCAAAACAGTGCTGTCCCTGTGCTCAGGGGCGGGCGGAATTGAGCTTGGCCTTAAATTTATCTACTTTTCAAAAAATCATCTGCGGATAAAGGCACACCAGCATCTTTTGTATTATTTTTGGTTTGACTATCTTTATCACCTATAAAATCTTCAGCTGAAACAGGAACGCCGCTGACATCTTTTGAAAAATTCTTTTTATTATCAGCATAGAGAATAGTCTCGACTTGAAAAGAAAACTGTATTTTTTCTTTAGGTGTTCTAGCGAGTTTAAGGTCTTCGTCGGAAAACTGATTTATATCAATGCTACCTTCATATAAGTAAGTGTTTCCTTTCAAAATGGGTTCATCTGAAGATAATCGCACAGTCTTAATTGTATCCCCGAAAATATCATCAAATACGGCTATTCCTTTTACGCCCCTTATGTCTTTATCGGACACATTATCGAATGCAATAGAGACTTGAACATACTTTTGACTGTAGTCACCCTGTACGGCTTTAATTGATTTAAGGGATACCTTTACAGCTTCATTCAATAATTTTTGATGTGTTTGCGACTTTCCTTCTTCCGCAAGTTTATCAACTAAATTTTCGTTATTTGTGAAATTGTTTTCAGTACCTCTGTAATTTCCGCTTTCTTTTTTCTTTCTTATTTCCTCTGCAATCTGAATAATTTCTGTTACAGATTTGCCATCAACTTTAGCTTGAAAAGCACCTTTGGTAACTTCCATATTTTGGCCCATAGCAGCCAAGTCCATCAAGTTGCTTACACCACTAAACATGATGATTTTCAACGCCTCTTGAAACTTTTCCTGTTCGTCTAGGTCGAGTTCCTTCATGACTTTGGCTATGCTTTTTTGCATACCTTCTTCACTTGAAGCATCAATACGCGGTTGGATATCACATGCAGTGATACTTAAAAGGACTACCAAAACTAAAATTATCTTTTTCATGACTATTCCAAAATAAACTTTTTCTGCATTCTATAAGAAGATTATTCAAAAGGCTATGATTTTCCAATAAATTTTATCCCTCTATAACCACAGACAAAAAATCATGAAAAACTTGAAAGTTGAATACCGCCCGCTGGACGGGTTGATCCCATATGCCAATAATGCGCGCACGCATTCGGATGAACAGATTGCCGAGATTGCGGCTTCCATTGCGGAGTTTGGGTTTGTGAATCCGATCTTGCTTGATGAAGGCGGTGTTATTATCGCCGGGCATGGGCGATTGCTGGCGGCGCGGAATTTGGGCATGAGCGAAGTGCCGACGATCCAGCTCGCGCATTTAAGCGAGACGCAGCGCAAGGCGCTCATCATTGCGGATAACCGGATTGCGCTCAATGCGGGTTGGGATGAAGAGCTGTTAAAGCTGGAGCTGGAATCTTTGCAGATGGATGATTTTGATCTGGAACTCCTCGGTTTTGATCCGGCGGAAATTGATGACTTGCTCTTTGGCGAAGATGACGCCGAAGAGGATGAAGAAGACATTCCCGAATTGCCGGAGGAGCCGATCAGCAAGCCCGGCGATGTGTGGATTTGCGGCGATCACCGCGTTCTGTGCGGCGATGCGACGGTTGTTACGGATATTGAAAAATTGATGAACGGGCAGCTCGCCGATATGGTTTTTACCGACCCGCCTTATAATGTTGATTACGGCAACACCGCCAAAGACAAACAGCGCAAAGCTTCAAAAGGTCGTGGGGGCAAAAACGCTGGGCGCACGATTATGAATGATAATCTCGGCGAGGCGTTTGAGCAATTTTTATACGATGCCATCAGCAATATGCTGATGGTGACCCGAAAAGATATTGGGGGCAGCCTTTATATTTGCATGTCCTCGTCAGAGCTGCACACACTACAAAGAGCGTTCATCACGGCTGGCGGAAAATGGTCGACTTTTATTGTCTGGGCGAAAAATACATTCACGCTGGGGCGCGCAGATTATCAGCGCCAGTACGAGCCGATCCTTTATGGTTGGAAAGAAGGCAATGACCGTTATTGGTGCGGGGCGCGCGATCAGGGCGATGTCTGGTTTGTGAACAAACCGCGCGTCAATGATCTCCACCCCACCATGAAGCCCGTGGAACTGGTGGAACGCGCCATCAAGAATTCCAGCAAGAGCAAGGATATCGTGCTCGATCCCTTCGGCGGCTCCGGCTCCACCCTCATTGCCTGTGAACGGCTGGGACGGCAATGCCGGACAAGTGAGCTGGATCCTAAATATGTGGACGTGATTGTGAAACGTTGGGAGGACGCTAATGGCAAAAAAGCGATTCATGCAGAGACAGGTCAGCCTTTTGATAAAAAGTGAGAACTAGGATCTTTGTGTTATGAAATTGATTTTTGTGTCAAAATAAATGTAAAAATAAGAAAGATATTTGAAATAGTCTTGATCTATTTAGGTTAAAAACCTATTCTTAACAAGAAAGTGATTGATTTGCCTATGACTTCTGCCCCTCAAAATAAAGATTATGTGTACAAGAAAGCGCCTGTTGTTGAGGTGATTGCTGAAGTTTTGTGGGAATTGAAGCCCATTTTGGGTGCTGATTTAGCATATGATCCTTTCCTCGATTTATTGTCAGAAACATTTTTTGAAGAAGCAAAAAAAAATGCCTTTGGTGTCGTGGAGCGTATTGTTCCCTCTCAGGTTCCCATTGAAATGCTAGCACATAAACCAGTGTTTCGTATTAGAAAACAAAAAGATCAATGGCCTCTTTATCAGCTTGGTCCTGGTATTTTTACAGCAAATATAACACCTTGTAGTGACAAACCTGAATATGAAGGGTGGAAATCTTTTACCCCAACATTAACGGACGGTATTGAATTGTTGTTTTCATCGTTTCCAAGTGCCGAAAAACACTTGAAACCGAAAGCCTTACGCCTTGTCTACATAAATGTTTTCGGTAAAGAACATGGATACGAAAACCAGAGACAGTTTTTAAAAGATGGTTTGGAATTCAATGTTGCTTTACCTGAGGCCCTCATTGAGGGGCATGTTGAGGGCGATGAAGTTTTGTCTGTTTCGGAGTTTATTTTTGATTTGAAAACTCTCAAGGGTAGCCAAGCATCGCTAAAAGTTGGCAAAGGAACACATAAAGATCAGGAAGCAATCATAGTTGAAAGCAGAATTACTAAAAAATTGGAAAGTTTACCAATTGGTAAAGATGATATTGTACAATGGTTCAGTGATGCTAGCACACAAAATAGAGCTATTTTTGAAAGCTATGTCACACAGAAAACACGAGAAACTTTTGGAATCATAAAGGATATTAAATAATGTCAGCATTAGCAGCAGAAAGGGCCTTTCAGTGGGGAATAGGAACTAGCGCTACAAGTGTTAGAATACGACCTATTCGAAAAGCAGGCTCTACGCTTGTTGCTGACGCACGATTTGATCAAAGAGGTGCAGAAGATTTTCGTGAGGGTATTGATAATATTATTTCACAATCAAATGCACTTTTACGACAAATGCTTTTTGCAAGACAACCCAAAGAAAATAATATTTCAACTCATATTTATAATCGTATTTGTGAAAGCCTTACACACAGTGAAGATGATTATAGTATTACCGAAAAAACAGCGTTATCTGCATTATCGTTGGCGTCTGATTTGATTAAAATTAGTGACGATATTGTTTGTTATCCTTCACCAGAAGATACAATTACCTTTGATCTTGTTTTGGATGATATGAGAGCAACTATTATTCATGGTAGAAGAAATACCTTAGTTATCTCTAGAGGGAATGATATGGAATGGGGCGATTTTGATAATACTCCCGATGAATTCCAAAAGTTAGTCGAAAAAATTAGTAATTTTAGAAAGGCATAAATTCCCGTGCCTAAAGCTACAGATACACAAGAAGTTAAAGACACTGAGCTAATAGGCCGTTCTTTGCACGGCAAGAAAGATAGTGAAGTTTTTTGTGATCGCGGCTTTATAAAATGGCAACAGTTTTACGACAGTCGATTAGATGAAAACTTGTCTGTTGATAGGATTGGCAATAAAAATATTGATCGTGGTAGTCTTCTTTACTTGTTACCTCTTGCAAAGAAAAGAATGGATAAACCTTTTAAGGGATGGGCTGTTATTCAAGTCAAAAAAATGAGAGCAGGAAAACGTAGTTTCAATATTATCCCTACGCCAATAAATGATGATGAAAACCCTGATAATTCAAATGAACTTCATGCCGATATAGACCGACAAGATTTTAGGAGTGAAACTCTGGCTTATACCCTAGCTGTAACTTTATCTCATCTGGTTTCAGAAATTACAAACCTATCGGATAATAAAAAAATCTCGAAAGACTCTGTTCCTGTTGTTTCTTAATGATCTTTATTTCTCTGAATTACCGCCCATTTTATAGAATGAATGCAAGACATAACAGAGAAAAGCGTGGTGGCGAGCGTATTACGTGCGCTGCGGCCCGATCCTATTTTGAGCGTTTCGCAATGGGCGGACGAGCACAGGCGGCTTTCGGGTAAGGCGGCGTCTGAACCGGGGCCATGGCGCACAGAGCGCACGCCGTATTTACGCGAGATTATGGATTGCCTGTCCTCCAGCTCGCCCATTCAGCGCGTGGTCTTTATGAAGGGCGCGCAAATCGGCGGGACTGAGGCGGGGAATAACTGGATTGGCTATGTGATCCATCATGCGCCGGGGCCGATGCTGGCGATTTTGCCGACGGTGGAAATGGCCAAGCGTAACTCTAAACAACGGCTTGAGCCGCTGATTGAGGAGAGCGATGTTATCCGTAAGCTCGTGCGTCCTGCCCGTGCGCGTGACAGCGGTAATACGATTTTGCAGAAAGATTTTCAGGGCGGCGTTCTTGTTCTGACTGGCGCTAACAGCGCGGCGGGATTGCGCTCCATGCCTGTTCGGTATCTGTTTTTGGATGAGGTTGATGCCTATCCCGGTGATGTCGATGGTGAGGGCGATCCGGTGGCTCTGGCCGAGGCGCGGACGCGGACTTTTGCGCGGCGTAAAATCTTTATTGTCAGCACGCCGACTATTCGCGGCACCTCGCGGATTGAGCGGGAATATGAGCTAAGCGATCAGCGTAAATATATGGTGCCATGCCCTGAATGCGGCGGGCTTCAATGGCTGAAATTCGAGCAGTTAAAATGGCCAAAGGGCGCGCCGGAAGAGGCTTTATATGAATGCGAACATTGCGAACACAAGATTGAGGAGCACCATAAAACTTGGATGCTGGCGGGTGGTTCTTGGGAGGCGCAAGCGGAAGGAAACGCGCGCACGGCTGGGTTTCATTTGTCTTCGCTTTATTCGCCCTATGGCTGGCGGTCATGGGCGCAAATTGCGCGGGCTTGGGTGGATGCACAAGGATCGTTTGCTGCGATAAAATCTTTTAAGAACACAGAATTGGGCGAGACATACGTGGAAACTGGCGAAGCGCCTGACTGGCAACGGCTTTATGAACGGCGTGAGGCCTACAAAATTGGCCATGTTCCGGCAGGCGGTATGTTTATTACCGCTGGCGCGGATGTCCAAAAAGACCGGATCGAGATTTCGATTTGGGCTTGGGGGCGGGGTAAGGAAAGCTGGCTGATTGATCATCGGATTTTGGAAGGTGACACAGGGCGCGAGGCGGTTTGGAACAAGTTGACGGTTTTTCTTGGCGAAACATGGGAGCATGAAAACGGCTTTGATCTGCCCTTGCGCAGATTGGCGGTGGATAGCGGTTATGCCACGCAAGAAGTTTATGCCTGGGCACGCAAGCAAAGCCAATCGCTGGTCATGGCGATTAAAGGCGTGGCGCGCGGGGCGGCTCTGGTGGGTTTGCCAAGTGCTGTGGAAATTACGGCGGGAGGTAAGAAATTAAAGCGCGGTTTGCGGGTGCGGCCTGTTGCGGGCGGCATTGCCAAACTGGAATTGTTCAATAATTTGCGCAAAGTTCCGCCGACCAAGGAAAGCGGTGAGGCGTATCCTGCGGGCTATGTTCACCTGCCGCAAGTCGATGAAGAATATTTAAAACAGCTCTGTTCGGAGCAACTGATTACCTCCAAAAACCGCCGTGGTTATGCTGTGCGTGAGTGGCAAAAAACCAGAGAACGCAATGAAGCGCTGGATTGCTACGTTTATGCGCGCGCGGCGGCGGCGGTCGAGGGGCTGGATCGTTTCGGAGATCGTCACTGGCGGGAGATGGAGCGCTCGCTGGGCGTTGATGATCCTGTTAATTCAACTGCGCCAACAAAGAATGAGAAACCAAAACCTGCGCCGCCTAAACCGAAGGGACGGCGCGCAAGAAGCAAAGGCATTAAATTATGAGCGAAACACTGGAAGACAAATTAACCCGCGTGCAAAGCGCCATTGCCGCCATCGAGACAGGCGGACAAAGCGTGTCATACGAAGGGCGTGCGGTGACCAAGGGAGACCTTAAAACGCTCTATGACCGTGAGAAATATCTGGAGGTGCGCCTTGCCCGCAAAAGCCGTGGCGGGATCCGTGTCCGCGCGGGAGTACCGCTATGAGCCGCAGGCGCATATCATTGCCAAAACCAACAACGCTGGATCGGTTCGTAGGCTGGGTTTCGCCCGAAGCAGGTGTGCGCCGTCTTAAGGCCAAAACCGTGATGGCGCTTTATGGTGGTTATACGGGCGCACGCAAGGATCGCAACCAGACCAAGGCGTGGCAAACGGTGGATGGCAGCGCCGATCAGGTGACCTTGCCCGATCTGCCGGAATTGCGCGAGCGTTCCCGCGATCTCATCCGTAACGCCCCGCTGGCAACGGGCGCGATTAATACGGTAGTGACCAATGTTGTCGGCACGGGCCTTAAAGTGCAATCGCGCATTGATCGTGATGTGCTTAAAAATGTGCTGGGTAATTCGGAAGAAGAATTCGAAGCCTTTGAACGCGCCG
>JALSHE010000095.1 GCA_026982415.1 Robiginitomaculum sp.
AATTGGCCGGGACTGCGTCGGCGCTTTGCAATTTGTGCCACAGGATTATGATCACCAAGATGGGGAAGGTGGCAATTTTGAAACCCTAACAGAAAAACAGGTCTTCGATATTCTTGTAGATCTAAAACGTGCGCCGCTCGGCATCAGGCAAGAGGGCGGTTTTCGGATTTCCGTCGCGGGTGCACAGGAAAAAGCGGCATTTTTGTTTAAAGACGGAAACTGGTGTCGACCATTAGGGACGACGCCGACCACACATATTTTCAAACCTCAGATCGGTGAATTGGAATTTAGTACAGGCACAATTGATTTATCACAAAGTGTTGAGAATGAATATTATTGCTTAAAGCTCCTAGGAACTTTTGGCATAGATGTCGCCAATGCATGGATGATGAATTTTAAGACGAAGAAAGTTTTGGTCATAGAACGATTTGATAGGCGTAAAAGAGACAATGGCGGCATTCTACGTCTTCCCCAAGAGGACATGTGCCAGGTTCTTGGGGTGCCGCCTACCATGAAATATCAAAACGCTGGCGGGCCTCGTCTGGTTGATATTTTGCAATTGCTATCTCGAAGCGATACACCGCACAAAGATCAGCAGACAGTGTTTAAGTGCCAGATATTATTCTGGCTTATGGGCGCAACCGATGGTCACGCCAAGAATTTCAGTATTTTTCTGCGTCCGCAAAACCAGTTTAATCTCACGCCGATTTATGATGTCATCTCCGCACAACCCGCATTTGACCAACGACAAATTCCCCATAAAGATTATCGTCTCGCATTATCGGTTGGGCGCAAACCACATTATAAGATTCAGGATATTCACGGGCGGTATTTTCTCGAAAGTGCTATAGCGGCAGGACTGGGCGAAGCTTTCGCCCGTGAGGCTATTGTCAGCATTCAAGATTGGTTTAGCCCTGCCTTTGACGCCGTGGGCGATGACTTGCCGGAAGACTTTCCCATGAATATTCACGATTCCATAAAAACCGCTGCAAGAGCGCGTTTGCCGTCCTTGCAATCCGTTTTTGAATAAACCGCTGTTTGATGTCCACTCCGTAATTTGGTGATTTGGGAGAAGTGGTGTAGGCTTGGGTTTAAAGCCACAAAGGAGAACCCATGACCAACACAACAACACCCATACTCAACCGCCGTCTCGCTCTTGCGGGGTTATTTGCTCTTCCGCTTTCATCTTGCGAGACTATGGATATTGGGGCGATTGAGGGGATACTTGGCAGCGGGATATTGTCTCAGGCCGATGCGGCGCGGGGGATACGGGCGGCGCTTGATAATGGTGTTTTGTCGGCGCTGGGGATTGTCGGGCGCGAGGGCGGTTTTTTCAATGACGCGAAAATTCATATTCCTTTGCCCAAGGTTTTGGGCGATGTGCAATCCGTGCTGTCGAAAGTCGGGGCTGGCGGGGTGTTGAGCGAGCTGGAAACCCAGCTGAACCGGGGTGCGGAAAAGGCGGCACCCCTAGCCAAAGATATATTCTTTGACGCTATTGCGAGCCTGAGTATTTCGGATGCTATCTCAATTGTGCGCGGCCCGCAAAATGCGGCCACCAATTATTTGCAGGAAAAAACCACGCCGCGCCTGACATCACTGTTCTCGCCGATTATGGAAAATGCTTTGGGGCAGACGGGGGCGTTACGCTTGCTGGATCAGGTTACCGGTGATTTACGTAATATACCCTTCGCCCCGCAGCTCGGGGCAGACGCGCGCACCGACCTCATTGGTCACGGTGTCAAATACGGCCTGAACGGTGTCTTCCACTACGTCGCCGCCGAAGAAGCCGCCATACGCAACAACCCCGCCAAACGCACATCAGAAATCCTGCGCCGGGTATTTGGTACAAATATATAAGCCGTAAAATCACCCATAAATAACCCTTAAATTACCTTGGCAAAGCCTAATTCCGGTCTGATTAGTGCCTGATTTGACATTTATCCGTAGCGCAATTCAACGTGCGAGAGGGTAAATTATGTCGCTTAACAATCTAAATTCGGGTTTTGCCAAAGGTGCCGGCCATTCGGTCGGGCTGAAATTATTGTTGGTCTGTTTTCTGGTGCTGCTGATGGGTATTCCGGCCTTGTTCATTGCTGCCATTAGTTTTGAGCGGGCAGGGCGGGCGGATGATGTCACCCGCGAGGTTAGCCAGCGCTACGGCGGCGCACAAACTTTGCTCGGCCCGGTGCTCAACGTGCCTTACACAACAAAGGACAGTGAGGGTGAAATCATCTCGTATGGTGAATATGTAATTTTTGCAGAAAGTGGCTCTGCAAATGTTGAAAAATTAACGACAAAAATCCGAAAACTATCCCTGTTTAAAGTCCCGACCTATCAGACCAAAGTCAATTTTTCTGCTCAGTTCAATTTACCCAGTAAAGAAAATTTAGAAACCAGTTTCCAAACATTTTTGTGGAGTGAAGCTAAAATCAATATTGGATTGACCGATGTGCGTGGCTTGCAAGATGATGTATATCTTGATCTAGGCAGTGGACAAAAACTGAAATTCCGCCCGGCGAGTGGCCGTACATTCCGTTCTGTACGCAATGTCAATGTCTACGATAAACGTACTGAGAAAATGATTGTTCAAAAACTTAAAGCTTACCATGAATATATCAATTTGCAGGCAATGGAGGTATCTCTTGGAGATTTACTCGAAGGACAAAAGAGCTTTAGTGTAAATGCCAGCTTGCCGATTAGAGGTTCCCAGAGAATTTCAATTGCACCATTTGCGCAATCAACAAAAGTGGAAATAAACGCAGACTGGTCACACCCTGGGTTCGTTGGTATGTACCCACCTCGGGATAGAGAAATATTTGAAGACGGGTTTGTCGCAAATTGGTCCGTGCCGTTTTTGGCACGGGGCATGGCGGCTCACGGCGATGCTGAGGAGCTTAACCTGCACCAGCTCTCCAACAAAGCCGTAAGCGTTAAATTCGTCAATCCGGTCAACCCGTACCAGAATGTCACCCGCGCTCTTAAATATGCAATCCTGTTTATTGGTATGGTGTTTTTGGCTTATTTTTTGTTCGAGACATTGGTCGGGATCAAAGTCCACGCGGCACAATATGTATTGGTCGGCTTGGCACAAAGCGTGTTTTATTTGCTGCTTCTCGCATTCGCCGAACATATCGGGTTCACGCTAGCATTTATATTGGCCGCTAGTGCGACGGTGTTTATCACATCCGCTTATGCGGGCGTGGTGTTCGGTAAATCCTACACTCTGAAAGCTGGCGCCGTGTTCGCGGCCACTTACGGCCTACTCTATGTTTTGATGCGCATTGAAGATTTCGCGCTAATGGTCGGTGCTCTGGCTAGCTTCCTAGCAATCGCCGCCACCATGTACCTCACCCGCAATGTAAATTGGTACGGCGGTGGACAGAGCAGCCTTACTCAGAACGCCTCATAAATGGATACGGGCTAAGCAATAACCGTTATGAAAAATATAATGACTAAATTAATTTAGTCATTATATTTTTTGCTGGCGGAAATGTACGACAGGAATGAATATTACCGCTTCATTACAAACATGAACATAATATTAACGGGGCTTTCAGATTAGGGTCAGTTGTGTTAGCCTAGGCTATGCCTATGAAAAAATCCGTGAAAACAAACATAAAAAAACTTCGCCTTCTCCTATTTATTTCAGCGGCTGGCTTAACGGCTTGCGCTACCAATCTTGCCAATCGAACGCCGATCGATATTGCGTCAAACTCTGTACGCCGCACTGATGCGCTTAGCGGGATAAGCGAGGTTTTAGCCCCACAGGTGAAAGCTTTCACCTCGCGCCGTGCCAGTGTGCGTGGTCGGGCGCAGCTCAGGACGGCGGGGCCTTTTACTGACGCTAAAGGTGTGGTGCAAACCGGGGGCGCTTACCTTGAAGTGTTGCTCAACTACACCAGCGCGACCCCGAACCCGGCTGAAGCTCGTATCTATGACCAAGCCAGTTGGCCGGGCGGCGAGCCTGCGCTTCTGGCTGAATTTGGCGCGTCGGTATTGGACTGTCGCGAGGACGTCCGTGCTATTCCTCGGTATGATTACACCCCGATTTATGGTGCATGGGGGTATGGTCATATTCACGACGATCATTGCGACCATGAATATGGTGGTTCGGGTTGGGGCAGTGGTTATGGCCATTATGGTCGCGGCCATGTTCACGACGATAATTGCGGTCACGACATAGATCACGGCACGGGTAGCGGTACGGTCATTGTGCGTCCAACTACGGATCCCAGACCCGTATCAAGACCGGATAGACCTCGAAGAAGACCGGGCGTGGTTGCGCCGCACCTGGACGGCCCCGGGACGGATCCGGACGTCCGCCCGCGTCGTCCGCGTACTGATCCTAATGAACCTGTACCCCATCCGCGCACCTTACCCAGAACGTCCAAACGCATTGTTTCGCGGCCGCCACCTGATGTTTCGCCGAATGTATCACCGCGCCCAACGTCAAGACCTGCGCCCGTTTCTAGGCCGGAGCCTGTATCTAGGCCGAAACCTGTATCCCGGCCAAAGCCCGCGCCAGTTTCAAAACCCAGATCAACCTATAAACCGCAACCACGGGTTAACCGCCCTGTGCGCAGCTCAAGTCCGCGCACCAATACAGGGAATAACATAAAGCGCCAGATGCGTTACTATCCACGCGATCCCTATTATAACCAAGGCCGTACGGATTATGTGGTGCGCCGCTCGTGTAGCCGCCAAGAAAATTTGCGGGTGTTTATTCCCCGCGAGCGCCTTGATGCTGCCGAGATTAACGGGCTTGTCCTCTATCTACGCCCGCGCGGTGGTCAAGAAGAGACCCTAAGCCTGCCGCCCAACTATATTAGTGGATTTAAGCTCGCCGCATGGTCCCCCGAAGGTAGTCGGCTTACTATTCTCGGCAAGCCATTGAGTCCAATACAGGCTGTACAAACGCCCATTCCTTATAGAGGGAATGCTGCTAGCACGGGGAAAGCAGACCCCAATAATCCGATTGTTTACGGTGAAAATTAGGCTCTATTACCTGTTGAATTTTATTTCGTCTTGAAAACCTATCCTTAAGGGTAAGCTGTTATGTCCTGTCTTCTGATATGCTCAGGAAAGGGATAGAATGGCATTAGCGCCACAAATTAAGTTAAAACAAGGCCAGCAATTGGCGATGACGCCGCAATTGCAGCAGGCGATAAAGCTCTTGACCTTGACCAATATTGAATTGGCGGCTTTCGTGGAAGAACAGCTAGAGAGCAATCCGTTGCTTGAGCGCGGAACGGGAACGGAAAACCGCCGCGAAGACGGTATTGCGGTCAAACAGGAGAGCGACAGCGGCCTGAGCGAGCTAGATTTAAATGCCCCGTCCGCCGCTGCATCTGATGCCATGGATGCAACAGAAAGCCAATTGAACGCCGATGCTACCGCCGCTGATATAGAAGCAGATAATTCTCTGGGTGGCGCGTCTGTCGGTGGTGATGTTGATTGGAGCAAGGCTGGCTCGGGCGGATCTTTTTCTGGTAATAATGATTACGATCCTGCGGCCAATACGGCGCACGAAATTACGCTGAATGAGCATTTAACCGCGCAATTGGCTATGGCTATTCACGACGAGCGCGACCGGATGATCGGGGCGTATTTAATCGACCAAGTAGATGAAAACGGGTATTTGCGCACGGACCTGATAGAGCTTGCGGATAGGCTCGGCGTGGATGTAAACCGCGTAAAATCTGTGCTGACCATTTTACAGACCTTCGAACCAACCGGCGTTATGGCCCGCAGTTTAAGCGAGTGCATGGCCTTGCAATTAAAAGAACGCGGCGAACTTGACGCGCCCATGCAACATTTGCTGGATAATCTGGAAATGCTGGCCAAGCATGATTTGCAGGCTCTCGCCAAAATTTGTGGGCTAAGTGTGGCTAAGCTGGGTGAATATGCGGAGCGTTTACGTTCCCTAGCACCGAAGCCGGGTCTGGCTTACGGCTCGGATATGGCGGGTGTGGTAGAGCCGGATGTATTTGTGCATGAGCGCCCGGACGGCGGCTGGGCGGTGGAATTGAATTCGGATACCTTACCGCGCGTATTGGTAAATTCGCGCTATTACGCCGAAGTTTGTGGTAGTACTAAGGACGAAAAAGTAAAATCATATATGTCGGAATGTTCCCAAAATGCGAGCTGGTTGGTTAAGAGTTTAGACCAAAGAGCACGGACAATTTTGAAGGTTTCTAGCGAAATCGTGAAATTCCAAGACGGGTTTTTCGCTTACGGCATTGACCATTTACGGCCACTTAATCTTAAAACTGTCGCTGATGCTATTGATATGCACGAAAGCACGGTCAGTCGCGTCACCTCCAATAAATATATTGCAACCACACGCGGCACATTTGAACTTAAATATTTTTTCACCGCCGCTATCGCTTCTATGGACGGCGGCGCAGCCCATTCGTCTGAAGCCGTGCGCCATAAAATAAAAATCCTGATCGACGAGGAGCGCGGTGTAAAATCGGTCTTGTCCGATGATAAATTGGTCAAGCTTTTACAAAATCATGGTATTGATATTGCACGGCGCACCGTGGCTAAATACCGCGAAAGCTTAGGCATACCGTCCTCAGTGCAGCGCCGCCGGATCATTAACAATAAACAATAATTATTATTTTTCACCTGACCTGAGCCGCAAACAATGCTATGATGCCTTATAAATATTCAGGCACTCAAACAGGAGAATCCCCCTATGCAAATTCATATCGTTTCCAAAGGTATCGATGTTTCAACCGCACTTTCACAGCGCATTCATGATAAACTTGAAGAGATGATGGATAAATATATCCACCGCGACGGGGAAGTGCATGTGTCAGTTTCCAAGGAAGGCTCAGGATTTCACACGGTGATTTCTGCCCATTTACCGTCGGGTGCCGCAATGCAAGCTAATGGTAAGGCACAGGATGCCTATGGTGCGTCGGACGAGGCGTTGGAACATTTGGAAAAACGCCTGCGCCGTTATAAGCGCCGCCTGAGCGACCACCGCGCCGAAGACAAAGCCGAGGCGCTGGCTATGTATGTTTTGCAAAACCCTGTTGCTGCTGACGACGACGGCACAGATAGTCAAGCCCCGAGCGAACCTATGGTGATCTCTGAGCTGAAGACCGAAATCCGGACAATGACAGTGAGTATGGCCTCGCTCGAACTTGGCCTAACGGATTCTTCCGCCGTAATGTTTCGCAATGCTGCCCACGGCGGCCTAAATGTGGTTTTCAAGCGTGCGGACGGCAATGTAGGATGGATTGACCCGCAACGATAGTTGCGCTAAGAGCCGTTCCGAAAGCTGAAAACAGAAAGCCGATAAGCGAAAACCAAGACTAAAACCTGATAACCAGAGCACGGAGAACCGTGCCAAATGCGTGTGATATTGCGCAATAGGAAGCTGAGAGACATGAATGCTGGAAAATTATTTGCACAAGGCTGCATCGCGGAAAACCTTCACGCTGTTAGTAAAAAACAACTATTCCAGGAAATGGCGGAGTTGGCGATTAAATGTGGTACAGTAGACGGTGATAAAGTCATTGTCCGTGACATTGTTGCGGCTGTTACCGAGCGCGAACGTCTCGGCAGTACAGGCGTAGGATATGGTGTCGCCATACCCCATGCGCGCCTTGAGGGGCTAGATGAGGTTCGTGCGGTATTTGCGCGGCTGGAAACGCCGCTTGATTACGAAGCAATCGACGAGCGCCCGGTTGATCTTGTTGTGCTTTTATTGGCACCGTCCGGAGCTAGTAGCCTGCATTTAAAAGCTTTGGCACAGGTCTCGCGCCTGTTGCGCCGCGAAGATATTCGCGAACGCCTGCGCACTGCGCCCACTGCTGAGGCTTTGCACTTACTCTTAAGCGAAGACCGCACGGCCAGTGCCGCCTAGAAAATAGACTGGCATGAAATCTGACCAATCCAATATCCCGCAACAACAACGCATTGGCGTTATTGATATTGGCTCAAACTCTGTGCGTTTTGTTGTCTATTCAATATCGGGTGCGGCTTTTGCGCCAGTTTACGACGAGAAAGTCTTGGCGGGCCTAGGCCGCGATTTGCGCCGCACGGGCAAGTTAAACCCTGATGGGCGTGTTCAGGCGCTAGCTGCGCTAAAGCGATTTACACTATTGGCAAAAGCGCAAAAACTTGATGATGTGCTTATTGCCGCGACAGCTGCGATGCGTGTTGCTCGTGATGCGCCGGAATTTATTGTGCAGGTTAAGGAGCAAACTGGATTGGATATTTCGCCGCTCAGCGGTGAGAGTGAAGCCTTGACGTCAGCTTTAGGGGTCATCGCCGGAGAACCGCGCGCTCTCGGCCTAGCAGCAGATTTGGGCGGGGCTAGCTTGGAATTGGTACAGGTGGGAAACGGCCGTGTTTTCGGCGGTGTTTCCCATCCATTGGGGCCTTTCTCCATGTTTGAGGATGGTTTTGATGCGGGGGAATTGCGCCCGCAGATTGATAGTATCTTAGGGGGAAATATTGCACAGGATTATCCCATAATTGATACCCTGTATTTGATTGGCGGTGCTTGGCGTAATTTGGCCAACATTGACCAAAAACGTAACAGATACCCCCTCCGTGTCGCCTATAATTATAGTTTTGGTGCTGGACATGCGAGGCAGCTTGCAAATTGGGCGTGCTCTCGTGAAGGTTCGGCTGAGCTATTAAATTGGCCTAATATTTCAAAACGCCGGGCAGATACGCTACCTTATGGCGGTTTGATGCTCAGTGTTTTGTTGGATAAATTTGACCCCAATCATGTTGTTATAGCGCCGGGCGGTTTACGGGACGGCCTAGTTTATCAGTATCTTTCCAAGCAAGTAAAAGACCGCGTTGCATTGTTTGATGCTTGTAGCAGTATTGCCGGGCAGAGCCGAGGGGGTACGAAGTTGGGCGTCGCGGTATTCTCATTTTTGTCTGCTATCCATACTGATTTACCCCGGGCATTTGACTTGGACACCGAAAACCGTATCCGCAAAGCCGCCAGTTTGTTAATAGGTATGGGTGCAGGATTGCATCCGAGCCACAGAGCGAAAATTGTTTATGAAATAGCGCTTTATGGGCCATTGCCCGGCCTTACCCATAAAGAGCGGGCTTATTTGGCACTGATGTTGTTCCGGGCGTATAGGAGTCGTAAAACGCCACCGGAAAATGCCATAATCCAACACCTCTTAAGTGAAAGCGAGCAATTATCAGCGCAGATATATGGGGAAGCGATACGGGCCGCTGTGGTACTCAGTGGTCGCAGTGCATCAGTGCTGAAATGCTTCATATTATCCGTGCAAAGCGAATATCTTGTACTCGCCGCAAACAAATCGGCGGAGAGCCTTGTTATTGAGCGAACGCGTACCCATTTTGAGGGTCTGGCAATAATGATAAGAAAAACCCTGAAATTAGAAACTTGGGCTGTTAACGGACTGTAACAATAAATAGTTTGCAAACTTGCTCAATGCGTGTATTTATTGTTTATCGATAATTGTGAGAGGTGTATTTTTTGGCCGAAATAGAATAAAAATTACGCTCTTAATGAGTACATTATTAGCAACCCCTGTAATAGGCTTGTCTGCCATGGCTGCATCTGTGTCTACGGGATTTCCTGTTGTGGATAATGAGGTTAGTGAAACGGTAGTTCGCGTTAGTGCGACATCACCTGCCACTACAATGGTTTCTGTTGCGGCTCCATACCGTATCTTTGCACCAAAGACGCAAACCCAACATTCGGTAATTGATTATGAGGTGTGGGACTTAGCGCTACATAACATTGTCCTGAGACTAGCTAAAGATAAGCCTATTGAGTTGGATTGATATGATACTGTTGTTGCCGATTTATTGGCCGGTGACCGTCCTAGTCTTGTGACCGGAAATATCCGAATAAATGGGGTGCCTCAAAGTACGCGAATGTCTCCCGAGATAGCCCGTTTATTTCAAGAGTTGGACAGAAAAACCAGAATTATGCGTAAGCGTGGCATGCTCAACACCAAAGGTGTTGTTACAATCGAAGATGTCGCAATCTACTGACAGGCCAAACACTCATCATAATCCGTCGGGGCGGCGGCTTGCATTGCGGCTTGCATATCGTCCGCTTGGCTACCTGCTTGATCATTGGCTGGTTTGTCGTCCACAGTGCCCGCGAACGCGGCGCGCTGAACGGATTTTGAGCGGCAATAATACAGAGACTTGACACCCTTTTCCCATGCGCTCCAGTGGAGCATGTGTAGATCCCATTTATTGACATCACCCGGAATGAAGATGTTGAGGCTTTGGGCTTGGCAGATGAGGGGCGCGCGGTCTGCGGCTAGGTCAATAATCCAGCGCTGATCCAGCTCGAACGCTGTACGGAACACGGCTTTTTCGTCTTCGGACAGTTCGTCCAAATGTTGCACGGAGCCTTCGTGTTCCAAGATCGAATTCCATACTTCCGGTGTGTTCATCCCTTTTTCGTCAAACAATTCTTCCAAAAACTTATTGCGCACGGTGAACGATCCCGACAAAGTTTTGTGGGTGTAGATATTGGCTGGAATAGGCTCGATACCCGCTGACGTGCCGCCGCAAATTATCGAGATAGATGCAGTTGGAGCCACGGCCATTTTGTGAGAGAACCGTGCCATATGTCCTGCGTCCGCCGCGTCTGGGCAAGCACCGCGCTCGTGGGCTAGCTTAACGCTGGCCGCGTCGGCCTGGCTGCGGATATGTTTAAACAAACGCTTGTTTATAGCTTTGGCCATGCCGCTTTCAAAGGGTACGCCTTTGGATTGTAGCATGGAATGGAAACCCATCAAGCCGAGACCAACCGAACGCTCGCGCATAGCGGAATAAACCGCATCAGCCATTTTGGCGGGCGCATTGTCGATATAGTCCTGCAAAACATTATCCAAGAAACGCATAATGTCTTCGATAAATTCAGGATTGTCTTTCCACTCATCAAATTTTTCGGCGTTGACCGAGGATAAGCAACAAACGGCGGTGCGTTGCCGTCCGGATTTATCCTTGCCTGTGGCCAGCATAATCTCGGCGCACAGATTTGATTGTTGAACCCGTAGACCTTGCTCTTTCTGGTGATGGGCAAGGGCTTTATTCACCGTATCCGAAAACACCATATAAGGCTCGCCGGTTTGCAGGCGCATTTCCAAGATTTTTTGCCATAGCTTGCGAGCGTCAATTTTCTTGATGACTTCGTCAGTTTTAGGAGAACGCAATGCAAATTCATCGCCGTCGCGTACAGCTTCCATAAATTCATCGGTAATATTAAGGCCGTGGTGAAGGTTTAAACTCTTGCGGTTAAAGTCGCCGCTCGGCTTGCGAATTTCCAGGAATTCTTCGATTTCCGGATGGTGAACATCCAGATAAACCGCCGCAGAACCTCTGCGCAGCGATCCTTGGGAAATCGCCAATGTCAGACTGTCCATAACCCGGATGAACGGGATAATGCCCGACGTCTTGCCAGCCCGGCCAATTTTCTCGCCGATAGAGCGGACATTGCCCCAATATGTGCCAATGCCGCCGCCGTTAGAGGCGAGCCAGACATTTTCGTTCCAGACATCAACAATGCTGTCCAAGCTATCATCAACGGCGTTGAGGAAACAAGAAATCGGCAAGCCGCGCTTGGCACCGCCGTTAGACAAGATAGGCGTGGCAGGCATGAACCAAAGCTGGGACATATAATCATATAGGCGCTGGGCGTGTGCCGGGTCGTCTTTGTCGGCGTAAACTTCGGCCACGCGGACAAACATGTCTTGATAGCTCTCTTCGGGCAGAAGATAGCGGTCAACCAATGTGGTTTTACCGAAATCGGTCAGAAGTTCATCGCGAGAACGATCAATCTTGATGTTGCGCACAACTTTTAGATTTGAGGGTGTGGTTGCCTGTGTATGTACTTGGGCGTCGGGTTTTGCAAATCCAGTAGAAACAGGTTTTTCAATATGTAATTCGTCTTCATGTAACCGTGTTGCGGCTGCACCTGTGTTCACTTCTTCGGACATGTATTTCCCCCTTAGTCATTTACGTTCAAGCCAGCCTTATTGCTGGATAATGTTTTAAGTATTTCAACGTTTTTTACATCTAATTTACAGCGACGAGCTCCGTTCAGGTGCCAGCCAGCACCTGCTGTCAGTTCAAAAAATATTGGAAACCAAATCGGTCTTCGTACTACATATAGTGTTCATTTACGCCACCTCGTCAATACCTAGTGTGTCACTTTGTCAATTTTATTGTTAATAAGCTGTTAAAAACTTTGGTTAACGCGGGGCTATTTTTAAAAAATCCTGATATTCCATAGGTTTGCTTGCAGAAAAATATTGGGTGATTTTTTGAAATTATTTCAAAAAAAATGTCATGGGATTCATCTATAATGATTCTAGTTTTCAAAGACACAGAACATAAGGTGATTACCGACAATATCTGGTAAATATTGACCAAAATTTGACATGACTACAACTTAAAGATGGTTCGGGTGTAGAAACATTTTATGGTAATTTGCTGAGGAAAAGGATATAGCTAGGCACAGCTACGCGCCTGTGTTAGATAAAAGCCTGTCAATCATAACAGAAGATACCCAATATGGCCAAAGTTTTGATGCTCCTGCCCAATGTGGAATTTGACCCAACCGAAGCCGCTGTACCTTGGCATGTGCTTAGTCAAGCGGGGCATGAAGTATTTTTTGCGACGGGCGACGGCAACCAAGCAAGCTGTGACCAGACTACCCTTAGCGGCAAAGGGCTGGACGGGATGTTGAAATCACTAGCGGCCAAACCCGAGAATGCAGACATTTATAGGTTGATGGAAAAACACGAAAATTTCCAAAACCCGTTGGCTTGGCAGGACGTAACCCCTGATGATTATGACGCGCTCGTTCTGCCGGGCGGACATGCACCTGGCATGAAGCCTTACCTGGAATCAGAGCATGTGTTCGCCGTGTGCCGCAATTTCTTCGCGCGCAAAGCCCCCGTCGCCAGTATTTGCCACGGCGTGTTGGCGTTGGCGCGTAGCAAAGACGCAGATGGCCAATCTATACTTCACGGCTACCAAGTCACAGGCCTCAACAATTTCCAAGAAAATATCGCCTATAGAATGACGAAGAAAACTATGGGAACCCATTACCGGACTTATCCCACTAGCGTGCAAGACGAGGTCAGTGCAGTTCTCGCTTCGGCCAAAGATTTCAAACCCGGCGCCATATACCCTGCTTTTGGAACAGCTAAAAATCCGAACAAAGGTTTTATCGTCACAGACCGAAATTTAATATCAGCCCGTTGGCCTGGTGATGTTTACAAATTGGCTCACGCATTTGCTTCTATGTTACGGTCACTAAAAAGCTATTGAGTGGTACGCGTCCTGTCCACCATAAATGCCAAGCTGGCGAATAGGGTGTAGAGTATCCACGCGGTTATACCGACTTCTTTCATGGAATTTGGCGGCGCGCCAAAATTGCCTATAAATTGGGTGGTTATCATCAAGCCTATGAGGGCAATGGGCCAGATACGGCCTGCTTTGCTTTTTGGTTCGGTGTTTTTGAGATAATACAGCATGGCAAGGACGAAGATACCGACTTCCAACGGGAAGCTTAGCATGCGGTTATGCCACAATCCAAACCCATATTTATCCGTACCGAACCACAAAGGCAAGTCCGGCACATGAACAATGAGATCCATGAACCAGTGCGATAAAACAACAAGTCCGAAGATTACGGCCCCGGCTTTGGCTTGCTTTCTAAAAACAAGCCCGAAAATCACCGCAGCAACAATTGCCCAGACAATCGCCATGCCGAGAGAATGTGTATAAGGCATGTGGTAGAGATCAAGTGCGCTGGCTTCGGTAAACCCAGGTGTGACGCGGCCCTTTTCCACGCCCGCCATAATCAATCCAGCCCAAACATAATCAACCAATTGCGCGCCGACAAAGGCCTGCCATAATTTAAGCCGCCCCGTGCCAGCGGCCATTCCCGTAGCAAGTACTGCAGGCGCGTAATGACCTATGAACATAATTGCCCTCTATAGAAAATTAAATTTTATGGCTTTCATTTTTTTGCGTACATATGGAAATAAGCATAACTCATATCGACGGGAATGCCGTCTGCTCTGCGCCAATATCCTGCGCTGCCAGCGTTTAAGACCGTGCCGTCTGGCTCGGCGATAAAGATTGTGGGCGTGCCGACTATTGCATCTACTCCGAAGCGCTTTGACACGTCCCGGTTTTGATCTTTTTGACCCGGAGCGGCACCAGTGCTTACATAAACCAGCTCGTAATTTTGCGCAATCAGGGTTTGAAACTCCGGCCTATCAAAACGTGCCGCAAGGCCGCGACTATCATGGCACCAATTCGCACCCATCACTACCATGACTTTAGTGCCGCGCATCTTTGCCCGTGCAAAGGCTTTATCAATATCGACCATAGAATGAGCATCGGCATTATAAGGTTTGTATTCAGGATGCACCTGAACATGTGGCTTGTCATTCATTTGTTTTGTTGAATGGTTATCTTGAGCATGGGCACATCCGCTAAACAGCAACGTTGTGGCGACGGTTATGAAAATCTTACGCATAATTTATCCCTTTCTTGCGTGCCTAGCATGGACTAGAGAGGAAAGCCAAATGCAAAAACTGATGAGGTACCATGCCGTTTTTTCTGTTCCCGTTTCGCCGTAAAAAAATTAAACCTGTTGTGCCCAATGACAAGTTTAAAGGCATTCCCGTTGCGCCTATGCCCGTTGCCACCGACCGGGTGCGGCGGCATTTTTATAATGAAAAAGGGTTTCAAACATATGCCAGTTTTTTCGCACATTGGGACGGATATATAACGGCGGGGCATGTACTGAACGATAGTCAAGGTAAGCTTCCACCCTTTACGCGCGGAGCCGTAGCCAGTTGGCCAGAGACTGCTTCTGGTAGTTTGGATGCTGCGATGATTGGTTGTCAATTACCCAGTGTTAGTCCGCCTGAACCTACTCAGGGACAAGATGTTGTGTGTCGGGGGTATCCGGCTGGGTCTGCCCATGGAGCGACCCGAACCGCTAAGGTATATATGCAACGCCCAAACGCACCGGGCGCATGGATAGCGCGGATTATAGAACCGGACGAACCGGTGGTCACAGGTATGAGCGGCGGCCCGGTTTTGGACGCGCAGACAGGCGAGCCTATTGGTATTTTGATCACGCGTAATTCACCAGCGGATCTTAACAATGACCGTGATCCGGACGAGAGCTTTGATTTTATTTCTTTGGCCAGTGTTTGGCGGGCTTTAACTGAGGGGAATGATTATGTTTGATACACCATTAACGGCTCTGATTGTCGGGGCAGGTTTTGCCGGAATCGCGGCGGCGATAAAATTAAAGGAAGCCGGGATTTCTGATTTTACCATCGCCGAGAAAACTGGCGGCCTCAGCGGCACATGGTACGACAATGTTTATCCGGGTGCCGCCTGTGATGTGCCGTCGCATCTTTATTCATATTCCTTCGCACTCAACCCAAATTGGAGCCGCAGATTCTCTCCGTCTGATGAAATCAGGGAATATGTCGAGGATGTGGTAGAGCGTTATGGCTTGGGAAAACATATCCGCGCCCACACGGAAATCCTCTCGGCGGAGTTCGATGAAACTACGGCACTCTGGCACGCCAAGACGAAAGACGGTGACATAATTACCGCACGGTTTTTAATCGCCAGTGTCGCCATTCTCGGCACGCCGAAACTACCGGACATAGACGGTATGGCTGATTTTAAAGGCGCACAATTCCATTCCGCCAGTTGGGATAAAAGCGTCCATTTAGAGGGTAAGCGTATCGCCATCATCGGCAGTGCCGCAAGCACGGTGCAAATCGCGCCTGTGGTGGCAAAAACATGCAGCGAAGTTTCCATATTTCAACGCACGCCCAACTGGGTCATTCCGCGCGCCGATAGAGCCTATAGCAAGTTTGAAAAAACCATGTTCGCTCGCTTGCCCGGTGCGATGCAGCTGACCCGGCTAGCCATGTATTTATATCTTGAATTGATGTTTTACCGGGTCTTTAAAGGCCAAGGCCTGATCCATAAATATGTCGGCGGTATGGCGAACCGGCTACGCAAGCGCAAAATCAAAGATCCGGAATTGCGGGCAAAACTCACCCCTGATTATCCCATAGGATGCAAGCGGGTTTTGCTATCGGACGATTATTACGACACTATCAATCGGGACAATGTAGAACTGGTCACAGACGGAATTGCGCGGATTAGCAAGGTTGGTGTATTGCTCGAAAGTGGCCGCGAAATTGCCGTTGACATCATCGCCTACGCCACCGGATTTCAAGCGACGGAATTTTTGCCGCATCTGGATTTAACGGGTGTGGGTGGCGCGAAATTGGCGTCGTGGCGCAAGAATCCGAAAGCTCATAAAGGCTTGGTGATACCCAAAATGCCCAATGCATTTTTCCTGCTCGGGCCTAATACGGGACTTGGTCATGCCTCGATGATTTTGATGATCGAAGCGCAAATACCCTATATGGTCAATATGATGCAAGCCGTTCCGGACGGACAATATTTCACGGTTAAGCCAGACGCCGTCAAAGCCTATAACGACAAAATACAAGCCAAACTAAAAACTTCCATCTGGGCGACCAGTTGCCAAAGTTGGTACAAAACAAAAGACGGCGATATTCCAACCCTGTGGCCCTATCCAGTCTACACATACAAAAGCATGATGCGGCGTGTGGATATGGCGGAGTATGATATTCGGGGTTAGGCAATATTGCTAGAGGTTGACTTTCAGGTCGAATAAGTTACCCTGTGACTAGGAGGATGGTTTATGACCACTAATATCGACCAACCATTTAACCGCGAAGCGCAATATACGGCAAAACGTCTTGCGGTTATTCGCTCGGCTGCGGGGGCGTTTCGTCGGCGTGGCTATCACAATACGTCTATGGTTCTCATCGCCAAATCTCTCGGTCTGTCCAAGGCGGCGCTGTATTATTACGTTAAATCCAAAGAAGAAATTTTATATGAGTGTCATATCATGGTTTACGGGGCTATGGACGAGGCCGTGAAATCGGTGCGGGGGCAAGGAGAGAATGGGCTGGAGAAACTTAAGTTGCTTTACGGGGCATTTGCCGCACTTATGACGCGCGACGGTCTGGCATTGCTGGCCGATGTGGATAGCTTGAAAGGTGAGTTTCAAGCCACGGTTTTAGCGCGGCGCGGCAAGATTGAGCGGGCAGTGACCCGCATTGTCGAGGGCGGTATGAAGGACGGGTCCATTAAAAAATCTGACCCTAAAGTCACGGTGTTTTTCTTTATGGGTGCGCTGAACTGGCTCAATGTTTGGTATGAACCGGGTGGGCGGCTCAGCGGAGAAATGATTGCTGATGCTTTTGTTGAGCAAATGAGCGTTGGTGTCGCATCATAAATGTATAGCGTGTATGTGCTCTCTATGGGGTGTTGCCCGCACAGATATTTCCTATAGGTTACGCCCATGACTTCAACAAAACCAAAATATAAGCTTGAGTTTTTCACCGATACTGCGCCCGAAGCGGGTGTGGTCACAGAAATTACCGACGGTGTTTTTTGGCTACGGATGACTTTGCCCATGACCGGGCTTGACCATATCAATTTGTATTTCGTGCGGGACGGCGACGAATTTGTTGTAATCGACACTGGGCTTGGTTGGAAAGAAGCCATGGACATCTGGGAGGGTGTGTTCGCGGACAATATGGGCGGCGCCCATGTTAACCGTGTCATCTGCACCCACTTACACCCTGACCATGCCGGGCTAGCTGGGTGGATGTGCCGCAAATTCGGCGCGCCATTGCTGATGACTATGGGCGAGTATTTTCTGTGTCGCTTGATGGCGGCGGATACGGGCAAGCCCGCGCCCAAAGAAGGCATAGAGTTTTACAAGCGTGCCGGGTTCACCAACGAACAAATCGAGAATTACAAATCTCGATTTGGCGGTTTTGGTAAGGCAATATCCGAACTTCCCAATGGCTATCAGCGTATCCGAGACAATGACCTTATTGAAATTGACGGGAGTGACTGGCAGGTAGTCGTCGGTTCTGGCCACTGTCCGGAACATGCGTGTCTGTATAACGAAGACAAAAATATCATGATCAGCGGCGATCAAATCCTGCCCAATATCAGCTCGAATGTAAGCGTCTGGCCAACCGAACCTGACGGCAACCCAATGGAAGACTGGATAACCTCTTGCCACAAACTCAGGGAAATCGTGCCCAAAGATACGCTGGTATTACCCGCTCACGGCATCCCGTTTCGCGGCGCCCATCATAGGCTTACGAGACTTATAGAGCACCACGAAAGTGCGCTGGAGCGTCTGTACGAATACTGTTTTGAGCCTAAACGTTCTACCGAAGTTTACTCCATGTTGTTTCGCCGAAAAATAAATGATGGCAATCGGCTCATGGCGGTAGGGGAGAGTATAGCCCATCTCAATTGTTTGATAAAGCGCGGACAGATGGTGCGGTCTACGAACGCGGATGGGCACTATATCTACCGCTCTATAGGGAACGGCAAATAACCAAACACAATCTTGTGCGCATAAACCCCTTATAAACCTTAATCGTTTAGTACTATAAAAAACAAATTGAGGGCTTTCTCGCTGTGAAAACCGAACACCAAATTGCCGTGCTTTTACCAGCTTATAACGAAGAAGAAGGGTTAGCCCATGTCATAGAGGGTTTTGCCAAATCTTTGCCTCATGCCCGTATCATAGTTTGCGATAATAATTCCAAGGACAAAACCGCCGAAGTGGCGCGGGCGGCAGGCGCAGAAGTTTGGCATCAAGCCTTGCCCGGCAAGGGGAATGCTATGCGGCGTTTGTTCCGGGAAATAGACGCGGACATATATATCATGTGTGATGCGGACGGTTCCTATGATGCGTCGGCAGCGCCCGAATTAGTCGAGAAATTGGTTGACGAGAAGCTGGATATGATTGTAGCGGCACGGGCATCGGGGGACGAGAAATACCGCCCTGGCCATGCGCTGGGTAATAAGGTGTTTACCTGGGCCATGGGCGCGGCCTTTGGTCGGCACTTTACCGACATTTTTTCCGGCTATAGAATTTTCTCCAAGCGTTTTGTCAGATCATTCCCCATGATGTCGGATAAATTTGAGATCGAAGCCGAAATGACCATTCATTGTCTGGAGCTGCGCTTACCGTTCGCCGAAGTCCCGGTGCCGTTTTTTGACCGTATCGGCGGCGAGAGTAAATTGTCTACATTCGGGGACGGGGCACGCATAGCCTGGTTGATGGGAAAGCTATACCGGGATCAGCAACCCATGCGGTTCTTTTTATTGGGTGCGTTGGTTATCAGCCTGATGAGCTTGGCCATTGGCCTGCCCGTTGTGTTCGAATATTTTGAAACCGGGGAGGTTGATAGATTTCCTACGGCTTTCTTATCGGCATTTTTAGCTTTGGGTGCGGCGCTTTCCCTGACCTGCGGTATCATTTTGGACACGGTTAAACGCCTGCGTATCCAACAAAAAATGCAAGCCTATCTCAGCGCTTTTACGCACGAGCGCTAAATGTGAGCGCCAATCTCGCAAAAACGTGTCTGGTTTGTGAGGATAGGTTCGACTAACTATCCCACATGAACAAAATACAAAAAACAATTATAGTAGGTTTTGCGGCGGCTTTGGTTGCCTGCGGGACTGCCGCCTCCCAAAGTAGCGGGCAAGAAATGACCAAAGCGGAAGAGGTTAAGGCAGCCAACCGTGCTGAAGCCGTATTTGCTGGCGGGTGCTTTTGGTGTGTTGAAGCGGATTTTGAAAAACTGCCCGGTGTAATCGAAGCCATATCCGGCTATGCCGGCGGACATGTTAAAAACCCGACCTATAAACAAGTGGTGGGTGGCGGGACGGGTCATTACGAGGTTGCTAAAATTATTTACGATCCTGGCAAAGTCAGCTACGGCGAACTGCTGGAACATTTTTGGACAACCGTAGATCCGACAGACGACGGCGGCCAATTTTGTGACCGTGGCCAGTCCTACGCAACGGCAATTTTTGCAAGCACAGAGCAAATAGAAACGGCACGTGCATCAAAAAAAGCCCTGCAAGCTTCTGGCCGTTTAAAGAAAAAAGTGGTCACACCCGTAATCAAAGCCGTGCCGTTCTATAAGGCGGAAACCTATCACCAAGACTATTACAAGAAAAACCCCATACGCTATAAATATTACAGAACTGGCTGCCGCCGCGACAAGCGCCTCAAGCAAATTTGGGGCAAATAGGCTTAAAACAAATTGCCAATTCCCGCATACTGACCACCGTGGAAAACTAGGGGGGTGGTGTTGTTACGGCTAAACTTTAGAACCTCACCGACGATTATTATATGATCGCCACCTGCATAATGATGCGCGGTTTTGCATTCAAACAGGGCGGAGTATTCCGGTAAAATAGGCACTCCGCCAAGGCCTTTACTGGTCTTGATGCCGTCAAATTTATCAGTGCCAGGTTTGGCAAAGCAATTAGACAATGCGTCTTGGCCCGAACCGAGCACATGCACATTGAAGTGTTTAGTGTGCTCAAAAGCTGGCAAGCTATAAGCGGATTTATCAAGTGACCAAAGTATCATAGGCGGTTTCATAGACAGGCTGTTAAAGCTTGATGCGGTTACACCGACGGCCTCTCCCGCCTTGTCCAAAGTCGTGACTATGGTGACCCCCGTGGCAAATTGCCCCAGAGTTTTGCGAAATTCAGCTTTGTCAAAATCTGCGTTGCTCATGTTTAATCCGGTAACTTTGCGAATGAACGCCTCATATGCTCAATATAACAAACTGCGCCCGTGCCATGCCTAGCCAGCTATTGGTGACCATTATATGGTCGCACTCTTAAGCCTGCAATGGTTTAACAGTGAAACTCTGTAGATTTAGAAAATGAATTTAGGGAGAGAAAAATATGAGCGAAGTGACATTAGATGTATTGATAGAGCGCGCGCGCGGCTTGATTCCGATTTTGAAAGAGCGCGCCCTTGACACCGAACGTCGCCGTGAATTGCTCCCGGAAACTATGGCGGACTTACACCGCCTTGGTCTACTAAAATACTATCAACCCAAGATGTTTGGCGGCTATGAGATGGATTGGGGTGCCCACGCCCATATCGCGACGGAGCTTGCCAAGGGTTGTACATCGACCGCATGGATACAATGCGTGGTCGGGTCACACACATGGATGGCGGCGCGGTTTGGCATGGAAGCGCAAAAAGAAATGTTCGCAGATCCGGATGTATTGATCGCTACGGCCTTTGCTGGTGGGCGCAATGTTGAAGTAAAAGTTGTTGAGGGTGGGTATCGTTTGACCGGAGAGTGGTCATTTGCATCCGGCTTATCCCATTCAGAGTGGGCAATCGTCGGTAGCCAGACTAAATCTGCAACGCGCGATGAATACGAAATGACCCTTTTCGCCTTGCCCGAAGCTGATTTTGGCCAAGTGGATAACTGGTATGTATCTGGGCTGCGCGGCTCCGGTTCAATGAACATCAAAATCGAAGATGCATTTATCCCGGAACACCGGACCATTCCCATCAGCACATTTGACAGCGGTACGGCAGAGGGTGCCAAAGCTCACAATTGTTATTCCTACCAAGCCTATATGCCGGAATATTTCTTCTCGGTGCCTTTAGGGCCGATCATCGGGACGGCAATGGGGGCTATGGATGCCTATTTGGAAATAACAAAAAAACGTTTCGGCGCTATGTTTGGAGAAAAGGTTGCAGACCAAATACCCGTGCAAACCCGGGTCGCGGAAAGTACGGCGGAAATCGCAGCCGCAAAGCTGCTGTTTGACCGGGTGTTCGAGACCTTGCATGAACGCGGCTCTAAGCACGAGCGTGTCAACAAAGATGAATTGGTGCGTTTGAAGCGCGATTGCGTATTTGTCGGTAAATTATGCTCACAAGCAGTGACGCGGCTCGTTAAAATGATGGGTGCCAGCGGGCTTTCCGACACCAATCCCGTACAGCGTTTCCACCGCGATATGGAAGCCCTGACGGCTCACCAAAGCCAGCAATGGGAAATCGGCATGATGCCTATTGGCCGTTATGCTCTGGGTATTGAAACTGGCAACCAAATTATTGACAGTGCGCCAGAGGGCGACGGGTTTTTATACTAGGCATGGGCGAAAATCGACAACTTAGGCTCAAGCGTAATATCAAGCAGGGTGAAGCGATTTCTCTGGATTTGTTTGATATGGTTACGGCACCAATCCCGGAGCCGGGCGTAGGGCAATTCCTTATGAAAACCGTGGCGCTAGGGACATCCCCCGCGCAACGGGCATATTTGATGGGCGCGGATTCGCGTTTTCATGAGCCCTTGGATATTGGTGAATTGATGCGCGGGCGCGGTATCGGTTCAGTGCTTAAATCCAATCATCCTGATTATAAAGTCGGAGATGTCGTGGCCTGTTCAACTGGCTGGCAAGATTATAGCATACAAGACGGCGACCAAACGCGGATGCCAGTTAAGACCTTGCAAAAAATCCATGCACCAAGCGAACCGCTATATTTGCACCTCGGAACGCTCGGCGCATCTGGTTTCGCGGCCTATTACGGCCTGTTGGATGTGGCAAAACCTGTGAAGGGCGATACGGTTCTGGTATCGTCTTGCGCGGGTGGGGTTGGATCTATCGCCGCCCAAATCGCCAAGCTTAAAGGCTGCACTGTGGTCGGCATTGCAGGCGGCCCGGATAAATGCGCCTGGATAAAATCAAAGCTCGGCATTGACCATGCTATTGATTACAAGAACGAAGATATTTACGAAAAACTGGCTGAATATTGCCCGAACGGTGTCGATGTGTATTTCGATAATGTCGGTGGTGAGACGCTGGACGCGGCGCTGAAAAACCTGGCTCTGCGCGGACGTATCGTAATTTGCGGCCTAATCTCGACGGAATATCACGAACCACCACTGCCGGGGCCGCGCCATTATTATAATTTGATCTATAAACGCGCCCGTATGGAGGGGTTTTTCGTTTGGGACTATTTCGAGCAATTCGCAGACGCGGAAGCCGAGTTAACCGATTGGTATAAACAAGGCAGAATCAAGCCAACGGAACGCGTATTTAAAGGCTTGGAGGCAGCTCCTGAAGCCCTGCAGAGCCTATTTTCAGGTGTGGATACAGGGATTAAAGTGATCGAGCTTTAGTTCCGTTTCGGTTTTACCCCCGCCTGTCACCCCGGACATGATCGGGGGTCTCGCGCTCGCCGCAAGTTATGAAATCCCGGGGCAAGCCCGGGATGACAATATACTAATTGTGAACCCAATTAAACGCGAAACGCTATAGAAAACTAGAAAACTAGAAAACTAGAAAACTAGAAAACTAGTTTAGTGTCTGTAAGCAAGCAATATTAAATGGTTTTATTATTGAACGTTTATTTGAATTTTTTGCCTTTATAAATCCGTATTTCATTGCCGCGTTCTAGAGATTTATGGGTTGTCCATAGCTTGTCTTTGGCTTGGTTTTGTGCTGTTTCGGTTTGTGCTTCCAGCAAAAGTGCCAATTTAATGCGTGTGAGTTTTTTATTGGCGAACTGAGAGCGCTGTTCGCTGGCGACAACAGTTAAGCCTGTTGGGATATGGATGGCGCGCACGGCGGATTCGGTTTTGTTGACGTGTTGACCGCCGGGGCCAGATGCTTTTAGGGTTTGGTATTTTATGTCGCGCTCGTGTAGTTCTGGCACGTCAGCAATATCCGGAGCTTTCGAGACGCCCACATACCAGTTTTTACGTTTGTGGTTTTTACGAAACGGGCTTTGGCCAATCCAGCGTACTGTACCTATTTGGGTGCGGGAAAATTTTTCGGCACCAGCACCTGTGATTTTTAGGAGTAGGGACATTGCCGTATTTTCTGCCTCCGTGTCCCATAAAACCTCTGCTTTCAGGCCAGCCAACTTGGCTTCTTTGCAATAGGCCAGCGCCAATTTGACCACGACCCATTGGCATTCTTTTGGCCCGCCGCCTGCGCTGATGTTTAAGAATATTTCACTCATCGCCGCCTCGTTTTATAGCTGATCAACGGACGCAGGGTCGCTATCACATCGATTAATCCTGCATTTTTCAAATCATCAATAACCACGGCTACATCTTTATAGGCCTCGGGGGCTTCTTCATAGATCAGCGCTTTATCTTCGCATATTACGCGCCCACCGAGCTTGGTTCTGGTCAAGTCAGCCACAGAATAACGGCGCGATAAACGAGCCTTGGTATCACTGCGTTTCCATTTACGCCCCGCCCCGTGTGCAAGTGAGAATAACGACAAATCCGCATTCTCCAGCCGTGGCCGCACTATATAGCTCAGTGTGCCGCGCGAACCGGGAATAACCACCAGACCTTTGTCGGACGGCGCTGCGCCTTTACGGTGGAGCCATTTATCTTGGTGTTGGGTAACGCTATTATGGCAAATATCCAATAGGCATATACCGCCAGCGCCCAATGCCGTCATAAACCGTTCAGCAATAGTTTTTCGGTTGGCTACGGCCCAAATTACGGCTTGGTCGTGTTTGGTGATGTAGTCTTTAAAGTGTGCGCTGTCATGTTTTAGACCCGCGCCGCTATGTTTTCTAATATGGGCTTCCAAAATTGCATGCCCGAGACCGCGCGAACCAGAATGCACCAGAAGTAAAATTTGCTGCTGCTTTAGGCCACATGCGGAAAACGCGGCTTCATCCGAAACAGTTTCAACACGTTGGAACTCGGCGAAATGATTGCCGCTCCCGATGGTGCCGAGCGCTTTTGGGCTAAGGGTTTCTGGCAGTCCGTGCTGTGCCAAAACGTCTGCCCCGTCGCCGCCCCACGGGTCTTCAAAACCTTTAAGCTTCTTGACAGACTTATCCAGCTTGAACTTGGACAGGCGCATATCCGTTTGCCATAAACCCATGCCGCAGCCAATATCATTGCCGACAAGATGCGGGTAGACAATGCCGTCCGATAGGAAAGCCGCGCCAATAGGGATGCCTTTGCCGGGGTGTAAATCCGGTAGGCCTACCGCCCGCACCATGCCGGGTAGATTAGCGGTGATTTCAAGTTGGCGCACGGCGTCGCCTTCAATCCAACTTTGGTTTGATGTGATCATTACGGGTTTGATATTAGGTAGAGTGCTCATATTTCACCTCCTTAGCAGAGGGAGACAGATTGGTCAGCCCATGTTTTTTCAAGTCCTTACGCGACAATTGCGCTTTGCGAATGACTATCCAAGGTTTGCGCCAGCGCTCGTGGTCTTGCCATTGGTTGCTCTCCAATTCAATGAACAATAGCGCCTTGCTGATTTCGCAGCCATGGCTATCTTTTGGCGTTTGGGATAGCTCGAATGCGTACCAAATGCCGGAAAGTTGCACATGCCAGACAAGTGCGGAGGTCTGCACAATAGGCTTGCTGAGACCTTCGCGTTTCCGGGCGGTGCTTTTCCAGCGATTGCGGGCAAATAATACGCCAGACTTACGGCACAGATTGCGGGTTAATTTGATGATATTGTCGTGGGGGTCTACATAAAGTTCGACCCAGAAATCTACGATTTTTTGCTCGCCGCGCCAGTTATCACTGGCCATGAGGACGCCGTCTTTACCGCACCGTACTTTGCGCAAGACAAAATCATCTAAATGTTCACGCACATGCATTTTCACGGTGCTACCGGTATCAAGCCGCTGGCAAATCTCACTGAAAACATCGTCCCAGCACCGCCCGATCTGTTTGTGCAAATAACGTTTTAAGGGTGCGAGGTTCTCGTTCAGGTGTTTAACATTGCCTGAATGCTCGGTGACCAAACGATGGCCGGTTATGCGATTACGGTCTTCGCATTTGACATAGCGGAGTTTTGATTTGGTCGCCCAGCTTCGCCCTCTACGAGGTCGCTCGACGATGACTTTAAACATGTCTTCACGCATAAGCACCTCCGCAAAAAGAGATGTTATGAGAAGATATAAAATTGTATTTAGTTGGTGCTGGCTGCACGCCAACAATAATGGTTAGGCCGTTTATACGGCCTGCAATGGAAGTGCCCATGGTAAAATATCCTGATAGGTAAAGGAAGAAAGTGATGTGATATTGGTGATGTAAGTTCGCATATTATCCTCCTCTAGTTTCAGGTTGAGCGTTTAGGGTGCGGTAGTTAGGCGCATGGTCATGTGTTTGCAAGTAAAAAGCGGTAAAAATGCAACAATTAGCCAGAATGGTGTTAAAAAGGCAACAGCCTTAACGCCGTGTCATGATTTTTTTGAGCAGTGCTTGATTGACATAGCCGTCTGCGGGGACGGCATTCGCCCGTTGCCAGGCGCGGATGGCGCGTCTTGAATTGGGGCCGATCATGCCGTCGACACCGCCTGTGCTATAACCTTGATCCGTCAAGGCTTGTTGCAATTGTTTTTTCTGTGTCAGGGACAGGGGTTTGTCTGCGCGCGGCCAATCGCGTTTGATCGCAGATTTGCCTTGCAAAGTGTCGGCCAGCACATTGATACCCAAGGCGTAGGACGTCGAGTTGTTGTATTTCTTGATAACGTCAAAATTCTTGAATGTAAAAAACACCGGGCCATTTGCACCTGCGGGGATGAGGAGTTTTGCTTCTAAAAACAGCGCGTCATTTGACCAATTTTGTCCGTTCATATCCCGAATACCCATGGCAGACCAGCGCGAAATCGTGCGCTTGCTACCATTGGCTAAGCCGTAATCAAAGCCCTTTGGTAATATGACTTCGGTGGTGACTGGCTCCGTAGATCGCCAGCCAAAGCGTTTGAGATAATAGGCGGTGGAGGCGAGGGCATCACCCGTATTAGCCCACAAATCTTTGTTGCCATCATTGTCATAATCAACGGCATAATCACGAAATGTAGTCGGGATAAATTGGGTCATGCCCATGGCGCCGGCCCATGATCCGATGAGTTGTTCTTGGCGCACGTCGCCCGCTGCCAGAATATCTAAAATACCGAATAATTGTTGTTCGCCGAATTTGGACCGCCGCCCCTCAAAGGCGAGAGTGGACAGGCTGTTGACCATATTGTCAGTGCCTTGAATTTTACCGTAAGCCGATTCCAGCCCCCAAATGGCAGTGAGAATAGTGCGGTCTACCCCGTAGCGGTTTTCTAAATCCGTGAACAATGGGGCGTGCTTGGCTAGTTTGGCGCGACCGCCGTTTTGGCGGGCGTCCGACATCACCCCGTCAACATAGACCCAAATGGCACGGGTAAATTCCGGCTGGGTTTGATCCTTTAGAATGGCCTTGGGGTTAATTTTGGCTTGACCAATTGTGGCGCGCAGTAAATTGCTGTCATAGCCTTTGGCTAAGGCACGGCTGATGAAATCCCGTTTCCAGGCCGTAAAGCGCTCGGCCTGAGAGCGCTCGACCTGACTGGCATCAGGCTTTATTTGTGCGGGTTTGGTAGGCACTGTTTTAACGGCTATAGGCTTTAAGCGCGGCACAGGTTGCGAGGTCGCTGGTACTGATGCACAGGCCGCTAGGGGCGTTAAAAGGGCAAGGGAGAGGATTGTTATATATTTGATCATATGGCTAAGCTATCAACCCAATACCGATTTGACCAGAAAGTTTACGAGTTTTACTGTAAAAACATCCATAATACCCGCTTGACTCTGCCAAACGCCGCCACTAGGTTCCGCCCTCAAATTCAAATGGGCTTATGTGCATTCTAATGCCCGCGTAAATAAGTATATACATAGGTAAAGATCATGAAAGTCCGTTCATCACTGAAGTCCCTGAAAAACCGTCACCGCGATTGTAAAATTGTGCGCCGTAAAGGTCGTCTTTACGTCATCAACAAAACCAATCCACGCTTCAAGGCGCGCCAAGGTTAACTCTGGCTGGCACGGGCTAATTCAGCTCCACCTGACAATCTGTTCATATATGCATCTCCACCCTTGCAGTTTCCTGCGCGTAGGGTAAATTTGTGTCCATGAAACGCTTATTTCTCATTATTATATTTATGGTTTTTGGTGCGGGCTTTGCCTATGCCCAAGAGGCAGACTTGCCACCACCTGCGCCTGCGCCCAAAGAAAAACTTAAAACAGACGAGACTGCCCCCGAAGCTCCAAAGGGCGGCAAAGACCTGACTGTGCGCTCTGAACAAGATCGTGCGGTAATGCTAAAAGACCTGTTCGCCACATTAAAAGCCGCACCCGATGAGGAAGAAGCCAAATTGGTCGCCGAAGAAGTTTGGGCGGTGTTTCTACAATCCGGTAGTGCGTCCGTGGATTTTCTCTTGCACCGGGGCATAGCCGCACAAAACCGAGGCGACAACAAATTAGCCCGGCGCATGTATGACCATGTGCTTAGGCTGCAACCAAATTATGCAGAAGGCTGGTCACGTTCAGGTCGCTTGGCTGCCGACGAAAAAGATTTGAGCCGCGCCGTCTCCGACACGACGCAGGCGCTTATTTTGGAACCGCGTCATTTCTATGCCCTATGGACGCTGGGCAATATTCTGGAAACCCTGGAACGCCCCGATGATGCGTTTGAGGTCTATGAAGAAGCTAACAAAATTTACCCGCAGCATAAGCAGATAAAAGAACGGGTTGATCGGCTCAAGGAAAGCGCCAAGGGTAAGGCTTTATAAATAAATACCGCTCATACCCAGCTATGACTGGGTATCCAGCGTATAAAGAGCGAGCAAAGCTCGCACATATCTGATAAAAAACTGGTTCCCCGTTGTCACGGGGATGAGCGGTTATTCAGTGGAAAGAGATGCACCCTCAATCAAAACCATTTTCTCCGCCCGGCTTAACCGCTTAATCACATATTCGCGCTTGGAGGCGGCACTTCTATCTGCGGCGGTCTCCATGTAAACCAATGCCACTGGCCTCCGGCTTTTGGTGTATTTCGCCCCCAATCCCGCATTATGGGCTTGTAAGCGTTTGTCCAAACTGTTGGTGATACCCGTATATAAAGTGTCGTCTGCGCACCGGACAATATAGACGCACCATTTATTCATCAGGTAAGTGCTTCAGAAAGTAATTGATCTGGTTTTCGCCCATAACTTTGCGGATGTCGGCTGCGCTCATGCCTTGGCGCAACAGAGCGTCCGTTAGAACCGCAAGTTCTGATGTGTCGAAAGCTGTCTTAACCGCACCGTCGAAATCTGAACCAAGGGCAATATTGTCTACGCCGAATTTATTGGCGCCGTGGATCAGCATTTTTGCAACCCCGTCCGGTGTGGTGTCGCAGACGGCCATTTCCCAATAGCCAACCCCGATCAGCCCGCCGCGCTGGGTTATTTTTTGCATCAAGCGGTCGGGGATATTGCGCTTGGGGTGGTTACAAGCGCTGAGAATGCCCGTGTGGGACACCACCATGGGAGCGTCCGTAATGGCTAATACATCTTCGACGGTTTTAATAGACGAATGGGCAATATCGAGCATCATGTTCTTATCGACGATTTTGCGCACTACGTCTTTGCCGAACGGTGTCAGGCCAGATTTTGTTACACCATGCAGGGAGCCGCCGAGTTTGTTGTCAAAGAAATGCTGTAAGCCGATCATGCGAAAACCCGCATCATAGAGCTTATCAAGGTTTTCCAGATCGCCCTCAAGCGGGTGTGCGCCCTCGGTGGCCAATATCCCAACTAAAATGTCCTGGTTCAGTGTGCGGAGTTTCAAGGCATCACGCAGGTCGGATTTCGTCCGGGCAATGACAAAATTCCCGTCCGATTTCCTCTCGACTTTATGCAAGCGTTCCGACTGATACATGGCGCGTTCGAAAATAGATCCCCATGTGCGCGGCGGCCAAGCTTGAGCCATCATAAGCAATGGGAGACGGTCGTTTTCCATTTTATTAGCGGTCTCGTTCATGCCGCCGGGCACAAAAGTTACCGTGGCAAAAACCTGCACGGCGACCCCGCCGTCGCGAAATCTGGGCATATCGGTTTGGCCGCGCGATTGTCGCTTGGCTGGGTTGCGTTTCCAAAGCAAGGTATCCGCATGCAAGTCTGCCACTCTAAGGCTTGCATGTAATTTTTTGGCTTTATCCGATATTTTATAGGGCGAATGCACGAGCACAACATTGGCTTCTCTATCGACTTTTTCCGGTAGGATTTTGAAGAAGAAAACGCCGGCACCGATGAGCGCAAGCACCAAGAACCAACGTAATGTTTTCAGAAATTTTCTCATTTTAAGTCCTTATGTCTATTCGAATTTTTGACTATAGATGTATTTTCATCCACAACAATATTTTATTGTGCCTGCCCATAAGGCTTGCACTTAATCGCCCGGCTTCATAAGTTGGAAAAAACTTTTGGAGACCAACATGATTACTGATGAACAACGCGCCGAGTCTATGGGCGACGCAACTCGCGAAAAGCTGAAACAATATATTGCCCGTATAGAGCGCTTGGAAGCCGAGAAAACCGAATTGGCGGCGGACATCCGCGAAGTTTACGCCGAGTCTAAGACATTTGGTTTTGATACAAAAATTTTGCGCAAAACCATTGCGCTTAGAAAAATCGAAGCCCATGAGCGCGCCGAGCAAGAAGCCCTGCTTGAGCTTTATATGGATGCGATTGGCGACTAGTATTTTTTGGGGTGGCCGTAGGCGTATTTAATGGACGAGAGCGAAAAACAAAAACGCAAAGACCAAAAGGCGCGCATTCGCCGCGCCCGGGGCGCCCAACGCAAGCTCAAAAAAGCCAGAACCGAACTGGAAGCCCTCGGCGAAATCACCGACTGGGAGGACGAATTTATCGCTTCGGTCGATGAACGCCTGGAGAAATACAACAGCGCTTTCGCCGACCCGTCTTTGGGCGGTTTCGCCCAAGCCCTGTCCAACCGCCAACAACAAGTCCTCGCCCAAATGCGCCGTAAAATAAAAGACAAGAAAAAATCGGCAATTATGGACGACAGTGATGATGAGCCGGCCAAGCCTAAATGGCGTTCAAGTTTTAAGCAAAAACACAAATCCAGCTTCAAGTCTCGCGTGCGTAATATAGAAGATGAAATGTTTGGTGAGCAAGAAGCGGAACAGCCAACACCGCCGCCCAAACCCAAAAAGCCGTTTTTAAAAATTATTGACGGCGGGAAGAACTAACCAATTTGGCAATTGTCTATCAACCTTACGCCTTTGCAGTGGGCGGCAATGAGCAGACGCCCCCGGCAATTATTTAGGTGTCCCGTGAGCAATTCCAAAGAATTGGTGTCCGCTGCTGCCACATAGTCGACGTTGTCAAATCCGGCTTTGATGATTTTGATTGTGGCTTTATCTGTGGCGGTATTGATGTCAGCTCCGCTGGCTATTTCTTCGGCGCATTGGCGCATAATGACATTTAGCTGGCCTGCAATTTTGCGGCTTTCCTCGTCGAAATAACGGTTGCGGGACGACATAGCGAGGCCGTCTTTTTCGCGCATTATGGGTGCGGCGAGTATGCGCACAGGGATGTCTAGGTCGGCAGTAAGGCGGCGAATGGTCAGGAGTTGCTGATAGTCCTTTTCGCCAAATACGGCTATATCAGGCTGAACACGGTTGAGGAGTTTGGTGACAATGAGGGCCACACCGCCAAAGAAATGCGCGCGGTGGTTTGTCTCAAGGCCGAGGGCAGGGCCGCCCACATTTACGGTCGTGCTGTGGTATGGGTCGTACATTTTCTCCGGGATATAGACCAAGTCGCATCCGGCGGCGCGCAGCATTTCGCAGTCACGTTTATGGTCGCGGGGATAGGTGTCCAGGTCTTCGCCCTCGGCGAATTGGGTTTCGTTGACATAGATGCTGGCCACGACCTTGCTGGCGTGTTTTTTGGCTTTTGTGATGAGGGAAATATGCCCGGCATGTAGTGCGCCCATGGTCGGCACGAATGCTATGGTTTCTGCTGAACCTCTCCACCCACAGATTTGAGAACGTAATACAGTTTGCGATTTTACGGTAAATGCAGTGGTCATATTAGCCCTTTAAGATGGAGCGATAACCAAGCAGGATTGGCCTTGGGATACAAGGGTTTTGCACACGTAAGCTGCGTGGCCGTGGTTTAACCGCCCGAGCCTTGCGCGGTAAATGATACCATTTGATCGCTGAACTGGAATGATAGTGTCCTCGGCTTTGGTCAGGCCGAGACGTGCATCGGCTTTGGTCAACAGGTTGGCATTTTTGGCGGCAGCGGCACTGGCAAAAGCGCCGATTTGCACTGCCCAACCTTGATTTGGGGCTTTATTAGCGGCGCGTGTTGGAATATGCATACCGCCTGCGCCTTGGACAACACGCACGGTGCCAGTCGTATTGTGTGCAGCACGTAAAGTGAAAGCATGGATGGTATCGGTTTTTGGCACTGGCGTTACGACCCGCTTAATACGCCGTTCGTCGGCGTTGAGCGCGAACTGCTCCGCACGTTTTTTATCCACCTGTTTTTGCACTTTAAAACCGCGCTCAATGAGGTCGGCCATGTGGGTGTCGCGGGATTTGCCGCTCGCCCCGCCGAGCACCACGGCGATCAAACGCCGCCCATTACGTTCTGCCGATAATACCAAATTATAGCCCGACGCATTGGTGTAACCCGTCTTAAATCCGTCGACCCCGTCCACTTTTCCCAGCAAAGTATTGTGGTTGGTGTAAGTGCGGCCATTATAGCGGAATGTTTTCTGGCTGAAATAAGGATAATATTTGCGGTGGGTGCGCAAGAGAGCCTCGGCCAATTTGCCCATATCGCGGGCGGTGGTGAATTGATCGTCGTCTGGTAGGCCGTTGGCATTGCGAAACACGGTGCGCTGCATACCCAGCGCCTTGGCTTTGGCGGTCATTTGGACGGCAAATTCTTGCTCTGACCCGCCGAGCCGTTCGGCCAGAACCACCGAGGCATCATTGGCAGATTTCACGGTCAGTGCTTGGATAGCTTGTTCGACAGTGATAGTGCGCCCCGCCCGTAGGCCAAGCCGGACTGGCGGTGTGCGGCTCGCCCGCGCAGAAATTGGCATTCTTTCGTGCAAGCTAATCTCGCCGCGCTCTAGCGCATCGAATGTCAAATACAAAGTCATCATTTTCGTGAGCGAAGCTGGATAGCGCAGCCCGTCAATTTTACGCGCATGCAGGATTTCCATACTGTCCACATCAATGATGATAGACGCATATTTATTCTGGGTTTTACCTTTTGCCCAAGCAGAAGCCCCCAACCCAAAAGCCAGCACCATACCCACAAAAAGAATCAAAATCCGTTTCATGACTAAGAGTTAAATAGGCAGTGTTTGAGGAATGGTTAATGACGGTTAACAAATAGCAGAAATAGCCCCTTTTACTTTGCGAAAAACATACTATCTTGGGGGTATGATAGAAATGAGAATACATATGGGTATGCGTGCTTTTCCTTCCACCGTTTACGGGGGAAGTACCCCGAAGGGGGGATGGGGGGAGCTTCACCCGCCGAGACCTGTGTTTGGCGCTCCCCCCTCCGAGCGCAAGAGCGCCCACCTCCCCCGTAAACGGAGGAGGGGATTAGCTACGAGCAATAACGCCAACAATGACGACGAGCGGGGAACCGAACGCGGGGTGGTGACCAAGGCGCGGCCCAAGACCAAGAAGCCTTCGCAGTATCGGGTTTTGCTTTTGAATGATGATTATACGCCCATGGAATTTGTGGTCGGGCTTCTCATGGGCGTGTTCAAAAAAACCCAAGAAGAAGCGACCAAAATCATGCTGGACGTGCATCAAAACGGTATCGGCGTGTGCGGTATCTATACCTTCGAAGTTGCGGAAACCAAAGTCGTGCAAGTGCTGGATGCGGCCAAACGGCACGATCATCCGCTCAAATGCACCTTAGAAAAGGCGTGATAGAACCCTTGCAATAATTTTAAACCGCGCCACATTAGAATAAAGACGAAACAGAAAGAAACATCATGGCTTCATTTTCTCCGGTACTCGAAGAAACCATCCACCGCGCCTTGACCTTGGCGGCAGACCGCCAACACGAGTTGGCGACGTTGGAACATTTGCTTTTGGCGCTCATAGACGACAAAGACGCCAATGCTGTCCTCACAGCTTGTGATATAGAACTGGAAAGCCTGCGCGGTGCTTTGACCTCTTATTTGGACGAAGACCTCGCGTCTTTGGTGGTCGAGGAGTTTGACGAAGCCCGCCCGACCGCAGGCTTCCACCGGGTAATACAGCGCGCCGTTATTCATGTGCAAAGCTCTGGCCGCGAAGAAGTGACGGGTGCCAATGCGCTGGTGGCTTTGTTTAATGAGCGCGAGAGCCATGCCGTATATTTTCTCCAAGAACGCGACATGACCCGCTATGATGCGGTCAATTATATTGCTCACGGTATCTCCAAAACCGGAGACGCGGCAGAGAACCGCCCGATTATTGGCGCCGGGCCGAACGAGGACGGGCAGGACGGAAAACAAGAAGATCCGCTAGAAGCTTACTGCGTTGATCTTAACCAAAAAGCCAAAGACGGCGGTATTGACCCGCTGATTGGCCGCGCCGCTGAGGTGGAGCGCTGTATTCAGGTTCTATCCCGCCGCCGCAAAAACAACCCGCTTTTGGTCGGCGACCCCGGCGTTGGCAAAACCGCCATTGCCGAGGGTATCGCCCTAGCCATAGTTGACGGCAATGTGCCGGAAGTGATTGCGGACGCCGTGATTTATTCTTTGGATATGGGCGCGCTTTTGGCTGGAACCCGTTACCGTGGTGATTTCGAAGAACGCCTTAAAGCCGTCATGAAAAAGCTCGAAGAGCTACCTCATGCGGTTTTGTTTATAGACGAAATCCACACCATTATCGGGGCAGGGGCGACATCTGGCGGGGCGATGGATGCGTCTAATTTGCTGAAGCCCGCTTTGCAGTCTGGCAAATTGCGCTGTATGGGGTCAACCACTTATAAAGAATACCGCCAGCATTTCGAGAAAGACCGGGCACTTGCGCGGCGCTTCCTCAAGATAGATGTGGTGGAGCCGAGTACGTCGGATACTGTGAAAATTCTGCGCGGTCTGAAACCTTATTTCGAAGAGTTTCACGGCGTAAAATATACCGCCGAAGCCATTACGACTTCTGTAGATTTGGCCGTGCGCCACATCACCGATCGTAAATTGCCTGATAAAGCTATCGACGTTATCGACGAGGCCGGGGCTTACCAAAAACTATTGCCGAAAAGTAAACGCAAGAAAACTATCGGCGTCAAAGACGTGGAAGCGGTGATTGCCAAGCTCGCCCGTATCCCGACCAAGACGGTTTCGCGCGATGATGTAAAAACATTGAAAGCTTTGCCCGCTGACCTCGCCCGTGTGGTGTTCGGTCAAGACGCCGCTATCGACAAAGTCTCCGCCGCCATAAAACTGGCGCGGGCAGGCTTGCGCGAACCCGATAAACCTATCGGTTCATATCTGTTTTCTGGCCCTACGGGCGTCGGTAAAACCGAAGTGGCACGGCAACTTGCCATGGCGCTGGGGTTAGAGCTTTTGCGCTTTGACATGTCCGAATATATGGAGCGTCATACTGTATCAAGATTGCTCGGCGCCCCTCCGGGTTATGTGGGATATGACCAAGGCGGGCTGTTGACCGACCGGGTTTCTGAACATCCACATTCGATTGTTCTGCTAGACGAGATTGAAAAAGCCCACCCAGATGTATTCAATATTTTATTGCAGGTCATGGACAACGGCACGCTCACCGATGCATCGGGCCGCGCCATTGATTTTCGCAATGTCATCTTGATCATGACTACAAATGCTGGTGCCGCAGATGCCGCCAAAGCCGAAATTGGATTTGGCCGCACGGATAGTAGTAACGAGGAAGACGACAAAGCCATCAAGCGATTGTTCACACCAGAGTTCCGTAACCGCTTAGACGCTATGGTCAAATTCGCGCCGCTATCCCCCGAAGACATAGCCAAAGTCGTGGATAAATTCATCATCCAGCTTGAAGCCCAACTGGCCGATAGAAAGATTTTGTTCGAGGTCTCCAAGGCCGCCAATCTATGGATTGCCAAAAAAGGCTATGACAAACGCTATGGTGCTAGGCCGTTGTCGCGCACTATCCAGGAATACGTCAAAAAACCACTGGCCGACGAGATATTGTTCGGTAAGCTCAAAAAAGGCGGGCTAGTGAAAATCGGCTATAACAAGAAAAAAGACGAATTAAAATTCGAAATTTTAAAGCCCGCACAGCTAAAAATCGAAGGCAAGAAAGGCGGTAGGGGGTTACCCGCGCCTAAGCCGAAGGAAGACGCTTAGCAATACCCATGCCTAAACATGAGTGCGCCCATCTATGCGTAAGGGTTTTCGCCTGAGCGGAGGTGGATGCGGATTGGGGTGCCTGGTAGATCGAAATCTTCGCGCAATGTATTGACCAAATAGCGCTTATAGCTTTCCGGCACACTGTCAGCGCGGGAGGATTTTATCACAAATGTTGGTGGGCGCGTCTTGGTCTGGGTGATGTATTTAAGTTTCACCGGGCGGCCTCTGTCGGCGGGTGGGGGATGGCGGCTAACGGTTTGACGTAGCCATTCATTGAGGTCAGGCGTTTTGATGCGGGCAGACCAGTCAATTTGAATGCGCTCAATAGCCGGGAACAATTTATCCACACCTTTGCCCGTTAGACCCGACAAAAATATAACGGGCACACCGCGCAATTGTGGCAATAGACGCCCGGCTTTTTCGCGGATCATCTCCATCATTTCAGAACGGTTTTTGATGACATCCCAAAAGGTCGCCGCAATAACCAAAGCCCGGCCTTCACGGGCGCACAGGTCGGCGATTTGCATATCCTGCTTATCAAAAGCATTTCGCGTATCCATAAGCAAGACAACAACCTGGGCGAATTTAATGGCTCGAATAGTGTCCGCTGTTGACATTTTCTCTAGCTTGTCTTGTACCTTGGCGCGTTTGCGCAGGCCTGCCGTGTCGTGAAATTGCACCCGCCTGCCATGCCAATCCCATTCGATCGTAATACTGTCGCGGGTAACGCCAGCTTCAGGGCCGGTGAGCAATCTATCAGAACCAATAAGATGATTAATCAAGGTCGATTTGCCGGCATTTGGTCGCCCGACAATGGCAATACGCACGGGAGCTTCGGACATATCAATGGCTTGGTCAGCGTCGGGGGTGACACCTTGTAAGGCTTCGGCGACAGCTTCGTTCAGTTCTATCATGCCGACATTATGCTCAGCGGCAACCTCGATAGGTTCGCCCATACCGAGACCATACCCCTCCCCAACACCCGGTACAGATGCCCGGCTTTCGCATTTATTGGCAACCAGCACTGTTGGTTTGCCAGTCTTGCGGATAAATTCTGCAAAGATCTCGTCCAGCCCGGTTACGCCGGCACGGGCATCATAAACGAATAAGACAACGTCTGCCGCCTTGACCGCTTCTTCGGTTTGGGCGCGCATACGGGCTTCGAGACGCTCGCCAACCGCGTCTTCAAACCCGGCTGTGTCAATGATGGTCACGGCTTGATAACCAAGCACAGCGCTGGCTTCGCGGCGGTCGCGGGTCACGCCAGGCGTATCATCAACAATGGCTAATTTTTTTCCAGCAATGCGGTTAAACAATGTTGATTTGCCAACATTGGGACGCCCCACCACAGCAATATGCGGTGTAAAGGTTATTTCCTGTTCGTCTTCAAACTCAGGAAAATCATCATGTTCGTTTTTGGACGGGGACATCACATTACTCTATTTCAGCACGACCTAGGGTCTAGCGTAGGGCTACCAATTTGGCATCATCGGTGATATAATACACCGTATTATTGGCAATAATAGGTGCCACATATATATCACCAGCCAATTTGAACGTGCGTATAATTTCGCCCGTATAAGGGTTGACCTCAACCGCTTCGCCGCGTGAACTCATCATCAACAAACGTTCGCCAGCCAGAATTGGCCCGGCCCAAGAAATCCGTTTTTTGCGTTTTTTCTGTTTCTTGAATGTTTGCAACTGCGTCAACCAAATCACAGTGCCGTCAGTTTTGGACATACAGACAACTTGCCCATCTGTTGTGACCGTATAAACGAAATCCCCTGCAACCATCGGGAAACCGAGAGAGCCTGCAGGTTGGTTCCAAACCTGTTGACCTGTGCGTAAATCAAAGGCTGAGAACGCACCGCTTTGAGTGGTTGCAAACACATAACCATCTGCAATAACGGGGCCAGCGGCAATATCGTTCAAAGTCGCGAGCGGGGTCAAATTGCCCGAAGCGTCGAGTGCTTCTTGCCATAATACGCCACCGTTTTGCGCTTTGAGCGCCACAACTTCACCAGACGAAAATGGTGCAATGACGACATCGTCAATGACGGCAGGGCTGGGAGCTGTCAACATGCGGGCGGTCTCGATAATAGCCTGATACGTCCACAATACTTCGCCAGTATTACTATTTAGGGCAAATAATTCATTGTCGTCGGAGACCGCGAATAGACGCCCATCTTTTACAGTTGGCGCAGAATGGATCGGGGTGCGTGTGCGGGTTGTCCAAATTTCGTTGCCGCTTACGGCGTCAAATGCCATAATAACGCCAAAGCCGGATGTGGCAAAGACGCGGCCATCAGCAACGGCTACACCGCCGCCGACGGCTTCTTTGTCCTTGCCGCCTTTTTCGCCTAATGTGAGCGGGTCTTTGATACGGTCAATAATACTGGTTTTGCCGCGTCTGGTTTTGCCTTTGCTTGTGACCGCAATTTTATAATCCCAAATCTTGCTGCCCGTTTCCGCGTCCAGGGCAGAAATACGGTTGGCAGCATCCATTGTATAGATACGACCACCTGCAACAACAGGAGAAGCAACAACGCGGCCTTTACGGTAAGAGCCTTTGCCCACGTTTTTTTGCCACAGGCGCGACAAGGTGCCCGGCGCATTTGTGTGTTGCACCGAATGGGTCGCATAACCACCAGTTTGTGGCCAATCCGGGTTGGTATAGGCGGGCGGCAAGACGATTTCGGACGGCAAGATTGTGCCTTTGATTTCCAAATTATCGTCCAAAGTCAAAATAGAAATCCGCTCTGGATCTGTCGGAATGTCGCCTTGGTCAGCTTCCTTTGAACCATTAAACGGGTTAACCGCATCGGTGACCTTAGAAATGGTCGAACACCCTGCTAAAAGTGCAGAACCTGCAAGCAAAATTGTCCACATTTTAAATTTTTGGCTTAATTTATGGCCCAACTCTGTGCGCGGGTTTTTCGCTAAATTATTCATCATTATTCCTGCTCATCTTTATTATCCTGAGAAGATTGTTCGGTCGTCTCCGGTAGGTCTGGTATGGGAGATTCTAGATCAGGTATTTTTATCTTTGGGGTCTCTACGGCTCGGTTTGCGGCTATCAAGGCAAGGGCTTGCCCCGCACGGGATTTGACACCGCCGAGCACGCCCGGGGCATTGGACAGATAGGCAAATTGTGTGCGCGCAGTTGCCGTGTCGCCTGATTTGAGCGCTGCATGTGCCAAAAGCTCTTTGGCCAAATCTACGTAAGGGGCACCGTCTACTGCAAGTGCGCTCGCCCGTGCTTGCACATCATCATAGCGCCCTTGATCGAGCAATATATACACGGCCTTCAAACTGGCTAAATCTTTGTGGATAGGTAGGCTGAATTTTTCAGCCGCTTGATCAAACAGGCTTACGGCTCCGTCCATGTCGCCGAGCTGTACTTTCAGTCCAGCGGCGCGGGTCAGAGACAAACCTGCATAGCCGTCCGGTGCCACGCTGGCTAGGGCTGTGAACTTATTTATTGCGGCTTGTAAATCACCACTTGCCTCAACTTTGCTCGCACTTACATAGGCGGCAGAAGCGGATTTTGCGGTGTTGGAAATTTTACTTTTATTGTATTCCGTATAGCCTGTCACAGCCACAATCATAAAGATGGCAGCGACAATATACGGCCCGTACTTACGCAGCAATTGGTTATACTTGTCCTTGCGTAGTTCTTCTTCAACTTCGTTGATAAAATCGACCAATTTTGGCCCCTATTCTAAAGCGCTCATTTTAAAGCGCATGCTATCTCAAATTATCGCGCGAACCTATAGGAGGGCGCACCCGTGTGCAATACAATAGCACATGAAGTCTTGTCCATATTTTACTTGATTTTATTCGGGGTTTTATTAGGCGTTTTTTTCGCAGGTTGCGCATCAAATTTGTAGGTATATTCTTTGGACGGGAATGCACGGGCTTTTACCTGTTCGGCGTAGGCTTTAACCGCCTTTTCGCTCTCGCCTTTTAAGTCCGTGAATTTTTTGACAAATTTTGGCGTCCAATCGAACATGCCGAGCATGTCCGGGGTTACCAATATCTGCCCGTCGCAATGCTTTGACGCGCCAATACCGATGGTCGGCACATGAATGGCTTCGGTAACTTGTTCAGCGAGTTTAGTGTTTACCCCCTCAACAACTATGGCAAAGGCTCCCGCTTCGGCGGCAGCTACGGCATTGTTGATGATTTCGGTGGCGACTTTCTGGTCGCGGCCACGGGCACGATACCCGCCCAGAACATTGACCGATTGTGGGCGCAGCCCCACATGCGCCATCACCGGAATACCGCGCTCGGTCAAATAGCTAATGGTTGCAGGCGCATAGGAACCACTCTCGATCTTAATCGCCTGACAGCCAGTTTCCATAAGCACACGCGATGCGCTTTTAAAGGCAGTTTCTACGCTGTCCTCATAAGAACCAAACGGCAGGTCGACGACAACAAGGGCTTTTTTAGAAGTCCGCATCACGGCCTGCCCGTGCAATATCATCATCTCCAAAGTCACACCAACGGTGGACGACAAACCGTGAACCACCATACCAACACTATCCCCGACCAAAATCAGATCGCAGTACTCGTCAACAATCGCCGCCATAGGCGCATCATAAGCGGTGAGGCAGACAATAGGTTCTTTGCCCTTACGCGCCGTAATTTCTGGTGCCGTCATACGGGGAATGTGGGATTGGGCAGACATGTATATTTCCTTGTGATTACCCACTTTATATAGGGCGTTTGTAGGGTATTGCGAGGTGCAATATGTAATTAGATACACAGTGCTTACCGAGACTTGCTTCTTCCTCCGCCCCTAAGAAGGGGCACCTCCACCATACATGGGGTAGAGGGGGAAGCAAGTCTCGGTATGCGATCTACAAATCAGCCAACTGCTCTTCAGGGTACGCAAATACAGGCGCTGCGGCGTATTTTATTTGCTCTAAATATCCTGGGGCTTTGGAGAGGTATCGCAAACTGTGGTGCCAGACCAGTTTTTGCATTGCTTCTGCTTGTGGGTCATTTGCCTTGATGCCGGACAATACGCTTTTGATTAAGAACGCACCGGAAATTACTTCGCCGCAAAGCTCTAGATACGGCACGGCGGCTGCGCCGCTGTCTTGGTCGCTCATGGCTAATATCATATCTGTGGCGGATTTCATGGCCGCAATACCAGCGGCTAAATGCCGTTGCTTACAGCCTAAATCCAGTCCGTTAACGCCGTGCATGGCGTTGACATTTGCGAGAATATCATCGAGTTCCGCGATTAATAATCCCATCGCTGCGCCGCCGTCGCGCCGCACTTTGCGGCCAACGAGGTCGAGCGCCTGAATGCCGTTTGTGCCTTCGTAAATCGGGGCAATGCGGGCGTCGCGGTAATGTTGCGCCGCGCCCGTTTCTTCGATAAAGCCCATGCCGCCGTGAATTTGAATGCCTGTACTCGCCGTGGTTACGCCCATATCAGAGCCATAGGCTTTGGCGATTGGTGTTAGCAAAGCTTGGCGGGCATGGGCAGCTTTGCGCACATCTGCATCATCAGCCGCCTCGGCCATATCGCTAGAAAATGCAGTGGCTAGATTAATAGCTCGTGCGCCCATTAAGCCAGCTTTCATATCCATTAACATGCGTCTCACATCTGCATGGCCGATGATAGGAGTGTTATCAACTTCACCAGCAACACGGCCTTGCACCCGGTCATTGGCGTAGTCTAGCGCAGCTTGGTAAGCACGCTCGCCAATGCCAACGCCTTGGACGCCAACAAACAATCTAGCTTCGTTCATCATAGTGAACATACATGCGAGGCCGCGATTTTCTGGCCCAACAAGCCAGCCAGTAGCCTTGTCAAATTCCATCACACAGGTGGGACTGCCGTGAATGCCTAATTTATGCTCAAGCCCAATAGCCGTGATACCGTTTCGTGCCACCGGATTGCCGTCTTCGTCCACCAGGAATTTGGGTGCAATAAACAAGGATATACCCCGCGACCCCGCAGGTGCATCTGGCAAGCGAGCTAAGACCAAATGCACGATATTATCCGTGCAATCATGGTCGCCCCATGTGATGAATATTTTCTGGCCTGAGAGCGCATAACTACCGTCGCCGTTGGGCACGGCTTTGGTGCGCAGTGCGCCCAGATCAGACCCGGCTTGCGGTTCGGTCAAATTCATACCACCCGTCCATTCGCCCGTGACCATTTTCGGCAAATATGTTGCTTTTATCTCGTCGGACGCATGGGCGATAATCGCATTCATGGAACTGGCCGTCAGCATGGGGCAAAGGCCGAACGCCATATTGGCGGCATAGAGCATTTCGTTGACCGCAACACTGATGGTTTGCGGCAAACCCATACCGCCCAATTCAAGGTCGCCAATAGATTCAGGCGCGGATAATCCTTGCCAACCAGCTTCGGTGTAAGCTTTATAAGCCTCTTTAAAACCCGGTGCCGTGGTCACTTCTCCGTCTCTCAGCGTCGCCCCATTTTCGTCGCCCGCACGGTTTATGGGTGCCAAAACATCGGCGGCAAATGCGCTGGCGCCGCCCAGAATATCTGATGCAAGTTCTTCGCTTAAATCTGTGTAATTTTCACACAGAGCGTCAAAATCAACAGAATGTCGGAGTAAATAACTAAGGGCATTGATAGGCGGGGTAAAACTCATGGGATTTCCTTTATTTATTGCCTTATAGGCATAAAAAAACGGCGCTCCAAGGTGAAACGCCGTCTTTTTTAAAAATATATTAAGTTATTTGCGGCCCATAACCTTACCGAGAATAGCGGTGAGAATACCACCGCCGACACCGCCGGAGACAATATTCATAACAATGCTCATAATGTTAAACGATGCACCGTCAGTTGGTGCAGGAAACAACCCGCCCAGCCCCGGTATCATCGGTGCCAGCATGGCAAGCCCCGTTCCGCCAACAATACCCGTAATGCTACGACCCAGTGTTCCCATACCGGAATTCATAGCTTTTCCAGCCACATTACCCCCCGCAGCGCCGCTTAATAGGCCAATAGCCAATCCAACAATATCCATAATATATTCCCCTATAAATTGTCGCGCCAAAAAAGCTTGGCGTGAACAAGATTACAGTGCATAAAGCTCCCAAATATCTGAAAACACTCACACCTCGGCTATGTATTTGCCAAAAAAACAATGATTAATCAAGGGTTAACGCCAAAAAACACGGAGAACTACATGTCCAAACCTACTAAAATATTACTGATGGCCAGCTTTTTACTGGGTGCCACCGCACTTTCCGCTTGCTCAAAAGATGCGCCCGCGCCCGAAAAAAAAGCTGACGTTAAGGTGGAACCGAAGCTTGCCGCTACTGAAACGGCTCCGGAAATGGCTGGCAAGAAAGTATATACCCGCTGCAAAGCATGTCACACAATCAATGCGGGCGGTAAGCACCGGGTCGGGCCAAATCTTTACGGCGTCTTTGGCCGCAAAGCTGGCACGATGGAAGGGTATACTTATTCCAAAGCCATGATGGCTTCAGACATCACATGGACGGAAGAAACCATTTCAGCGTATTTGGCCAAACCCAAAACGTATATCCCGAAAAACAAAATGTCCTTTATCGGCCTGAAAAAACAAGCAGACCGCGATAATGTGATTGCCTATATGAAAGCGAATACGGGCGGATAAACTCCGCACCGCAAGTGTGCCGCAAAAATTGTCAAATTGTCATTCTCGGTTAATATTCCTCTAGTAATCAGGGTCTGAATGTGGCTCAAGCGAGAGAGAATGTGATGAGAAGACCTAAAAGCGATATTAAATCCAACACCGCCCTATACGAAACCCGCGCTTTGATCAAGCCGACAGGGTTTCGTGAATATGATGCCCGTTGGTGGTTTGGTCACCCCGAAAGTGATAAACCCTCCGAAATTAATTTGTACGGCATTCAAACTTTGGGCGCATCACTGGGGACTTTGATCCATGAACTTGGTATTGAGCCTAAAATCGTGGTCGGCCATGACTACCGTTCTTATTCGCTGTCCATCAAGCAAGCGCTTATCGTTGGCCTGATGAGCGCTGGCGTTGAAGTTTTGGATATTGGCCTTGCCCTGTCGCCAACCGCATATTTCGCGCAATTCGCGCTGGACGTACCGTGTGTGGCTATGGTCACCGCAAGCCACAATACCAATGGCTGGACGGGCGTTAAAATGGGTGTCGAACGCCCGCTCACATTTGGCCCTGATGAGATGAGCCGCCTCAAAGAAATCGCACTCTCTGGCAAAGCCGTGAACCGTGCGGGCGGCGGCTATCAATTCATCGAAGATGTACCCGCGCTCTATATGCGCGATTTAGCCAAAGGCATTAAAATTAAGCGTAAATTGCGCGTAGTTGCGGCCTGCGGCAACGGCACGGCTGGCTATTTCGCACCCCATGTCCTCGATAAAATCGGTGTCGAAGTTATTCCGGTACAGTGTAATCTCGATCACAGCTTCCCGGCCTATAACCCCAACCCCGAAGACATGAAAATGCTGCACGCCATGCGCGATGCGGTCGCGGAGCATAAGGCAGATTTGGCCGTAGGCTTTGACGGCGACGGGGACCGCTGCGGTGTAGTCGATAATGAGGGCGAAGAAATTTTTGCAGATAAAGTCGGCGTCATGTTGGCGCGAGATTTATCGGCTAAATTCGAGAACGCACAATTTGTCGCCGACGTGAAATCCACCGGACTATATGCCACCGACCCTGTGCTGATTGCTAATGGTGCCAAGACCGATTATTGGAAAACAGGGCACAGCTATATCAAGCGCCGGAGCAAAGAAATCGGCGCCCTCGTAGGGTTTGAGAAATCCGGGCATTATTTCTTTAACGCCCCCATTGGGCGCGGCTATGA
>JALSHE010000096.1 GCA_026982415.1 Robiginitomaculum sp.
CCCATTATTTGCTGGGTTCGTCGCGGCAGCGCTCAAACAGAGCCGATTGGTCTAGGCCTATTTAGGGTGGCAGGGTCGTTTCGCTTCTTTTACACGAGTTTTCCATTTTAGTGTCAAGGAAAATATCTTCAAGAAATTTTGTAATTTCTCTTTTAGTTTTAAATTTGCTTTGCTAGACAATGCCTTGCTAATTCTTATTGCGAGGTGGGCAAGCAGAAAGGTGGAATTGGAAAATGGGGGGGGTATTGTTATACGCCTATTGAAATCGACGATATTTAAAAAGGTGCACCAATGATTTCTAACGATAATTTTACTGATAAAAACAAGATAATCGCAGAAATAAATAGCCTATACGCAAAATATGATGATTTGTATTCCGGTGTTGAAGCCGTAAATGCAGAGCGAAAAATGAGTAAGCGCGGGCAAAGTATTATTATGGACATTACTTTCTATCTGCAACACCCAAAGTACTATCTGCAGTTTGAAACCGCGTCCCTTCAACTTTTAAAAGATTTTTCTAGAGCTGTTTTGTAATTTGCAAAATTGAACACTCTAATTGCGCGGCTTGTCCAAATGGTTGCCGATGCCGATGAAAAAAAATGAGACCGTCGTTGAAAATATCTCTACGATTATTTCCATTTCGGCTGGAGTAACTCTTTTTTTTCCACTTTCTAAGTCATTGAGCGTTTTAGGTGTAATTTTTAATTTAGCAGCGATTTCTTCGAGGGTTTTATTTTGGCTATTTCTAATAATCCGAAGACGCATGCCTACATGCCTGTCAACTGGGTTAATTTTTGGTTTATTCATAAGGCCCCTCAAGAGAAAGAAATCTTCAATTTTATGTTATACTAATATTTGACTTTGTCCACGCGGGACAAATTTGGGTGGTTATTGTTGCTAATATGAACTAGATTGTCCACAAATTTGGCCTGCCCTACAGTATGAACTACCAGTTTGGAAGTGATAAATACATGTTAACTGCACAAATTAATCGGTGATTTAAGGTACATTGCCACTGTGCGGCATCTCGCTACTTACCATGTTTTCACCCATTAGATGGTAGACAAATATGGGAGAGTGCGCCACCCTAGGGCAATTACCATTTTGAGGGGCCTTATTTCGTAGGGGAAAAACTATGCGCGTTGGAAATTACTTTACCAAAATATCTTTAGGAGTTGTTGTCGTTTTTGGCTTGGCTTCGTGTGCAGGTGATAGTGTGAACACGGTTGTGCCGCCGCAAACGGTAGCTACGAAATCCACCGAAGTTCAGTTTGAAAAATATACGCTTGATAACGGCCTGGACGTGGTTCTCCACGTCGACCGTTCTGATCCGATTGTTGCTATAAATTTGGCGGTGCATGTTGGATCGTCGCGAGAACTGCCGGGGCGGACGGGGTTTGCGCATTTGTTTGAGCATCTGCTATTCCTCGATTCCGAAAATCTTGGCTATGGCGGGTTGGATAGTATGAATACCCGCATAGGCGGCGAGGGCACGAACGGCTTTACCACCAATGATATGACCCAATATTTCCAGGCCGTCCCCAAAGACGCCCTGGAGAAAGTCATTTGGGCGGAAGCCGACAAAATTGGCTATTTCATCAATACGGTCACCACCGCCGTTATCGACAAAGAAAAACAAGTGGTGAAAAACGAGAAACGCCAACGCGTAGACAACCAACCTTACGGCCACCGCTGGTATATTGTCGGCAAGGCGCTGTACGGCGACGACCATCCTTATAATTGGCAGGTCATCGGTTCGCTAGCAGATTTGGAAGCGGCAGCGCTGGAGGATGTGCAAAGTTTTTATAAAAAATGGTATGTGCCCAATAATGTCACGGTGACCCTGACGGGGGACTTTGATGTGGCACAGGCCAAAAAATGGATTGATAAATATTTCGCGGAAATTCCGCGCGGAGCTGATATTGCCAACATAGCGCCGCGCCCATCGGGGATTACCGAAACGACTTCACTATATTACGAAGACAATTTCGCCACCGTGCCAGAGTTTACCATGGTCTGGCCGACCGTACCGCAATATCACAAAGATGCCTATGCGCTGGAGGTTCTCGCCACCTATCTGGGCGACGGCAAGCGCGCTCCGTTCAGCGAGGTTCTTATTGACGAAGAAAAAGTCACGTCGTCCGTACAATTATTCACCAATTTTGCCGAAGTAGCGGGCGAATTTTATATCTTGATCGATGCCAAAGAGGGCGAAGATATTGACGGACTACAAGACGGTATCCAAAAAGCGTTCGCTCGTTTCGAAAAAGATGGTATTTTCCAAGCCGATTTGGATATGATTAAAACGGCGCAAGAAGTGGCGTTTTATGATAATCTACAAAGCGCACTGGGTAAGGCTATTCAACTGGGTCAATATAATACCTTTACTGATGATCCGGGGTTTATCAATCAAGACCTGAAGAATATGCAAGCCGTGACCACGCAGGACGTGATGCGTGTCTATCATAAATATATCAAAGACAAACCCCATGTCATGACTTCTATCGTGCCCAAGGGGGCGGCGGATTTGACATTAGAGGGCGCAAAAATCGCCAATATCATCGAGGAAAAAGTGGTGCAGGGCGCAGAGAAAACCGCCGCAGAGGTCGAAGGCAAACGTGATTTCGCCCGCACGGCTTCCAGTTTTGACCGCACGGTGGAGCCAGCATTCGGCGCATCTTACGATTTGCCGACACCGGACATATGGAAAGCTAGCCTAGGAAATGGTATCGTTGCTTACGGTATCGAAAGCAACGAGACCCAATTAGTGTATTTTTCTCTGGCCGTAGACGCAGGCCGCGAGCGCGGTAATGTCGCCAAACCAGCCGTGGCTAATTTGACGGCAGATATGCTGTCCAAGGGGACTGCGGGCAAAACCACCGCCGAGTTGGAAGACGCTATCAATGCGCTGGGTTCGAGTATCAATGTCAGGGCAGGTGCGGAGAAAACCGTTATTTCCGGCAATACATTGTCGCGTAATTTTGGGGCTACCATCGCTCTGGTCGAAGAAATGCTGTTGGAGCCGCGCTGGGACGCCGAAGAGTTCGCCCTGCTAAAGGCCGAGAAAATTGATGCGATTATCACTGCCGAGGGTAACCCAAATGCCATAGCCCGGCGCGAAAGTTTGAAATTGCGTTATCCCGAAAATCATATGTTTAGCTATACACCTTATGGCTCAAAGGAGCGGTTAGAGGGTGTCGAATTAGCGGATCTCAAAGCATTTTACGCAGCTAATTATGCACCCGCTCGCGCCCAATTGCGGGTGGTTGGCGCTGTGGACAGTGATGCGGTTCAACAGGCTTTCTCCGGCATTGCCAAGCGTTGGACGCGTGCAGAAACCAAGGATATTACCTTGCCGCAATCCGCCGACATAATGGCTTCGAAAATATATTTCTACGACGTGCCGGGTGCCAAGCAATCCGTGTTGCGCATAGAGCGCCCGTCCTTGCCCGCTACCCACCCTGATTATCCGCTGGCTCGCGCCATAAATTTTCCCCTCGGCGGCATATACACATCCGAACTTATGACCGAGCTACGGGTCAATAAGGGTTATACTTATGGGGTGCGTTCGTCGTTTAACGGCGGCGTAGACCGGGGTGTATTCGGTGTGCGCTCTAGTGTGCGCACCAATGTGACTTTGGAATCTCTGGAGCTTATCCGGGATATCGTCAAAAACTACGGCCCGAATTTCACGGACGAAGATTTGGTGACCATGAAACAAGCCCTGTTGCGCGGCCAGGCGCTCAAGAGCGAGACTTTAAGCGATAAGCTGAATATGGTGTCGGAAACCAGTGCTTATGGCTATGAAGATGATTACCGCGCAAAAAACGCCAAGCGCATTGAGGCCATGACATTGGCCGACTTCAAAAGATTGGCAGATGATTATCTGCGCCCAGATGCTATGTTCTATTTGGTGGTCGGAGACGCCGAGACCCAGCTAGGCCGTTTAAAAGATTTGGGATACGGCGAAGCTGTGTTATTAAATCCAAATGCTCAGGATAAATAACCATACGCAAATCCCCCTATCCGAGATAGAGTTCACTGCCGTCCGCGCCCAAGGGCCGGGCGGTCAGCATGTCAACAAAACCAATTCGGCCATACATTTGCGCTTTGACGTGATGGCGTCGAGCCTGAGCGACGGGCAAAAACAAAAAATCCTAGCCATAAGCGATCGCCGCCTAACGGACGGGGGCGTCATAATAATAAAATCCCAATCCACCGCCAGCCAGCTCCGCAATAAACAAGCCGCACTGGCCCGCCTATCAGAAATGCTAGCCACAGCCCTAAAACCAATAAAAAAACGCCGCCCAACAAAACCAACAAAAGGTGCGGTGCGGCGGCGGTTAAAGAAAAAAACCGAGAGAAGCCAAATCAAGACAATGCGGAGAAAGCCGGGGCGGGAGGATTGAGGGGCTTGGATGGTATGATGGTGATGAGATATGCCGGACAGGACGCATCTGCATTTATCCTAGATTCAGCACTTGCACGTTTGCAGGCCTTAGGCTAAAGACTGCGCACATTTTCCGGCTATTGCGTCGGTCTTACAGATTTCAGTTAATAGGAGGCTTTGATGGCTGTCCCAAAAAGTAAAATTTCAAATTCACGTCGTGGCATGCGCCGCGCCCATGACCGTCTATCTGCAACAAATTATGTAGAAGACAAATCATCCGGTGAACTACGTCGTCAGCACCATATCGACCTGAAAACAGGTATGTATAATGGTCGTCAAGTTCTGCCTGCGCAAGAAGACTAACTAAGCACCCACATATTCCCATATCCCGGAGATTTCCATGACTGAAATAGATGATATTTTTGCGCGGGAAATCCTCGATAGCCGGGGAAATCCAACCCTTGAAGTTGATGTTCTGCTTGCTGGTGGGGCATTTGGTCGTGCCGCAGTGCCGTCCGGCGCGTCTACGGGTGTCCACGAAGCGGTGGAGCTTCGGGACGGCGACAAAAACCGTTACGGCGGCAAGGGTGTGCGTAAAGCCGTCCTCAATGTAAATACCGAAATCAACGATGCTTTATGCGGTCTAGACGCCACCGAGCAAGTGCGGCTTGACCAAATAATGATCGACCTTGACGGTACGCCCAACAAATCCCGCTTGGGAGCCAATGCGATTTTGGGCGTGTCGCTCGCCGTGGCTAAAGCCGCCGCCGAAGCTCAAGGCACACCGCTATACCGCTATGTGGGCGGGGTTGGTGCCGTGACCTTACCCGTGCCCATGATGAACATCATCAACGGCGGCGCCCATGCAGACAACCCGATTGATATTCAAGAGTTTATGGTCATGCCCGTGGGCGCAGAAACATTCGCCGAAGCCTTGCAGGTGGGCGCGGAAGTGTTTCATGCTCTCAAGGCCAAACTCTCCGCCGACGGTCATAACACCAATGTCGGCGACGAGGGCGGGTTCGCGCCGAACCTCGCGTCCAGCCGTGCCGCGCTGGAATATATCATGAGCGCCATTGAGGCCGCCGGATATAAGGCGGGCGAAGATATCTATCTGGCGCTGGATGTGGCGGCCTCTGAATTTCATAAAGACGGCAAATACCATCTGGACGGTGAAGGCAAAGTCCTGACGTCCACAGAATTTGCCGATTATCTGGCAGGTTTAGCCGCAGATTTCCCAATAATTTCCATAGAAGACGGCATGGACGAAGACGACTGGGCGGGGTGGAAAACTCTGACTGATAAAATTGGCGACACCTGCCAAATCGTCGGCGATGATTTGTTTGTCACCAATCCGGTGCGCTTGGAACGCGGCATAGATGAAGGTGTCGCCAATTCTATCTTGATCAAAGTCAACCAGATAGGCACGCTAACAGAAACCCTGAGAGCCGTATCCATGGCCACAGCCGCCAGCTATACCTCCGTCATGTCCCACCGCTCCGGCGAAACCGAAGATTACACAATTGCCGACCTAGCCGTCGCCACAAATTGCGGCCAAATAAAAACCGGCTCTCTAGCCCGCTCTGACCGCCTGGCCAAATACAACCAGCTCCTGCGCATAGAAGAAGAATTAGGCAGCCAAGCAGTCTATGCCGGGCGGGGTGTGTTGCGTTAAACCGCAGGATATTTCCTTAAAATGCCGCCTTTATCCTTTTATTTTTAGGGCGTACCAGCACACCGACACCACACGATTCCGCCAATACCCCCACACCCGCTCATACCGACGAAAGTCGGTATCCAGTTAATTTTAATCATGTGTGGGTTTTGCCTACTCTTTTACTGCACCGCCTTACATTTTGCATGCTTCAGGGCGTAGTGTTTGCCTGTTTGTTCGTGGGTTAGGACGCATTTATTGTTGGATAGACTGAGGGTGAAATGGTCTGGTCTGTCCATGCGGCGGCCTATGGCTGCGAAATTTTGTTTCTCTATGATGATGGTGGAATCCGTGGTCAGAGCGTCTGGTGCCAGGGTGACGCGCACACCGTGCAGGGCAGTCGAAATAATTTCGGTGAGTTCTGCGGTCGTCGCGTCCGAAGCTTGCTGCAAAACGGCAGGTGCGCCCTTGGTGGGCGGTATAGTTTTGCAGGCTGCTAGGCCTGTGGTAGCAAGTGCCGTTGCAATAGCCAAACCAGATTTGATAATTACGGCACTCATTTACTCGCTCGCTGTTTTAGGAGGTGCAGTTAGAATATTGCTCTGCTTGAGCAATAACAAAGTGCGCACACGTTCATCGCTCAACAGTGAAGCCGTGTCGTCTGGCTGATATGCTTTCTCGGTGGTCGTCGGTATTTCCGCCGTAACCGGGCAGGTGCCAGTTTGGATATAGGACAAGGCGCTGGACAATTGGCCCTCGTTTTCATTGCCGAGAACTTGGGAGAAATCGTCCGCGACTTCACAACCCTCGATCAATTCGCCGCTGTTTACCGTAGCATCTATAGGTGTAAACCCGTCGGCATAATCACCGAAACCTTTATTGTTTTCGCCTCTGAATTGGATAGTGAAATAGGTTTCGCCGCAATTATCCGTGGCATAAAACCCGTAAGGCTTGCCGCATGTCGTGGTGCCGACAAGCACGACTTCTACATCAATACCACGCAAGCCATTTATCACCGCTTCGCTAGCGGAACAAGTGCCGCTGGTCGAGAGGATAAATACGCGGTTCAGATTGACCGTGGGCAAGGCTTGGCCTTCTGTTACCGAGAAACCACGCCCGGTATTATAGAAAGGGGTCGGCGTTAGGGCATTGCCCGTCACCGGGTTGATATTGGGGTGTTTGTCGTTAAATACGAGCTTGTCAAAAACCTGGCCATTAGTGCGGGCAGGGCCAGCAATCATATAGCCAAGCTGGCCAGCAATAGCTAAAAACCCGCCGCCATTATAGCGCAAGTCCAGAACCAATTCCGTGATCCCATCAGCTTGGAAGCCAGTCATAGCGTCCACCAATGCGGCTTCGGCGCTGGATGTGCCGAATGTGGTGAAGTGCAAATAACCAACCTTGGCACCAGCTACATCTATGGTTTTCGCAATGTTTACGGGCTGGGTTGTGACTATGGCCGAAGTCATTGAAAATGAACGCTCCGCACCTGTGGCTACATCGCGCACTTTGAAATTATGTGTTTCCCCTGCGCTTTCGGGGAATAGAACCGCATTTAGGGTGTTAATGTCTGTGGTTGAGCTAGCGTTGATCACGTCAACGCCGTCGACTTCCAATATAATCGCTCCACGCTCTAAATTAGCAGGGGCCGTACTCGCCGGAGAATCTGGCTCGGTAAAGGCGATGCGAATATCGCGCGGCGGTGAGCGGCGGATTAGTGCGAGTTCAAATCCGTATCCGGCAGAGGCACCGCTGGATACGCGTTCTTGGTATTCCTCAGTACTCATGGTAAAATGAAACCTGTCGCGGGCATTGCCGGACGCGGTCACGGCTTCGGTTTTTAGGACGTCAAAATAATCCAGCTTGTCTGCGATGCTGGCAGGGTCTTTATCATCAATTTCATTATACCATAAATAGGTGTTATTGCTCCACGAACGCAACCAGTGCTTTTCGTGTAATACCGAGCCTGTAATATCGGGGTATGGCCGCCCTGTTGCCGGATTGGTTCCGGTGCGGATAACCGCACACCGATCTTTAAAATTACCTTCGGCCTGGAAAACATCCTTTGTCCAAGTTGGCCCCGTGCTGACGGGTGGAGGGGGGGTAATGGTTGTAGGGGCAGGGGAACCGCCACCGCCACCGCAGGCCGTTAGGGCGATAAGGGACGCTGTTGCCAAGGCAAAGCTGTGAAATTTGGTGGGTATGAACCGCATAATGAGCTCCGTAATTAAAATGTCAGCCCCAGTTTTTACACGTATATATCGTTTACCACTTGAGCGAGAAAAGTCTAGTGGGTTCTACACTAACCCCAATCCAAAATATCCTTCAGCGCCCGTTTGGCCAATTGGGTTTTTCTGAAACGGGTTTTAAATTTGCCGCGTAGGCGTTTGCCGTCCTCGTCTTTATAGGTCAGTTCTATGGGCGGGAACAGGCCGAAATTTATGTTCATGGGCTGGAATTTGGCTTTTGGGCCGGTCATGTAACCGCCCGTTACATGCTCTACCAATGCACCGAAAGCAGTGGTCAGGGGCGGGGCGGGGACGGTGTTGCCCTGTGCTTGGGCGGCGGCCATACGTCCCGTGATTAACCCAAGAGCGGCGCTTTCCACATAGCCCTCAACCCCCATAATCTGCCCGGCAAAGCGGAGTTGCGGCCGGGTTTTCATTTGCAATTGCGCGTTTAGGAGTTTGGGCGAGTTGATAAATGTGTTGCGGTGAATGCCGCCGAGCCTTGCGAATACGGCGTTCTCTAGCCCGGGTATTGTCTTGAACAATTCCGCTTGCGCCGCGTATTTCATTTTGGTTTGGAAGCCTACCATATTGTAAATTGTCCCCAGCGCATTGTCCTGCCTTAGCTGGACTATGGCGTGGGATTTTATGGTCGGGTCATGGGGGTTGGTCAAGCCGACCGGCTTCATAGGCCCCCAGCGCAACGTCTCCGTGCCGCGCGCCGCCATGACTTCGATAGGCAGGCAACCGTCAAAATAGGGCGTGTCTTTTTCAAAATCCTTAAATTCGGTCTGGTCACTGTCTATCAGTGCTTGGATAAATGTTTCGTATTGCTCCTTGTCCAGCGGGCAATTTATATAGTCCGCGCCGTCCCCACCCGGGCCCTTTTTGTCATAGCGGGACTGCATCCAGGCAATGTCGAAATCAATACTGTCTTTGTATATTATCGGCGCAATCGCATCAAAAAATGCAAGCGCATCTTCGCCGCTGGCTTCTAATATAGCTCCCGCGAGGGCAGGGGTGGTGAGGGGGCCTGTGGCGATAATCACATTATCCCATTCCTCAGGGGGGAGGCCTTTAATCTCACCGTATTCCACGCTCACAAGAGGATGGTCGTGCAGGGCTTTGCTCACTGCGTCTGAAAACAATTCCCGGTCAACCGCAAGCGCCCCGCCTGCTGGGAGTTTGTGCTTGTCCGCACAGGCCATTATTAGCGAACCGCACAGCCGCATTTCTTCGTGCAAGACACCGACGGCATTGTTTTCTTTGTCGTCAGAGCGAAACGAATTGGAGCATACAAGCTCGGCAAAGCCGCCGCCTTGGTGCACTTCGGTTTGTACCTCTGGGCGCATTTCGTGAAGGATTACAGGCA
>JALSHE010000097.1 GCA_026982415.1 Robiginitomaculum sp.
CAAGCCGCCCGCATGGAAGGCGTCACCCCGGGTGCATTGTCGGCAGTGTTGGCTTATATGAAACGGAGCGCTTAGATGGCAGTGGACTCAGAAAACCGAGCACAGCGAGGCAAGGGCACCAAGAAAGATATAGGGCGCCCGTCGCGCACTGCCGTGAGCGATATAAAGCGGAGCGCCTGATGAACGCCGAGAAATTCCAGCACCAAACGAATGTTTCACGTGAAACATTAGAGCGCTACCAAATCTGGTACGACCTGCTAAGTCGCTGGAATAAAAAGATAAATTTAGTTGCGCCATCAACATTACATGACTTTTGGTTGCGTCACGCCTTGGATAGTTGGCAATTGGTTGATTTGCTGCCCGACGGACGAGATGCAGCCGAAACAGTTTTGGATATGGGCGCGGGCGCAGGCTTTCCGGGGCTAGCCATCGCCATCGCTCTGCGCGACACCCCGGATGCACAAATAACTTTGGTCGAAGCAAATGGCAAAAAATGCAATTTCCTGCGCACGGTCATTCGCGAGTGCGCCCTCCCCGCCAAAGCCGTGCAAGCCCGTGTAGAAAACCTGGAACAACACAGCTATGATGTCATAACTGCCCGCGCCTTCGCCCCCCTGCCAAAACTGCTAGGATACAGCTTGCCGTTTTGGGACGCCAAGACAACGGCCCTGTTCCCAAAAGGCGAACACTGGCAAGACGAGGTCAAGGCCGCGCACAAAGACTTCGATTTCGACCTAACCACAACCCCCAGCCAAACAGCAGAAAACGCAAAAATCCTGACAATCACAAATCTATGTGCGCGGGAGACTAAGCAATGATATATCGTTACAAACAAGGGGCGGGCGAGGTAATATGTAGGCAGGGGATTTGGTCGGGGGTGAATTTGAGGGGTGAAGCGCAACAAGAAAATTATTGGAAGCTACAAACAATGACCCCTACCACCCCGCTCCTACCCGCGCAGGCGGGTATCCATCTTGATGTCTCAATGGACTCCCGCCTGCGCGGGGGTGAACGGAGGGGGAGTGAGCGGAATATAGGGGCTAAATCAGTTCAACTAACGTGTATGGCAGGGTCTGCTACAATAATAGCACCCGTCGACATTGGTGTAATGGTTCCGCGCTTCGCGAACCGCCGAGTGGCAATCACTATGCCAGCCAAGGTCTTTTCGGTTTCCTGCCGCAGGATAGTCTGGCGACGTACAACTGCTCCTTGGTGTAAGGTGTACTTCATGTTCACCAGTGGATTGCGCGTTTTTATTGACAATATAATTTGCCATATCATTTTCCTTTTCAAAAACGAGGCAGGCTTGACAACTGAACCTATGAATGGTTCAAAGAAATTACCATATCTCTTTTCTGCACCTGCCTCTAAGCTAATGCAGATTTGGAAAATGTCAGAATCGTCAAGGCGGCAACCTTGGCGATTCGTTTTCCCAAATGTCACCGTAAATGCTGACTCACATTTGGCGACGAGTCCATACCTAAAATACAAAAAAGTTCACATTTGTTCTAATTTGTGTATAGCTTGTGGAAAAGTGGCTTTGGGGAGAACAATACAATGAATACCAACATCACCCAGACATACCACGAAGCGCTATCGCGGGAGTGGGAGAGCGGTAAAGCTACCGAGCATTCTTACCGTCCGGCGCTTAAGGCTTATGTGGAGGGTTTCAACGATAGAATTCTGGCGCTTAACGAGGCCAAGCGGGTGCAGGTGGGTGCGCCGGATTTAACTCTTAGCCGAAAACGAGGCCGCGACCGTTTTGATATTGGCCATATCGAAGCAAAAAAACCGGGTGAGGATTTAGATAAAATTGAAAAATCAGATCAGCTCAAACGCTATCGCGGCGAGTTTGAAAACCTAATCCTGACCGACCATTTAGAGTTCCGGTTCTACCGCGACGGTGCCAAGGTCGAGACCGTAAAAATCGGGGCGTTGACGCCAGGTGGGTTGGTACGCCACCCGACCCAATTTAACCGTCTCGAAGATTTACTTAGAAGCTTTCTGGACTATCAAGGCCAGAAGATTACCAATGCCAAACGGCTTGCCCGGATGATGGCGCGTAAGGCCCGCCTGATGCGTTCGACATTTCGCGAGGCTCTTAAGGAGAAAAACCGGGCGGACTTCCCCGAACTGGTCACACAATTAAACGCATTTCGCAAAATTCTCATCCACGATCTGACCGATGAAGATTTCGCAGATGTTTATGCCCAGACCATTGCATACGGCCTGTTTACGGCACGAGTACACGACCTGACTTTGGACACTTTTGACCGTAGCGAAGCACGAGATTTAATCCCTAAATCCAATCCATTTTTGCGCAATTTATTTGATTATATATGCGGCCCAAATATTGAAGACGGGATTGTCTGGGCGGTGGACGAATTGTGTGAGATATTCCTGCTGACCAACCCCAATGCGATTTTGCAAGACTTTGGCCGGCGCACGGGACGTTTTGACCCAATGGTGCATTTCTACGAAGAATTCTTGAGCGAATACGACCCGAAACTGCGCAAATCTAGGGGGGTCTGGTACACGCCGGAACCCGTGGTGAATTTCATCGTCCGCGCTATAGATGATGCCCTTAAGACCCATTTTAATCTGCAAGAGGGACTGGCAAATAAAGACAAAATTGAAATTAAGACAAGCACTGGCGGTGGTAAAAAACACCAACAAACAGAGAAAGTACACCGCGTGCAATTACTCGACGTGGCGGCGGGCACGGGTACATTCACCGCCGAAGCCATCAGGCAAATATCCGAGCGGTTTAAGGGGCAAGAGGGTGTGTGGAGCCAATATGTTGAGCAGGATTTACTTCCGCGCATTCACGGCTTTGAGATATTAATGGCAAGTTATGCCATGTGTCACCTAAAGGTGGATTTACTGCTCAAGGAGCTTGGCTATAAACCCACCAACACCAAAAAACCACCGCGCCTATCCGTATACCTGACCAATTCATTGGAGGAACACCACCCGGACGCTGACGGCCTGTTCGCCCATTGGCTGTCCCAAGAGGCCAATGAAGCCTCGCGGGTCAAGCGGGATCTGCCGATAATGGTTGCCTACGGCAACCCGCCTTATAGTGGTATTTCTTCTAATATGAGCGATTATCAGCGCGGCCTGATAGAGCCGTACAAATATATTGACGGCGTACATTTTGGTGAGCGCAAACACTGGCTACATGATGATTATGTAAAGTTTATTCGCCTTGCCGAGGGCTTTATTGAGAAAAGCCCCGGCGGAGGTGTGCTGGCCTATATCACCAATCATGGTTATTTAGACAACCCGACCTTTCGCGGCATGCGCTGGCATTTGCTCAACACTTTCGATGATATTTATATTCTGGACTTACATGGTAATGCCAAGAAAAAAGAAGTTTCACCAGATGGCTCGGCGGATAAAAACGTGTTTGATATTCAAACCGGCGTCGCCATTATTATTGCGGTAAAAAAAGAAAAGCCTAAAAAAGGACTGGCTACCGTCCACCACCAAGATGCTTGGGGAAGCCGCAATTCAAAATACAACATGCTGTTTGAAGAAAATATATTCTCAAAAAACTTCACAAAAATACAAACCCCCGCACCCATGTATTTTATGGTGCCTAAGGATTATGCTCTGGCAGGTGTTTATGAACAGGGGTTTTCGATAAAACAATCCTTTTCCGTTAATTCGGTAGGCTTTGTTTCTGCGCGAGATATTATAAATATTTCCTTTAATGAAGAATCTGCCAAAGAAAAAATCGAATTTCTTCAAGAAGCGGACGAAAATTCGGTCAGGCGACGGTTTGGCATTGATAAAGATTCCACAACTTGGAAAGTTAGGTGGGCGCAAGATGACGCAAGGAATACCAACATAAATGAAAACTTGCAAAAGGTGAACTATCGTCCATTCGATATTAGGCACACTGTGTATACCGGAAAATCTGGCGGATTATACGCTAGACCTATAAAAGCCATTATGAAACATTTCCTCGCTGGGGAAAATTTTGGTTTGCACATTGGCCGTCAAGGGCAGGTGGTTGGTTCCATGCAATGGAATCTTGTTTATGTATCAAAGGACATCATTGACTTTAACACATTTTATCGTGGCGGTGTTTTGGCGCACCCCCTCTACCTCTACAACGAAGACGGGTCGCGCCAGCCTAATCTTGCGCCTGACTTAATCTCGGAATTTTCCAAATGTTTAAACCTGCCATTCACAGACGACCATTCCAATAAAGATGCTAATGGCACCACCGCGTTTTCTCCATTGGATGTGCTAGATTATATTTATGCGGTGCTGCACAGCCCGCTCTACCGCGATACCTATAAGGAATTCCTGAAAACAGATTTCCCCCGTGTGCCTTATCCCGACAAAAAAACCTTTTGGCAATTGGTTGCCCTTGGCCGCGAGGTGCGCCTGTTCCACTTGATGGAACATAAAGACAGCGACAAGCTAATCACCACATTCCCCAAAGCAGGCGACGGGTTTTTGGATAAAATAAAGTATAACGATAGCAAAAACAGAGTTTATATAAACGCCGAGCAATATTTCGGCGATGTCCCCAAAGACGCTTGGGCGTTTCATATAGGCGGTTATCAACCAGCACAAAAATGGCTCAAAGACCGCAAGAAAGCTGACCGAAAATTAGTGCCGGACGACATCATGCACTGGCAAAAAATCATAGTGGCGCAGACAAATACAATCCGCCTAATGAAGGAGATAGACAGGATGTTCAAACTATGACCGAAATTCACATCACACCTAATATGATTAAGCGGACACGCGGCAAGCTGGGCATGTCGCGGCTGGAGTTTGGGCGGGCGCTTGGCTTTGCGGGGTCTAAGCGCACTGTCGATAATGAAGTTAACAGATTGGAGCGGGGTAATGCAGAGCTTTGGCCAGCCAAGCAGGTGGTGTTTGCAAAGATGGTGGCAGATTTACGGGCGGAGGGAACTTCCGAGAGGTCGAGGAAAGAACAAGGATGATGGGGGATGCACGACTTTCTCCTTCCTCCATTTTTCATGGGGGAAGTGGGCGCCTCTTGGCGGTCGATGGGGGCGCGGGCTCTTGCCCGCCTTTGAGCTTTCGGTTTTATTCTTACGTTCAGAAGTGCACAAAATGTGCGCGCCCCCATCGCCTACGCTTCGCTCCGGCACTTCCCCCATAAAAATGGGGGAAGGAGAAATTTTAAATATAATTTAGAGAATAAAATATGACTAGAACTATTGCAATTGTTAACCAGAAAGGCGGGGTGGGGAAGACCACTACGTCTATTAATTTGGCTGCGGCCTTGGCTAAGCTGGGGCAGACTGTATTGCTGGTTGATTTGGACCCGCAGGGCAATGCCACTACCGGCTTGGCGCGCACTCGCGGTACGACTGATGTCACATTATATGACGTGATTGTCGACGAGGCTGCATTGGCGGGGGCGGTTGTGGATACGGATGTGGACGGTCTGACATTGGTGCCGTCCGATATGGATATGTCGGGGGCGGAGCTGGCTATTGGTAATGCGGCCGGGCGGACGACGCGGCTTAAATCTGCGCTGGTGGATTATCTCGGGACGCTTAAAAGCCCACCGGATTATGTGCTCATAGACTGCCCGCCGGCGCTGGGGCTTTTGACGGTCAATGCTTTGTCGGCGGCGCGGTCGGTTTTGGTGCCGCTCCAGTGTGAGTTTTATGCGTTGGAGGGGCTGAGCCAACTCTTGAAAACCATCGAAGTCGCCAAGGCGTCGGTCAATCCGGATCTGGTCATCGACGGGGTGATGTTGACCATGTATGATAAGCGCAATCGTTTGTCGGAAAACGTGGCGGCGGATGTGCGTAAGCATTTGGGGCGGGCGGTTCTTAAAACCATAATCCCGCGCAATGTTCGCATTGCAGAGGCGCCTTCATTCGGCAAGCCAGTAACCGAATACGACCCAACATGTAAGGGGGCGCTGGCCTATATGGAACTGGGCGCAGAGTTATTGAAACGACACGGCAAGAACAAAAGGAAGTCATCATGAGTAAGAAACCAGCATCAAAATTAGGGCGCGGCCTATCGGCGCTGATGGCAGATATTGCCATTCCTGAAAGTTCTGCGGAAAAGCCTGCCAAAAAATCCGTGAAGAAAACTTCCGAAAAACCAATGCTAAAGCGGGAGTCAAAACGCGCTACTCCTGACACCGATAAAGGCCACCTGCCTATTCACGGCAATCAAGATACAATCCCCATAGCGCGGGCATTGGTCAAGCGCGGTGTCCACGAAATCCCCATTGACAAATTAGAACGCAACCCGTCCCAGCCGCGCCGGTTTTTCGACAAGGTCAAGCTGGTCGAGCTAACCAGCTCTATACTACAAAAAGGTGTTCTGCAGCCAATATTGGTGCGGCCCCTGCCCTCCAGCTACGGCATAAAGGGCAAGCGCATTGACAACCGCTACCAAATCGTGGCGGGCGAACGGCGCTGGCATGCGGCACAAGCCGCCGGGCTGGAGGCCATGCCTGCGCTGATTAGGGATCTGTCCGACCGCGAGGTTTTAGAAATCGGCGTCATAGAAAATGTGCAACGAATCGACCTCAACCCCATAGAAGAGGCCGAAGCCTATCAGGCACTCATCGATCAATTTGGCCGTAAGCAGATTGAAATCGCCAAGGCTACGGGCAAAAGCCGCTCCCACATCGCCAACTGTTTGCGCCTGTTAAATCTGCCGCCTTTGGCTCTAGAATATCTTGAAGACGGCAAAATCACCGCAGGCCACGCCCGCGCTATTTTATCTGCACCCGACCCCGCAGCTTTGGCCGACGCCATTGTCAAAGGCGGGCTGTCGGTACGGGCGGCAGAAAAATGGAGCAAAGACGCGGCCAAAGCACAGAAGTCTGCCGGAAAAAGCAACGATGCCCCCGACGCTAATATACATTTTATAGAGCGCAAATTGTCCCAACATATCGGCATGGATGTTAGCATTAATCACAAAAACCCAGGCGGATCACTGACCATAAAATACAAAACAATGGAGCAGTTTGACGATTTGGTTAAGCGGATACGCCAGAGCTAAAACATGACCGATGCACCGAAAACAAATGATAGTTCAAAAAACAAAAACGAGCCGCAAACACCGCTGTTTCGCGAAGAGGCCATCCGCCACCGCACCCGCGCTTTATTTGGTGATGTGGTTTTAGCCGCACCTCTCAGCACATGGCTGATCACTGGGTTGTTGATGATGATTATATTGGGTGTCGTAACATTCGGGACGTTGGGAACGGTGCAGATTGAAGGCGAAAACACGGCTATTTGGCGATGGATATTGGGGCGCGCCGAATGAGTTTGTTTTCCCGCCAAAAACTCCCCACCGTCTTACAGACCGAGGCGACCGAATGCGGCATTGCTTGCCTAGTGATGATCGCCCGTTATCACGGTCATGATATTGATTTAAATGCTTTACGTAAAACGGCTTCGGTGTCCCTAAAAGGTGCCAATCTAAAACAAGTGATGGCGACGGCGGCGACGCTACATCTCTCGTCGCGCCCCCTCCGGGTCGAGCTTGATCAGTTGGAGAAAGTGCAAGCTCCGGCCATTCTTCATTGGGATCTCAATCATTTCGTTGTCCTGAAAAAAGTGGCAAACGGCAAAGTGCATTTTATTGATCCGGGGCGCGGCTTGCGAGTTATGGCGTTGGAGAAAGTTTCTGATCATTTCTCCGGAGTGGTGTTGGAGCTAACACCAGCCGCAGATTTCAACATATTACAAAACCGCCTGCGACCACGCTTGCGCGACCTCTGGAGCCGCTTGGTCGGCATGAAGCGGGCGGTGCTGCAAACTTTAACCCTGTCAGTGATTTTACAAATGGTGGCGCTGGCGGCTCCGTTTTATTTGCAACTGGTTGTTGACCGAGCCGTGGGGCCGAAAGATACGAGCTTGTTATTTGCCCTCCTCCTCGGGTTCAGCGGCTTGGTTGCTATCCGCGCCCTGTCCGAAGCCGTACGCGGTTGGGCAATTTTAGTTTACGGCAACCAGATTAGTTTTCAAATGGTTGGCAATATATTTCGCCACCTCATTCGCCTGCCCACAAGCTGGTTTGAAAAGCGCCATGTGGGCGATATTATCTCGCGCATTGCCTCGGCACGCCCCATACAAGAAGCCCTTACCGAAAGCGTTGTTGCTATTGTTCTGGACGGCTTTATGGCTGTATTTACATTGGTGATCATGTTTATTTATGCGCCGCTCCTGGCCTGGGTTGTGCTGGTATTAACCGCATTATTTGTATTGGCCACCCTGCTAATTTATCCGAGCCTGCGCCGCACTGAAGAAGAAGCCATCATCACCAAGGCGATCGAAAACACACATGTCATCGAGAGCATACGTGCCGCCACCACGGTTAAATTGTTTGGCCGCGAAGCCGCCCGCGAAGCCGCGTGGCGCAACCTGTTCGCAGACACTATCAACGCAAATACCGCACACGGAAAATGGCTTGTGTTACAAAAGTTTTTCGAAACCCTGCTGATGGGCGGACAAATTGTCATTACGGTCTATCTGGGTGCAAAGCTGATCATTGGTGATGCGGATGTCTTTAGCATCGGCATGTTGTTTGCGTTTTTGGGCTATCAACAGCACTTTACAGAAAGCATCAAAAAACTGCTGAGCGAGGGCATCAAGGTATCGCTTTTATCTCTACATCTCGACCGCCTGGCAGATATTGTCTACACAAAAACTGAGATTATTGAAACGGCTAGCCCAAGAGTAAAACTGGAGAGCGGCGCTATTTCGGTAAAAAATATAAGCTTTCGCTATTCAGATAATGACCCATATGTGTTCAAGGATTTCAACCTTGAAATTCCGGCGGGCAAAATGATGACCATTACCGGAGTGAGCGGCGGCGGTAAAACAACCTTGATGAAGCTTTTACTGGGGCTGTATACGCCGAACGCAGGTGTCATCGAAGTGGACGGTAAGCCGCTGTCAGAAATTGGCATGTCGGCATGGCGGACGCAAATCGGTGTGGTTATGCAGGACGACCAATTGCTGTCCGGTACCATCGCCGATAACATCAGCTTCTTCGATCCGCAGATCGACATGCAAAAGGTCTACCGCGCCGCCATTGCCGCGCAAATACACGACGAGATTGCTGCCATTCCCATGCACTACCTCTCCATGGTCGGAGACATGGGCAGCGTGCTTTCGGGCGGCCAAAAACAGCGGGTATTGCTGGCGCGGGCGCTTTATCACGACCCCGCTATTTTGTTCTTGGACGAAGGAACCGCCAATCTTGATGCCAAGACTGAAGAAAAAATAGCTGAAATACTCGCAAATATGGACATAACCCGAATTATTATCGCCCACAGACAACAGCTAATTAACCGTGCAGACACGGTTTTTACCGTCAAACCGACCTAGAATTGAGTAAAGTTTCGCATTATCCATAATAAGCTTAAAAAATTTGCGTTAAGCCCTTGATATACATACAGAAATAAAATATTAACCACTCTTAGTAACCACTTATTTACCATTGAGGGTAGGTAAGCGGGCAACTATCAACAACTAGATGGGGACTTCATTATGCGTGAACTTACCAACCAAGAAGTAGAAATCGTAACAGGCGGCA
>JALSHE010000098.1 GCA_026982415.1 Robiginitomaculum sp.
CAGCATGCTGCTTATGCCCGAGTTGGGAGAGCGGATGCTGACAGGAGACATACCGCGCGTGCCTCGGTCTCGCATCGTCGGGTTTTCTTCGTCATTCAATGAAGAGATCGGCCGCCAGCTTGGCGAAAATGCCGAGGGGCGGATCATGGGATGCGCTGTTTATAATCTGTTTAACGTCATTCGGGGGTCATTTTCACGTTTTGTGAACCCAAAAGGCGCGTATAGCTGGGATTTGCTCGCAGGGGTCGCATTGGCTCATGAGGCTGGCTGTGAAGTTATTGTTGAAGGGAAGCAATATGGCGGAGAATTTCTTGAGCCTGATCGGCGGTATCGCGTCGACATACGACACCGATACGATCATCATTCTGGGTAAAGGCCAATCTGCTGATTTGGTGCCTGAATCTGTGTTTTCAGATTCGCTGGTGATTGGCATAAATGATGCTGAACGCATATACCCGACCGATGTGACGATATTTCATGCGGACTGGGTTAAGGACGCGTTGGCTGACAACCAACCGGTTTCAAAATTATATGTAACCTCAACCAGTTTCTCGCAAACAAACGCCGCTGTATTTCGCGCGCCCCACATGCATTTAGGACAGGAAAACAGTGACCTGATGGTGCAGCGCCTTTTAGCTGATGATATTGTGGTGGAAGACGTTCTGTTTATGACAGCGCTTCAGGTCGCGCGCGCCGTTGCTAAAGCGCGCGGTCGGCGGCAAGATGTTTATATGGTCGGGTTTGACTTTGATGCATCCCAGCCGTCAGCGCATGCTTTGGGGCGCGCCTATGAAACAGACTCCGTAGATCAAGGGCGGATCAGGATAGAAATGCAGGAGCATTTTTTGCTCAATGCACTGTATATGCTGAAAGAATCCGAAATTGCTGTGTTTCATATTGGCGAGCGTCCATTTTCAAAGCTCACGTCACAGGCCTTTGTAAGCCAGTTTTCTGCCAGTTTTGAAAGCGGCAACAAAGACTGGAATGTGAAGGTCGTGGCGGAACTAACGACCAACCATTTTGGAGACCGCGACCGCCTCGCGCGTATGGTTAAGTTGTCCAAATCATCCGGGGCGGATTATGTGAAAGTCCAGAAACGGAATGTCGAGACGTTCTATTCTCCAGAACAGCTTGCGGCCCCCTATCGCTCCCCCTTTGGCAAAACCTTCGGGGATTATCGGCACCAGCTCGAACTTGATCGGGATGATTTCATTTTTCTGGATGCGCTCTGCAAAAAATATAATATCGGTTGGTTTGTGTCGGTTTTGGATGCGCCCTCCTACCAGTTTATACGCGAGTTCGAGCCGGAAATGATCAAACTTCCCTCTACGATATCGGAGCACAAAGAGTATTTGGCGATGGTTGCCAAAGATTTTGACCGCCCGATAGTCATTTCGACCGGAATGACCGATCAGAAATATGAAAAATGGATTTTGGATACGTTTTCAAACTGCCCCGAGCTTTATTTGCTGCAATGCAATTCGGCGTATCCGACACCGATGTCTGATTGCGAAATTGGCGTTGTCGGGCATTACAGCAGGCTTTCAGCCGAATATTCCAATATAATTCCTGGCTATTCCAGCCACGACCCCCACTGGTTTGCCTCGACACTGGCTGTGGCCGCAGGGGCTAAAATGGTTGAAAAACACGTTAAACTCGGCAATGCTGACTGGGCGCATTTTGATGCCGTCGCCCTTGATTTAACCAATGAAGACTTTAATGTCTTTGTTTCGAAAATCCGAGAGGCCGAAATCGTAATGGGGTCCAGTGAAAAGAATGTGCAGCCCAGTGAACATCATAAATACAGATAGTTATAGTATGGAGAATATCTTGGAAAAAACGCCTAATATTGCGGCATTGATGATTGGCCGTGGCGGTAGTTCTTTAAAGGATAAGAATATCCTGCCCGTTCACGGGATCCCGCTGTTGCATTGGGCAGCAAATGGGGCTGTGCAGAGCAGATATATCGGCCGATATTACATCAGTAGCGACGACGACAAAATTCTGGATACAGCACAGGCTGCTGGATACGAAAAAATCCGCCGCCCTGCCGAATTGTGTACCGATACCGCGCAAAGTACAGATGCAGTGACCCATGCCCTTGATATTATCGAGGCTGACGGACCAGTGGACATTGTGGTGGTTCAACACGCCAATGTTGGCACAATTACGCCAAAAATCATTGATGACTGTATTGATATTCTACGCGCCGACCCAAGCCTTTCGGCGGTTGTGCCAAGCCATGAATATAATGAATACCACCCGTATCGTGGCAAAGCCGTGGATAAAAATGGAATGTTGGTGCCCTTTGTGAAATCTGCCGGCACCGTGTCCGCTAACCGCCAAGACCTTCCAACCTGCCTGTATTTTGATCATTCAATTTGGGTGCTGCGTGCCGGCACTATTCGTGCACCGGGAGGGCAGCCACCCTGGCCTTGTATGGGGCAGGCCATCAAGCCCTACATTACCTCTGGCTGCCTGGATGTTCATTCAATGGAGGATATCGCCCATACTGAAAAGTGGATCACCGAGCATGACGTGCCTTTTCCTGATTTTGGAAAACCGTGAAGTGTAAGCCGTGAAGTCGCTGGTATATAAAAAAAGATCTGAGGCTCCAAAATGAATAAAGCCAATCCTTACACGGCCCTTGGGCAAGAAGCCTTTTGGAGCAGCGGCGTAGCTGGAAGCTCTCCGTTCTTGGTTAAGTCTGTTTATCAAAAAAAATGGTCCCTTAAGCGAAATGATAAAATAGCCACGGCGGGAAGCTGCTTTGCTCAGCATATTTCGCGGTATTTGCGCAAAGCAAATTACAATGTGCTGGATCTGGAGCCACCGCCGCCTTGGACAAAGCTCAAAATCGGCGAGGTGACAGAACGCGTTTCTTTTGACAAAGAAACCGCCATGAAGTTCGGATACGAGATGTATTCGGCCCGATACGGCAATATTTACACCGTTCATCAGTTATTGCAGTTGCTAAAAGAAGCCTTCGGGCTGATAGAGCCTCAGCTTGCCGTATGGCAAAAAGACGGGCGCTACTATGATGCTTTTCGGCCCAATATTGAACCAGGCGGGCTGGACACTATTCGCGAAGTCGAAATATATCGCCAAGCCCATCTCGAAAAAGTGCGGGAGCTCTTTTTAACGGCTGATGTCTTTGTTTTCACCCTCGGTCTCACGGAGGGATGGGTTCATACAGCGTCTCAAACGGTTTACCCAACGGCCCCCGGCACGATAGCCGGTATGTTTGACCCCGATGTTTTTTCGTTTAAAAACTTCGGTTTTGTCGAAACCTTTGAAGCTTTCGTGGAATTTGAGGCCTTGCTGAAAACGCTGCGGAAAGACTCGTCGGCAATGAAATTTTTGCTTACGGTCTCGCCGGTTCCCCTGACGGCAACCGCGTCAGGCAAACATGTTTTGCAAGCCACCGTTTATTCCAAGTCAGTTTTGCGGGCGGTTGCGGGGGCGCTGGAGGAAAAATTTGATAATATCGACTATTTCCCTTCCTATGAAATCGTAACCAACCCTGCCAACCGAAGCACTTTTTACAATGAAAACCTGCGAACCGTGCGCGATGATGCGGTTGAAATTGTCATGAAACATTTTTTTGCCTCCCACGCCAAAGCCAGCCCTCATAGTGCTGAGCCAGAAGCGGATGTTGGCCCGGAATTCGAGGAGCTGGATGTTCAGTGTGACGAGTATATTCTAGAAAGCTTCCGGACATGAATACATTGAAAAAAGTTCTCATTCTGGGCGGGTCAATGACAGCCGCTTGGAAGCTGGTGAGCGAGGCGGATTATGCCACTTTTGGCATAGCTCCTAAAGTGGTGGTGTGGCATGCGCAGGCTTGGCGCTTTGCCGAGAATAACGCACCCTTCAGGATTGAAGATAACGTGCTTCATTTTGATAAAGTCATCAACCAAAGCCGTTATTTCGGAAAGCTGGGCAGCCCCATGCCCGCTAACGGGGCGTCCGAATCGATAGCGCTAGACGAAATTAGCGGTGTTGTTTTTACGCAACCCACAACCGAGCGCGCCTTTTTCCACCAGCTCTTTCAAATGGGGTATTACGCCTATGCTCCGGCATTGGAAGAAACCGTTCCAAATAAAAAACCAGTGTCGCCTGGCGCCATTTTTGAATGGTGGCGCTCACATCAGTATTATTCTGACCAGTTTCTGCAAATCTTGTCACACGACCACCCGGACATTCCGGTTTTTCTACCTCCGGTGATCCTCCCGCGCGAAAATCAGCCGAATTTGTCAAAAAACTTTTCACATGCATTTTGGCTGTTTAATGAGACCTTGAAAAACGAACTGATGAAAAAATACAATGTGCATAGCTGCCTTCAGCCAGCACAGACATTTGACAAAGAGTCGCTCCATACTAAAGATAGATTTGCAGAACCGGCCCCGGACCCGCACCATTATACGCCTGAATTCGTAAAAACGGTTTGCCAATCGCCTGAGTTTCAGGGTTTTATCACCAAACTGCGGTGAGGGTAATTGGACGACCCTGTTTAGGAAAGGATAAATATGCCCTCCCCCTATCAAGGCCTGGAAAGCCGGGCATTTTGGAACTCTGCCATTTCCAAGCTCAGCCCGCTGGAGCTGGCTGACATCTATGCGCCCAAATTTCAGATATCCAAAAAGACGAAAATTTGTGCAGCCGGAAGCTGCTTTGCGCAGCATATAGGCCGACAGTTCAAGCGCCGCTGTTACACATTTCTTGATGTAGAAAAACCGATTCATCTAATGGAGCCGGAATTCTATCAGGATTTCGGCTTTGATATGTATTCCGCTCGATACGGAAATATCTATTCGGTGCGCCAATTGCTGCAATTGTTCAAACGCGCCAATGGTGAGTTTGAGCCGCTGGATTCGGTTTGGGAAAAGGACGGGCGGTTTTATGATCCCTTCCGGCCAACCATTGAGCCAAAGGGCTTTGCTAGCAAAAAAGAGCTACTACTCGACCGTAACTACCACCTGGGCCAGGTCAACAAACTTTTGGCATCTACGCAGTTATTTGTGTTTACATTCGGGCTTACCGAGGCATGGATCAACACAGAAGACGGGGCGGTCTTGCCCACATGCCCCGGGACGGTAGCAGGCGAATATGACCGCGATAAATACCACTTTCACAATTTCACGCATGCGGAGGTGCTTGCGGATACAATTGAATTTATCGCGCTGGCTCGATCGCAAAGACCAAGTATGAAATTCTTGTTTACGGTATCACCTGTGCCGCTCACAGCCACCGCAAGCGGGGACCACGTATTGCCCGCGACTGTGTATTCAAAATCTGTGCTGCGCGGCGTATGCGGTGAGCTTGTCAACGAACTTGATTGCGTCGACTATTTCCCCTCATACGAGTTGGTTTCCTCTCACCCGATGCGTGCGATGTTTTATAACCCGAACCTAAGGTCGGTTGCGGATAAAGGCGTGGCCCATGTCATGAATGTTTTTTTTGATGCGCTCGGGGATACCGGCAGTGATGCCGCCCCAACAAAAGATACAGACGAACCTGAAGAGGACGCTGACCGGATTGCATGCGAAGAGATTCTTTTGGAGGCGTTTGGAGAATGAGCATTAAAATTTGCGGCCATTCACATATCGCAGCATTGCTAAATGGATATAGGCTAATAAAAGAACCGGCTTTTAAGGTTGATTTTGTGCCGCTCACGGGGGCGGAATATATGAACAGAGATTTTACCCAAATTAAAAAAGCTAACGTCAGCTTTACGGTGGATCGGTTCCAACAAGCGTTTGAGAAAGCCACAGGAGAAACCCATTTTAGCACCAAGCACATATGGGGGTTGGTTATGGGAGGGTATCCAAATAGGCTGTTAGGCGGTGCGCAGTGGAAAAACATCCGCCCAGCGGCATTCTGGGAAAAAGGCACACGGCCAGTTTCGTTGGCGCAGCTCGACATTTTGAGCTATCTAGACAGGCGCAGTTTGCAAAACTTCATTCGCGACCTCAAAAAAACCGGAGTCGACGTGTTTGTGATCTCTTTGCCGCTATCCATAAGGGATTATCGTCCGGAGGATACAGCGCAACAGCTGAAGGCCAGGGCCTTTATGCATAACAGAGCCCGCACCAATTTTAAGGACTGGCTTATCAAACAAAATGTCGATTTTATTGACGTCCCAAAAGACCTCATTATGGATGATGGTTTTATGGACCCCGATTATATGGTCATGACAAAATCAACCGGGGCCCCGGATTTTGACCACGGGAACCATAGATATGGCGAGAGAATGATGCAGGAAATCCTCGATTATCTTAAACGCCGTGGTTATACTGAGGCCTAAGCCCGAATAATTGTTTGGAAGTTAAATGCAAAGCTCACCTCGCCCACCTAAACGGATCGCAGTGCTTATTTCCGGGCAGGTCCGTTCTGATAACGGCGATCTGGAGAAAATTTCCCGCCTCTGTAAACAGGTAGATGCGGATGTTTATATTTGTGTCTGGCGAAAACGGGGGGCAAAAGGATTTGGCGGGGGGCAGGGCCTGCTGCAACTCTCAAGAGTTTTTGGCACACGGTTGGCGGCGCTTATGCCGCGAAACTGGATAGGTGCAAACATGCGCAAAGTGTTCCCTAAAAGTGACCATATTTTCCCCGATTTAGGGGCGCTAACGCACCAACAGCTGGCCGAAATCTTCCCCGGGGCAACAACCGAGCTCGTTGAAGAAAAGCCGGATATGAGCATTCCATATATGGATTCAAACAGTTTGCGCATGCTCTATATGATAAACAAATGTAACGGGCTTAAGCGCCAAGCGGAAATTCATGGAAGCTTCAGATATGACATTGTCATTCGGCACCGCCCCGATGTTCGGCTGGACTATCCTAAAGCAATAGCGGAGTTTGAAAGAACTGGAAAGGTTGTGTTTCCCAAAGGCAACGCCAACAACCCCAAACAGCTTCATGATATTTATTGGGCTGGTAGTTCCAAACAAGATGATACCTTATCGGGCCTTTATCATAGGGCGCTAGAAACACGTGTAGAGGGATGGGGCGGCATTCACCACGAGCTTTTGGACTGGACTATCACGCATAATATTGATCTGGAAACATATGGTTGTGTTTTGTCCGGCATCAATGATGCATCCTTTCAAGATCAGCAAACGCAGGAAAAAGTTGCCGGTAACTTTGTAATGGCGGTTGAAAATCGGGCGCTAGATATTGAAAATGCCGGTGGAGAGGTTTTCTGCCACGTGTATGGTGCGCTGTTTATGAGTGCTTTATCAAATACGCCTATTGCGCGCTCGGTTGCCGAAGCCACGTATAAAGAAACGATCTCGCAGGATATTCCAAAACGGCAAAAACTGTTTTTGCTGCAAGCGAGCGGCTGGCAGGTCTGCCTTGATTTGGAAAATAGGCTGCAAACAAGATTGCAGGCCTTCCTTGTGACCGTTGCTGTGGATTTTATGACTCACAATCAAAATGCGGGGATGTGGTCCGCAGGCGCATTTCCTGAATTCTTTGGGCAGGATCAATCGGTGAAGGAAATCACCACGCTTTTGCTTGAAGATTCAAATAGTGAAACATTAAATTCTGAATTTATCTCTCGATACGAGCAAGATATTTGCGTATTGGCTGGTATTTCGCAAGACGACCTAAACGCAGTTGTTAAAGACGTTCGAAACCATATTTTGGCAAATAATCTGAACTGGCGCTGGTTTGTCCGGGGGCTTGCCGCAGAAAAAGCAGATGATTGTATTCTTACACTTACCGATGAATTGCTGAACCGCAATATTTATGCGCGTGATCTTGTAAACCAATCAATAGGTATTCATCGGTTAACTGGCCGCCAAGACGCGTGGAGAGCCCTGTTGGAAACATCTGTCGCCATATCGGATCAGGCAATTGCCTTTGCCGATTTGGGTATTTTTCATGAGCGTCTGGGGGAAATAGACCAAGCAATATTGAACTATCGCGCGGCTTTAAAGAAGGAGCATTGCCCTCAATGGGTGAGAAAAAACCTGCAAGCCATTGAAAATAAAAAATCTGAGAAGCCACTTCATATTTCCGGCACCCACAATGCGCCTTGAAAGTGCAGCCTATTGTCTGATTGAGGTGGCTCGGTTTGTTTGAACGGTATCCTTGGGTTTTAATGTGGATATCTGCAATGCCTAGTCACCCGAATCTAAAGCTCGTCACATAGGTTTTGCTGTGTTTTGTGGCAGAACCGTTTCACGGATGCGAGGATTTCGTCGGCGAATTTGACCCATTTGTAGGATTTGCAGTTGGTAATCCCCCCATTTTTCGGGAGGATTACCCTGACTGGTCGAGAAAGTAGGACTACCTCTGACTGACAGGTGATTGGAACAATCACCGAGAGGTTCTTTGCGCAGAGACGGCCTTACGGCTTTTTTCCGAGCACTTCCTTCAGCAAGTCATTCTGCATGCTCATCTCGGCATACATACGCTTCAGGCGGGGATTCCATTCGGGGGGAAAACGATCCCCCAGACCGTTTTCTGTTCCTCCTCAAACAGCCAGCGCCTTCACCTCGGAAATCATCGAGGCATCCATACCCCCAAACTTTGACCGCCATTTGTAAAAGCTCGCGCGGCGGACCCCGTGTTCGCGGCGAAGCTCGGAAACCGGCACACCACTTTCGGCCTGCTTCAGTATTCCCATTATTTGCGCGTCGCTGTATTTCCCCTTTCTCATTCAAAATCTCCTCAGTCAGTATGCCAAGAAAATTCTACTTATGAACACCACTAATTCTCGGGGGGATTACCCTCTACCTGGCGACATTCCCCTACACCTAGGGCGCCGGATCTTCTTCCATTTTCAGCTCCAGCCTGGCCGGGGTCATATCCAGATCGGACACGCCAAGCGGCTGTCTGGGCCGCGCCAAGGCATAGCGGGTGACCCAATATAGCCGCTCTTCGGCGCGAGTGATGGCGACATAGGCAAGGCGCTTCCACAGCGGGATTCCCGCCTCGACCCGCCCCATTTTGGCGGCGATTTGCAGATCGGGACCAAAGACCTGCACCGAAGGCCATTGCGACCCCTGCGCCTTATGGGTAGTGACCGCCGCACCGTGCAAAAATGCCGCCCCCATCCGCGCCGCGCTCACGATCATCGGCTCTTCCTCGTCGGGGATTTCGATCTGGATAATACTGGCAGCATTGACCAGAGGATCCGCCGCACCGGTTACATATAGCCGGCTGAAACCGGGCTTTTTGCCGGGGCCGAGATAGATGCATTGCGCGCCCTTGATCAGCCCGCGCGCCTCCAGATCAATGCGCTTCTTGCGGTGCTTGACCGGCAGCTCTATCCCGTCACAAATCAAGGGTTCGCCCGTGAGCAGCGCGGTTTGCGGGGCATCATGGGCGCTGCGAAAGGCGGCAATCAGCCGGATGCGCGTGGCATTGCGCCAGACCAGCACCGGCGAGCGTGACATCAGGTCGGCATCCACCCTTTGAGCCATGATCACGCGGTCATCCTTTTGCGCCGCTTCGCCCAACATGCGCTCGAAATCATGAAAGCTCAGCTGCGGATCGCTTAAGGCATGGGCCAGATCGAGGATCGGATTATCGG
>JALSHE010000099.1 GCA_026982415.1 Robiginitomaculum sp.
AAAGCGACAAAACCGCTCTGCACTGCACCGGTTTCGGCGAGTGAGAATAATTGCCCCTCGGCTTCGGAGATTTGCGCCCGGCCATCGCTTTCGCTTTCGGGGTCTTCGGCGCTGGCTTTCATTTCTCCGCCGAGCCGGATAAGCTCGCGGCGCAGGGCCAGGTCAAATATCAGCTTGGCATATTCTTGAGCGGCAGAACCGTCCGGGCGACTATCCAGCAGCAAAGCTAGATAATCAATGCCGCCAATATCCACCAAAGTTTCGTCTTGAGAAAACCTGTTTTTAAGGACAATAGCATCGGCAAGCTTGCCGTGTTCAATCAGCATAGCAATACTGTCATATATCCGCACATGCACCGGATTGTAAAAATGCTGCGCCGTTACAATTGCACTGACCCGGTGGTAAACCTCATTGTCATAAAGTATCGCACCCAGCAAAGCCTGCTCGGCCTCGATACTATTGGGTATCAGGTCTTCTGCGTCGATTTCGGTCTCGGAAAAGTCGTCAATAATATCTGCCATAGGGCATGTTATCAGATGCAAAGCGTGAGCGCCATAATAATTAGCAAGAGGGCTGTGGATATGTGGATAACACAAAAAACCCCTCTTGAATATAGTTGCCTCTACAACTATATTCATTTATAATGACCTAATGAAGACAAGAGGAGCCACAATGACCAATACGCAAAAGACGCCAAAAACCACGCGCCCCATAACTATGGGCGTTCATCATGTGGCTTACCGCTGTATAGATGCCAAGGAAACCGTCGAGTTTTATACCAACATGCTCGGCATGGGGTTCAAACTGGCTATTGCCGAAGACGAAGTGCCGTCTACGGGCGCGCCGGATCCGTATATGCACATCTTCCTCGATGCAGGCGGTGATAATGTGTTGGCATTTTTTGAAATTCCCAATAGCCCAAAAATGGGCCGCGACCGCAATACGCCGCGCTGGGTGCAACATATTGCCTTTCGCCTTGAGAATATGGAGGCGCTGTTGGCGGCCAAAACACATCTTGAAGCAAATGGTCTCAACGTGCTGGGGCCGACCCATCACGGGATTTTCAAATCCATATATTTCTTTGATCCAAATGGGCACCGCCTTGAACTGTGTGCAGACATCGGCACCCCCGCCCAATTGGCCGAACTAAAAGACGTTGCCCCAGCCATGCTCGACGAATGGTCACGCACAAAAAAGGCGCCAAGACACGCCGCATGGTTACATGAAAACACGGACGATTAGCACAGCTTCACCACAAGACTTGACAACCAGGCATGTGCCTTGCATTGGGTGCATCAAAAATAAAACAGGATACAAACATGAAACTTGCCTCCCTTAAACACGGTCGTGATGGCCACTTGGTTATCGTTAGTCGCGACCTAAAAACAGCCGTAGACGCGGGCGAAATTGCTGAAACCATGCAAAGCGCGCTGGATAATTGGGAGACGGTTGCACCGCTCTTGCAAGCCAAATATGACCGCTTGAACGACGGTAAGGGCGATTTTTTCACATTCGTGCCCGAAGTTTGCGCATCCCCCCTACCCCGCGCTTATCAGTGGCTTGATGGTTCCGCCTATATCAACCATGTGGAACTCGTCCGCAAAGCGCGAAACGCCGAAGTGCCGGAGAGCTTTTATTCCGACCCCCTGATGTATCAAGGTGGTTCTGATACATTTATCGGGCCTATGGATCCGATCGTCGCCATAAGCGAAGACCACGGCATCGACTTTGAAGCCGAAGTGGTTGTCATCACCGATGATGTGCCCATGAACGTATCCCAAGCTAAGGCCAAAGATCATATCAAGCTGATCACATTGGTCGACGATGTATCCCTGCGCGGGCTTATCCCTAACGAACTGCGCAAAGGTTTCGGCTTTGTCCACGGCAAAGCCTCCAGCGCATTTTCGCCCGTTGCCGTCACACCGGACGAGCTTGGCAAGGCGTGGCGCGGCACCAAAGTGCATCTGCCTTTACTGGTCGAATATAACGAAAAACCGTTCGGCAAAACCAATGCCGGCAAGGACATGACATTTAACTTTGCCAAATTGGTTGCCCACGCCGCCGCCACTCGCAAGCTGTGCGCTGGCACCATTGTCGGCTCTGGCACCGTATCCAACAAAGATAAAGACGGCGGGCCAGGCCGCAAGGTCGAGGACGGCGGGCTTGGCTATTCCTGTATCGCGGAAATCCGTATGATCGAAGCCATCAAGGACGGAAAGCCGTCCACAAATTTCATGAAGTTTGGTGATCGGGTGAGCATCGAAATGAACGATAAAGACGGAAATTCCATCTTCGGAAAAATTGATCATTTCGTGGAGAAATATAAGAAGTAAACGGTTATTCGTCGCCCTGCCTCTTGATGCGGCTTGAGCGCGTATTGATGCGCAATTTTCGCGGCCTTGGCGCTATGTAGAGATGGTTTTCGGCAAAATCGAGGGTAAAATCGCGCCCTTCAAAAATATCAATCCCGGCGATTACCAATGGATATGCGCCGTAATTATTGACAGGGAAACCGTCAAAATTCATCACCAGAAATTCGTGCTGTTTTAGCTTAATGCCGCCAATATTGGTTTGCTCAAACCTGACCCGCAGAAGGGGTTTAAACGCGCCTATAGAACCTTGTATAATCCACTCTTCGCGCAGACGTCTGCGTTCTTTTGCTATCGTTGTACCTTTGACGCTCATCCAGTTGATGGCAGAAAAATTTGCGCCGGTATCCAGCAAGGTCGGGATATGCACATCCCCAAGCTGGGTATAGGTAAAGAGCAAGCCAAATTTTTCAACCGGGTATGGGTTATCCTCCAACCGTATTTTTTTCCAGCGGCGATATCTCGACTTGGAATATCCAGCGCCGGTAGAAATTTTCAAGGTTTTCGTTTTATGGGAAAATGCGAATACTAGATTATCAAACACATCCATACCCAATATGCCGTCAAGACCCTCATATATGGCCTTATCCCAGTCCTTGAGAATAATGATATTATGCTCAGTGAAAACATGTCGCCCAAATGATAATTTATCCACGGTGCTGGTCGGGCGATAGCCAGACTTGGTCATGCCGTTGATGAATTTTTGCGCACTATCCGTATCCAGCCCGAGCCGCGAATAGGTTTTATTGAAAATACTGGTGCGGGATGCTGCCGTATCAATCATAAATTTGAGCGGCTCGCTATCATTAATGCTGACCTCAATCGTATATTGTCCGCGCTCTAATTGTTCAAACGGAACTGTATGGGAGGGAGAGGTCGTGTTGGCAAATACCGACGATGAAAAGGCAATAGAAAAGCAGACCAAAAAGCCAAAGAACAATCTGGTAAACAGGCTGGGCAGTTTTCCAAAAGACCTAATGCGCAAAAAATCCGTCATACGGTTTCCTTTTCGCGCGCAGTTTAGCACATTTACGCGCTCTTGACCAGAGTGTGATTTGGCTTTTAGTACCTACTCCAAACGGCAATAAAAAATGCTTTTTCCTTGATGATATTACGGCCCGCTACGGTTCGGTATAAACCTATTTGGTAAGAAGTTTTCGGACTCCACGCATAGACCAGTGATGATTGCAGCTTTAGCCGCGTATTGCGCCGCGCCACTTCGAACTGTTCCCCGCTTGCGGTATAGAACCCCTGTGCCAAAACTTGCACTTTCGCGGCTGGACGCCAGCCAGCCGTGGCGTCCAACCGCCATTCATCGGGCGTCGCGCCCGGTCTCATACGGCGGGCCATTTGCACATCCAAAAAACCGTCCCGGTTAGCCAGTTTGATACTGCGACCTATAAGCAGGCGCGCTTCAAAATGTGTACTGCCAAAGCCCAAATCAGCGTCCGATATTGCCTCGCCTGACCCTGCAAACAAGAGGCCGCCTTGGGCGGAAACGACCGTTTTATTACCGCGCCACATGACCCGGCGCACCCCAAGATAACTTTCGCCAACGCCGCTGAAATTTACCTCGTCCACACCAGCCCGGAACTGGATGTCTTGGAAACTTGTTTGTAACACCAATGTGGTTTTTTGGCTAAGCCCGTGCTCCCAGTAAATGGCACCCTCGGTTTTGGAAAAACGCACCTCTTGATTGGCATCGCCATTGTCATCAAAGCCAATACTGGCACTGTCCGTGAGGGTCGTCGATATGATCTGCCCTTTGCCCGCAGGCGTAGGCCAGGCCCCGGCATAAGCCGTTGCCGAACTAATGATGCACGCCAAGCAGGCCATGCAAAATCCGGTAATCCTCTTCAATCTAGTGCCCCGCATCCCGCGCAAAATACCCTGCGACTTTCTCCCACAGACCTCTATTTAGCCTTTGCTTTGCCCATAGGTCAAATGTTATAACGAATTGAAAGGTTTCCATGACCAAAAACAAGTTTAAGAATATTGCGTTTCTCAGCGCCGACAAAGACCAAGCCAAGCGGGCTTTATCCAAGCTTACGGCTAAATACGGGAATTGTGATGCTGCCCATGCGGATGTCATTATCCCCCTTGGCGGCGACGGGTTTATGCTGGATACTTTGCGCAAGCATATGACGCTGTTAAAGCGCGGGCTTCCGGTTTACGGCATGAACCAAGGCACAGTCGGGTTTTTGATGAACCATTTCAGCCTTGATAATTTGCAAAAACGCTTGGCCAATGCACAATCCGCGAAAATTCATCCGCTAAAGATGGTAGCCCAAACTCCGGGCGGGCAGGTCGAGGCGCTGGCGATTAACGAAATTTCATTGCTGCGCCAGACCAGTCAAGCCGCCCATATCCGCATATCTATTGACGGTGAAGAGCGCATGGAACGTCTGATGGCCGACGGCATTCTCATTGCTAGCCCCGCTGGTTCAACCGCCTATAATCTATCGGCGCACGGCCCGGCTATTCCTTTGGGGTCTAATGTATTGGCGCTAACCCCCATAAGCGCCTTTAGGCCTAGGCGGTGGCGCGGGGCATTGCTGAAGAACACTGCCAAGGTTAAATTTGAAATCCTCGACCCCGGTAAGCGCCCGGTCAGCGCCGTTGCAGACAGTACCGAATTTCGCAATGTTACAAGCGTCGCGGTTGAGCAAGCTCACGACATCACATTTAATTTATTGTTTGATGAGGGTCACGAACTGGACGAGAAAATCCTGCGTGAGCAATTCGCGACTTAGGTATTTGTCTTTGCAGGTCTATGCATTTTACCTACAAATAAAATGCTTAATCCAACCAACCATGACCCCCACTTCTCCATCATGTCAGCCGGATATCCCGGCATGGCCGATGCTTTCACCGCTATTGCAAAACCCACAACAATCGCCGCCAACACATAGGCACCGGGGACACGCCAGCCCAAACACCGGGTCAGTACCGTGGGGCCAAAGGCTGCGCCCAGCGCCACCCAAGCAAAGAGAACCCGGCTAAAAATATCCTTGGGCAGGTAAAGCGTCATAATAACGGCCAGAACCGCCACCCCGATCATGGATAAGCGCCCAAGCATAAGCGCGGATTTGGGTGATTTATGAGGCACACCCATATCGTGGGATACCGCAGACGCCGCCGCCAGCAACAGACTGTCCACGGTCGACATGACGGCGGAAAGCACGGCGGCAATGACAATGCCGGCGAGTACAGGCGGCAAGAAATTCTCCGCCGCTTCGAAAAACAAGCTTTCCCCGCCCGGTGTCACTTGCCAAGACAAATCCGCAGATAGTGCCCGCACGGAAAGCGCCAACACGGTTAGCCCCAGATAAATAATACTGCCCCAACCAATAGTGATTAGTGCGCCTTGCACCCTTGCCTTCTGGCTTTTGACCGCCATTATTCGGTTAAGGAGTTGCGGCTGCCCCAGTGCGCCAAGCCCTGTGCCCATTAATCCCATAGCGGCACCAATGCCCGCCATGCCGAGCGCTCCGCCTGTGAAGCTAAAATAGTTCGCAGGGACAGCGTCTTGCAAACCAGATTGGATTTGCCCGAAACCGCCGCCCGCCAGCAAGGCCGCCACAGGCACCAAGATACAAGCCAACATCATAACGCCCGCTTGCAAGGTATCGGTGACACTCGCCGCCCAAAACCCGCCGAGCAAGCAATAGATCACAATGACCGTCGCCCCGATTAAAACCGCTTCGGTGGTGTTAATACCGAGCACAGATGTCAGGGCATTCCCCGCCGCTTGGAATTGTGAGGAGATATAAAACACAAAGCAAAACAAAATCATCAAGGCACACACAATGCCGATAATCCGCTTCCAGCGCCCGTCCAAATCTCCGGTGATGAAATCAACAATGGTAATATGCCCCCGCGCGGCGGTCTCTGCATTCAGACGCGGCCCCATGACCAACCATGTTAAAATATAACCACTAAATATCCCCGGAATAAGCCAAAGCGCTACAAACCCTTTGGTAAAGACAAGCCCGGTAAACCCCAGTAAAACCCAAGCCGACGAAGTAGACGCCGCATAAGAAAGCCCAGCAACCCAAGGCCCTAAGCCGTCTCCACCACTGCCGCCCTCGCCTTTACCCGCAATAAAAAAATCACTCTCGGAAGCGACCCGCCGCGAAGCCCAAACCCCAATACCAAGCAACACAAGCTTATAAAACACCAATGTAACAATAACGACAACCTGCGAAGACATATAACCCCCTGAATACTTTGCTTGGACGCAGTGTAGCGCAGAAAACGCGGGGCGTCAGGTTATTTTTATTGCGTGGGTATGACAATAACTATGTGATGTGAATTTCAACAGTATTAGCCGATGAACAAATCGTCTTGAGTGGCTTCATCTAAACGGATTAATCCCACTAGGAGCCATTGATTTTTAGTGCCGTAGGTTACATTCCTCCGACTGTGGGTACTAAACCCTAAAACTAATCCAGCATCAAAATATTGTACCTCATATTTATTTTTTAAAATCTCTATAGCCTTATCGTGACCGTATTGTCGTTCGAAACGATTATAGGCCGCAGATGTCTCCCAGTCGTCATTTTCATGCCGATGGGGTTTACCGTCTTGGTCAGTCCAGTTTAGGATGAATTGCAACGGGCATGGTCTTATGGGTTTTGCTGTGGTGTCAAAAAACGAAAGCTGATTAGCCAGTTCAGCATGCTTTCTTGTTTCATCAGTTAACTCTTTCAAAGATTTTTCTTTATACGTTAGTATTATTTTCTTTGGCCTGAGCAATGTCAACGACTCACCCTTTGAATCAGCTTCTGCAAACGTTGAACGTATCAGAGGATTTACGAAATTTGCTCTCTCTGACTTTCTAAGCGAACCAATGACTTCGAGGGTATTAGCATCAACTTTTTGACTTTCTTTTCTTTTATCATTCTTGCCTTTGGTATACTCATATTTAATCCAATCCCAACGGCTGAATTTCTGCGCACCGTCTAAAATCCTAAATGGAACAGGATACTGACGCCGCCATTTGCCATCGCGCCCTACGCCTGCACAACAAACCGTTTCGAAATAGTTGCTAGATCTATGTGGTTGTGCCTTAATCAGAATAAAACACTCATCGGTTTGTCTATGCTGCTCGTTCAAACTTTCTAACCCCCAAATGTCTAGCCTTCTTACCGACTTGGATTTCAATTTCGTCCGTAATACGTTTTCGGTGACAGGTTTTGTGGTCCCTTTCATAGCACAAGAGACAGACTGATTGAGATTCTGATAATTTTATTATATGCGCGACTGCATTCTGAGCTACTTCAGTCGCCAGCACCTTTGAATAAATTTTGTTAAATTTAGCCCATTGACCACGACGTGCTGCTTCTCGTCCTTCTTTAGGGTCGCCGAGTTCTCTGAGATGAATGTAATCTATACCCGCAGCATTTAAGGCTTCCGATAATGCCGTCTTGGAAAAACCTTTTTTACGGGATTGCGCTCTATCTCGAACGTCAACTAGGGTATTGATACCAGCTTCTGAAACTGAAGAAATAAAATCTGATAAGTCAGCCCCTTCGTACCCAATAGTATTTATCATAAATAAGCCTCCACGAATCAATGTGTCAACACTCCTAAACAAGTTTATAGAAAAGGTTAATAAGTGTCTCTAAAAGTGTCGTGAATTCTAGGCTCCTCTTGCACCCCAAACAGACACCCCACCCTAACGTTCATACCGACGCAGGTCGGTATCCATTTTGCGTCTTGCTCCAAGTCTGAAGATGGACCCCGTCCTGCGACGGGGTGAACGGAATTGAGGGGGCGGCTAGTCTCCTACCACCTACCCCCTATTCATCCTGTTCTCTATCAAATCGTCCACCACTTCCGGCTCGGCTAGTGTTGAGGTGTCGCCTAGATTTTCGAACTTATCTTCGGCGATTTTGCGTAATATTCTGCGCATGATTTTGCCGGAGCGGGTTTTGGGGAGGCCGGGGGCGAATTGGATGAGGTCGGGGGCGGCTATGGGGCCGATTTCCCGCCGCACGTGTTTTATCAGGTCTTTGCGGAGGTCGTCGTTTACCTCGGTGCCGAGTGTCGGGGTGACATAGGCGTAAATGCCTTGGCCTTTAATGTCGTGGGGATAGCCGACCACGGCGGCTTCGGCCACGGCGGGGTGGCTGACGAGGGCGCTCTCGACCTCTGCCGTGCCCATTCTATGACCCGATACATTGATCACATCATCAACCCGTCCGGTGATCCAGTAAAACCCGTCTGCATCGCGGCGACAGCCATCGCCTGTGAAATATGTGCCGGGATAGGTCGCAAAATAAGTCTCAAAGAAACGCTGATGATCGCCGTAAACCGTGCGCATTTGCCCCGGCCAGCTGTTTTTGATGATGAGGTTACCCTCGGTTGCGCCCGTGAGTTCATTACCGTCCGCGTCCACCAAGGCAGGTTCAATTCCAAAGAACGGATGGCTGCCCGCGCCCGGCTTCATATCGGTCGCCCCCGGTAGCGGCACAATCATGGCCCCGCCGGTTTCGGTCTGCCACCATGTATCGACGATAGGGCAGCGCCCGTCCCCGACCACATTGAAATACCATTCCCAAGCTTCGGGGTTTATGGGTTCGCCGACCGTACCGAGGATACGCAGGCTCTTTCGGGACGTCGCCAGCACAGGCCCATCGCCTTCGCGCATGAGGGCGCGGATAGCTGTGGGTGCGGTGTAGAATAATGAGACTTGGTGCTTGTCGCAAACCTGCCAGAACCGGCTCGCATCGGGGTAAGTCGGCACACCTTCAAACATTACGGTCGTCGCGCCGTTGGCCAGGGGGCCGTAGACGATATAGGTATGCCCGGTGACCCAGCCCACATCCGCCGTACACCAATAAACATCCGTCTCTTTGAGATCGAAAACATATTCATGGGTCATAGACGCCCATACCAAATAGCCGCCCGTGGTGTGCAAGACGCCTTTGGGCGTTCCGGTGGAACCACTGGTATAAAGAATAAACAAAGGGTCTTCGGCGTTCATAGGTTCGGGAGGGCAATCAGCGGACACTCCCTCCAATGCCTCATGTAGCCAGACATCCCGACCCTCCACCATAGTCACATCACCGCCCGTGCGCCTTACGGTCAGCACGGTTTTAACAATACCCGCTATATCACAAGCCGCATCGCAATTGGCCT
>JALSHE010000100.1 GCA_026982415.1 Robiginitomaculum sp.
GTTATAATTACTGACAGGATTTGCAGCAAACACCATTTGCGCTCCGTGCTTCTCGCGCGTAAACACCCCTTATGATAGACGGGCTATACAATACTGATGTGCTTTCTTTGGCGGCTAATATCTCCTGTGTGGGGAAGTTGGATGCGCCCCAAGGGACTGCACGTAAAGTTTCCAAACTTTGTGGGTCTTGGGTCGAGGCGGATATTTGTCTTGAGGATGATGTGGTCACAGATTTTGCCGTTCGCTTGCAAGCCTGTGCGCTCGGGCAAGCGTCTGCGGCTATATTGGCTGAGGCGGTTGTCGGGGCGCCCCTCACTGAACTTCGAGATGCACGGGATGGTTTGCGAGCCATGTTGAAAGACGGTGCCGATGCACCGCTGGGTCGTTTTGCCAAACTAGCCTTGCTAGCCGATGTCGCCAATTACCCGGCACGCCATACGTCGACACTTCTCCCATTCGACACCGTATTAGCCGCGATTATGGATGCAAGATGAAAAACCCATTTATATATGTCGCGATTGGCCTTTTGAAGGTTTATAAATTTACTTTGTCGCCCGTCCTGTTTGCGCTGGGGGTAAGGTGTCGGCATCAGCCGGGGTGTGCTAATTATTCTATTGATGCATTTTATAAGCACGGGGTGTGGCGCGGGTTTTGGTTGACTTTGTCGCGGCTTTTGCGGTGCCATCCGTGGGGGTCATCGGGGCTTGACCCTGTTCCCAAGTCTGTACATAAACAGGCATTCTGGGCACCTTGGCGATATGGTGATTGGGCTTGGACTGAACGGTGTGGTGAGCAGGATTGCGACCATATACAAGACACAAAAAAAGACTGAGAATAACTATGTTGACAGTAACATTTCCGGACGGCGCGACACGCGAGTTTGAAGACGGCACATCCGCCATGGGTGTGGCTAAGGCTTTGTCTAAGTCATTGGCTAAAAAGGTATTGGCCGCCAAGGTCAACGGCGAACTTTGGGATGCGACACGTCCGCTTGAAGGCGATACAACACTTGAACTTGTTACGGCTGCTGACCCAAAGGGATTAGAGCTTATCCGTCACGATTGCGCCCATGTTATGGCCGAAGCCGTGCAGGCATTATTCCCCGGCACCCAAGTGACGATTGGCCCGAATGTGACGGACGGGTTTTATTACGATTTCGCCACGGACAAGCCGATTTCCGAGGACGACTTTGCGGCTATTGAAAAGAAGATGAAATTCATCATCCAGCAGAATAAACCGTTCGAGCGGGAAGTTTGGGATAGAAATGACGCTATCAAATACTTCACCGGAAAGGGCGAAACTTATAAAGCTGAGTTGATTTCTGACTTGCCTGAAGACGAGACGATTACCATTTATAAACAGGGCGATTGGTTGGACTTATGTTTGGGGCCGCATTTGCCGTCCACCATAAAAATCGGTTCGGCTTTCAAATTAATGAAAGTCGCTGGCGCCTATTGGCGCGGCGACAGCAAGAACGCGCAACTACAACGGATTTACGGCACAGCATGGGCGAATAAAGAAGATTTGGATGCTTATCTACACCGTCTCGAAGAAGCCGAAAAGCGCGATCACCGCCGTCTTGGCCGCGAGATGGAGTTGTTTCATTTCCAAGAAGAAGCCCAAGGCCAAGCGTTTTGGCATGAAAAGGGCTGGATGTTGTACCGGACGCTCCAGGATTATATGCGCCGCCGCCAGAACGAGGGTGGCTATAGCGAAATTCGTACTCCGGAATTGATGGACCAGAAATTCTGGAAGGCGTCGGGGCATTGGGACAAATACCGCGAAAATATGTTCATCACCCAAGTGGACGACGAAGATAAAATGTTTGCCCTCAAGCCCATGAATTGCCCGTGCCATGTGCAGGTGTTTAACCACGGCCAAAGATCATACCGCGACCTGCCATTACGTTTGGCCGAATTTGGCTCTTGCCACCGTTATGAGCCGTCCGGTGCGCTGCACGGTCTGATGCGGGTGCGCGCCTTTACCCAAGACGACGGACACATTTTTTGCCGTGAAGATCAGGTCATCGACGAGGTCAAAGCTTTTTGTACGCTGCTGCAATCGGTTTATAAAGACCTTGGTTTTGACGAAGTTATGGTACGGTTCTCTGATCGCCCCGAAGTTCGGGTTGGTTCCGACGAAGTTTGGGATAAAGCCGAGAAAGCACTAAAGGCAGCGGCGGATGCGACCGGGTTGGACGTAGAATATAATCCGGGCGACGGTGCTTTTTACGGGCCGAAATTGGACTTTGTCCTGAAAGATGCCATTGGCCGTGAATGGCAGACGGGGACTATTCAAGCAGATTTCAACCTGCCGGATAGGCTCGACGCTAGCTATATCGGCGCAGACGATGCCAAACACAGACCCGTCATGTTGCACCGGGCTATTCTCGGCTCGTTCGAGCGTTTCCTCGGCGTGCTGATTGAACATTATGCCGGGCGTTTTCCTCTTTGGCTGGCGCCTGTACAAGTGGTTGTCGCAACCATTACTTCGGACGCGGACGGCTACGCCGAACAAGCGGCGGCGACATTACGCAAAGCAGGTCTTCGGGTCGAAACCGATTTGCGTAACGAGAAAATAAATTACAAAATCCGCGAGCATTCTTTGGCCAAGGTCAATGTTATTGCCGTTGTCGGGATGAAGGAAGCCGAAGAGGGCAAGCTTGCCCTGCGTTTCCTCGGTGAGCGCCAACAGGAAATTTTGACGTTGGGCGACGCTATTGTCAGCTTGACTAAAGAAGCGACACCACCGGATTTGCGAGATTAATCATGAACCTTCAATCATGCAATGGGGTGCAAAAGCGCGGAATAGTAGCTTGGAAGAACAGCATTGTCTTGTTTTTGGTTTTCCTCGCTTTCCCAATTATGGCTCATGCGGGCGGTCTTGGGATCGCCGCTATCATGGCTTTATATAGCCTTATCGGACTGGTCGGGTTTAGACCGCCCCATCCGCGTAATATTGCCTCTGTTGTGCCAGCTGCTATTTGGGTGATTATGGTTTTATTACTGTGGGGACTTCTCAGCACATTATGGTCGCCTTACCAATCTGACGATACGCTCAACAATGCCCAGAAAATGGTGTTGGGTGTGCCGCTCTATCTAGGTTGTGCGGCGGCCATACACGCCCAACACAAATATGAGCGTAATATATTTCCGTGGTTATTGGTCGGTGTGACCGCCATTTTAATTGGCACGATTTTGACGGATTTACTGACCAATTATAGCTTAACCTTGTTTGTAGACCCTTTGGCCGAGGGCGAAAGCATGAGGCACAGGCAAGCGGATATGATCCAAAATGTTGGCCATGCGGTTTCGGTTTTGGTGTTGCTGGCCGCACCGACAGGTGTGTTTTTGTGGCAAAAAGGCGGCGTTGGGAAATTGGCTGCAGTTCTAATGGTTATTCTTATCGGCTATGCGACCCACAAAGCCAATGCCAGTGCGGCGCAAGTCGGTTTGATCTTGGGGCTGGTGTTTATTGCTGTCGCGAGTTTGAAGCCGAAGCTAGCACTACGCGGCGGGTTTTTGATGGCGGGTACGGTTTTGTTATTCGCACCTTTGCTTGCTTTACTCTCCAGTATACTAAGCCCCGAACTGCGGGCTAAACTGCCATTTTCTTGGGAAGAAAGGGTGGTTAACTGGGAGGCTTTATACGGTAAAATCCTCGAACATCCCTTCATCGGGTACGGCTTTGACGCGGTGCGGACTTTCAACGACACCCACACAATTCGTGGTTTTGAGGGCAGGGCGCTGGTGTCTTTGCATCCCCATAATGCGGGCTTGCATTTGTGGATCGAAATTGGGCTTATTGGCGTGTTGTTGGCTTGTACCGCGCTGTTTTTCGGTGCGCGCAGACTGACCGGACCGCTGGGACTTTCCAAACCGAGAATGGTTGCCGCCAGCGGCCTTTGTGCAGCCACTGCGGTCATGGCTAGTCTGTCTTATGGTGTGTGGCAGGATTGGTGGTGGGCGTCGATAATTTTTGCAGCGGCGGGGGTCACATTTGTCAGGAAATCTCCATAGAAATATAGCAATTTACATCTTGTGCGAAATATCCCTTTACTTTTATTCGCTATTTTGCTTATCTTCTGGAGCCGGGGGGTCGGAAGGTATAGGTCGTTATGACAACAAATGTGGTTCCGCTACCCGTTAGCTACCCTAAAAAACGCATCAGTATCGTGATGGTCTCCTATTTTACGGGGCCGTCTTTGATGGAATCTGTGCCTGCCGTATTGGCAGACCCGGATATCCTAGAGCTGATTATCGTAGACAATGGAAACACGGTTTCCGCCCGCCAACGGCTATGGGCATTGACAAAGGATGAACGGCGGATACGCATTGTTCAAGGTCAGGGTAATGTGGGCTTTGGTCGCGCCTGTAATTATGGGGCGAAATTAGCCAAGGGCGATTATATTTTATTTCTAAACCCGGACGCAGTTATCGAAAAGGGCACCGCCATGACATTGGCGGAATGCGGAGATAGCTTAAGCCGCCCGTGGATTGCTGGCGGCAATTTACAAACCGTTAACGGGGTCGAGCAACGCGGTTCGCGCCGTAGCGCTTTGACGCCGATGGCAGCTGTGGTCAGTTTTACACCTTTGCATAAATTACCGGGTTTCAGGTCTATCCATTTAGAGCATATGCCGTTGCCTGATACGCCTGTTGAAATGCCTATTGTCAGCGGTGCTTGCCTTATGGTTGACCGAGAAAGCTTTGATATGCTCGGTGGTTTTGACGAGCGCTATTTCTTGCATGTGGAAGATATAGATATATGCAGGCGAGCTAAACTGTCCGGCGGAGATGTGTTCTTTGTTCCGGACGCCAAGGTGATGCATTATGGTTCAACATCCCGCGCCCGTATCGTGCGGGTCGAGAGCAATAAATTCCGTGGTTTTGTTCGGTATTTTTGGGATTACACATCACATTGGTGGAGTAAAACCTTGCTGGTTTTATCCTTACCATTTATGTATTTCGCGATTATGGGTCGGGCTTGGTGGTTGTCTGTTCGGAATCCTTGGTTGGAATAGATGCTGGAGTAATGGCCGGAATAATGGTTCGAGTAGGGCACACGTCTGTCTGTAGAATATCCAGTTTTACCGCATCACCCTTGGCATAATTGAACCCTTTGATAGTTTGCAGGCTGGTTAAACACAGGTTATTTTCTGCTAGTTTTGCGGCTAGCTTCACCTCATACTCTTTCGTTTCAGCTTTTAGTCTGTCCAAAATCACAATATCGTCTGCCTGCATATCCAAGTTCGCAAGGCGCTCGTCCGGTTTACCCAGCAATATGCCCGTGCCCAGGCGGAAAACTAGGCTGGGTTCGGTAAATTGCGTGGACAGAATGGACGTATTGGATACAGGTGTTTTGATCCCATTTTCTATAAGTGCCGTTTCCACCATGCTGCTGATATTTAATTGTTTTAATGAGGGCAGGGTGAATTGGTAGGTTGGAATGGTGATCAATGCGGATGTTGCCAAAGCCCCGAAAAATGCCCGCCGGGCTTTCCCGCTCCATAATGATAGCGCCGCAAACAAGCTGATAAGTATCGCCAAGCCCATGACGACAAATTCCCATGTGGGGAAATTGCCATAAAAAGACTGCCCAAACAATAGCCCTGCCGCCAAAGCAATGCTAATGATTGAAAATAGAGCTGCTCCTATTCGCCGGGTTAGGGTGAAGTCGCTGACCTTGGATAGGGTTGCAACGGCGGCACCCGCCATAAGCGCAAACGCAGGAAATGTGATTAATGTATAGTGGGGGAGCTTGGTTGGTACGATTTCCAATACGAGGAAAAAAGGGATACTCCAACACAGGAGAAGTCGGGCGGAGCGTGCTACAGGTGTGTCGAATCCCGTTTTGCCATTTTTCTTGCTGCGTGCCGCCCGAATTGTAAAAACCAGACCCGGTAATAAAAACAAACAGGCGGGCCAAAATGCCAACCAGATTGTACCTATATAATACCCCAGTGGCCCGGAATGTTTTTCCTGGGCGCCTTGCAATTTCGGGGTAAGGTCATTGCCAATGGCTTCAGTGAAAAACGCGCCGCCCGTTTCTTGCCAAATCAGAACCGACCACGGCAGAACAATAAGCAAAAACAAAAGTGGCCCCGGCCAATAGGTGAGGGGCTTCATCCATCCCGCTTTGCGTTCCCATACCAATAAACTCACTAGGCACAGTACCAATAACATCGGCAAAATTGGCCCCTTGATCATCACGGCGCAGCCAAGTGCAAACCAGAAAAGCACGCCCGAGGGCCGCCCGCCGCCATTGCGTAAATGTCCAAAACTGGCCAAAGCCAATGTGGAAAATGCCAACAAAAGCGCGTCCGTCTTGGCGATATGGGCTTCGAAAACAAAGATGAAACTAACCGCCAGCAGTGCCGAGCCGTAGAGCGCACTGTCGCGGCCTAACATACGGGCGCCGCCCCAATAGGTCGCTAAAATAGCCAAAATAGCGGCCAATACGGACGGTATTCGGTGCGCCCAAATATTGCGGTTTTGGGTGTCCGAAAACATTTTTACGCTCGCTGCTTGCGCCCAATAAGCGCCGGCAGGTTTCTTGTTGCGCGCGCGGTCTTGAAACCGGATGTTGACATAATCGCCGCTCTCCAGCATTTGCACCGTGGCTTGGGCGTAACGCGCCTCGTCCCGGTCAATGACGGGTAAACCAGAAAGACCCGGCAAGGCCATAGCCAAGACTAGCAATGTCAGCATGATCATGTCTCTGATATGAAGTTTAACTTTGTTCATAGGTACTGAATAGCATCACAACAGCTTCGCACAAGTTATTTGGCGGGCAATATCGCCCATGATGGATAACAGTACTCTATTTCATCACAACAACGTCTTGATATTCTCCGCTGGTTTGTAGGGTGACGGTCATGGCTTTGCCGCTTCTATTACGCCAGAACCAGCCGTGGCTGCCGTCAAATTCGGCTTCGAGAACGCCTTTGTCGCGGATTTTTGATCCTTTGGCATAGTTGTGATAATCTATGTTGAGCGTTTTGGAGTCGGCATGGGTATCGAAATTAGCTTTACCACCGTCAGTGAACCAGACAAAATCCGCCTTGGCGCCTTTGTTCATTTTAAGTTTTATCTCCGTCCACGCGTCCGGGGCGAGGGTGAAGATTTTTTCGTGGGACTGGGTGGTTGTGGCGACTTTGACAGCGGACGGCGGCATTATTTCTGCAACAGGTTTTGTGATGAGTGGTTCTATGGGAGCAGGGTTAGCGGCGACGGCCTGTTCCTTTGCCGCTTCCGCAGCTGCGTCCTTGGCTAGGGAGGTTTTAATATCGCCCATTTTCTTCAGCCCAACCATTTTGCCAATCCCGGTTGGATCAATACCGTATTCGGCGGGCATGACCACGGTTACCAAAAGCACACCAGCGGCGAGCGCAGCCAAAATTGTCGATTTTATCAATTTACCCGTGGAGGGCAAATCTGCTTTCGCGGGCGGGTTTGAATTATACATGATACTTCCTTTTAAACTTGTTTAAGCTGGTGCGGCGACCAAAAGTCCGGTGATTTGATAGCCCATGAGCAAAAAACCGGCCATCATCAAAGCCGTGTTAACGCTATAGGCGCGGCGCATGAAACTGGTGGTTTTGCGCCAGTAATTCATGGCGATAAGAATCGCGACCAGAGCCAATATCTGGCCAAGTTCTACCCCGACATTAAAGGCGATGAGATTGGCCAATAGGCCGTCTTTGGATATTTCGTAATCGAGAATTTTTGTGGCCAGACCAAAGCCGTGAAACAGGCCAAAAATAAATGTCGCCGCTTTGGTATTGGGTTGAAACCCGAACCAGCGTTGATAAGCCCCCATATTATCCAGCGCCTTATAGACCACTGAAAACCCGATAATGGCGTCGATAATATAAGGGTTGAACCGGATTTCAAACAACACCCCGCCCAGTAAAGTGATGATATGACCAACGGCAAATAGGGTCACATATAAACTGACATCTTTGAGTTTGTACAAAAAGAACACAACCCCGAACAAAAACAACAAATGATCATAACCCGTCATCATATGTTTGGCACCGAGATAGAGGAAAGGAATGATTTGCACCCCGGACGTTTCGGCAATATACCCCTTGTCCCCTTGGGTAACCCCGTGGGCAAATGCATCTACGGCCAAGCCCCATATGATAGCTAGGCAGATTAAAAACCCGACCAGTAAAGTCCGTTTCTTATCGTTAAAAGACCAAATGGTGTTTGTAATCATAACAAGTGCCTAAAATATGAAATATAGGCATAGGGTACAAAGCACGTAGTTTCAATATTGAAAGCAGGTTTGCTTGATATATGACCACACGGTGACTTGCACGCTCCCCGTACTCGTGCCAATAGGAACAAAATTTACTTTGAGGATAATATGCCGTCTATTAAATACAGTGTTGTGGTTCCGGTTTATAACGAGGAAGAAAATGTCGGCCCTTTGTCGGGTGAAATCGCGACCGCCATGAAGGGCATGCCTTACGAGATGATATTCGTAAATGATGCCAGCACAGACGGCACATTGGCCGCGCTGACGGCGCTCAAAGATACCTACAAAACCTTGCGCGTGTTGAGCCACCGGGAAAACTCCGGTCAGAGCCGTTCTGTGCGCTCAGGTGTCATGGCGGCCAAGGGTGATATTATCGCGACTTTGGACGGGGATGGGCAAAACGACCCTGCGGATGTGCCGGGTTTAATTGAAATAATGGTACGAGGAGACGCACCTGAAAATTTGGCACTGGTCGGCGGTCGCCGTGCTAAGCGCAAGGACACTTGGGCGAAGCGCGCCGCATCACGGTTCGGTAATGGTGTGCGCAAGTGGCTATTGAAAGACGAGGCCGACGATACAGGCTGCGGGCTTAAAGTCTTTAAACGCAAAGCTTTTTTACGCCTGCCATATTTTGATCATATCCACCGCTATATTCCGGCTCTGATGTTGCGCGAAGGCTATGCAATAGAGTTTTCGGACATATCCCACCGCAACCGCCAATTTGGTGTCTCTAAATACACAAATTTTGGGCGTCTTATCGTCTCCATCGCTGACCTTCGCGGTGTAATGTGGCTAAACCGCCGCTCCCGCAACCCCGGCGGGGTCGATGAAATTTAAGCATGCCCCGCTTCTGCAGAGAGAAACTCTGGCGTAATTCCAATTGCGGATAATGCCAGCTTCCATTTATGGCGGGGTTCGCCCGTGAAGATAATGTCTTCATCTGCTTCGGAGAAGACGGGGGCGACCAGCCAGCTATTACGCATTATTTCGGCTTCTAATTGCCCGCCTTGCCAGCCCGCATAACCAAGCGCCAGCACGGCGCGCCTGGGGGCATTGGATTTTGTCAGGGCGCTCAGCACCGACTTTG
>JALSHE010000101.1 GCA_026982415.1 Robiginitomaculum sp.
TTGGCGGGGCGCAGATGGTGCGGTTTTGTGAGCGCATGTTGGCACGGCAATCGCGCGCTTTGCGCATTAAGGCCAGAGAAAACCTCAACATGCGTATCAAGGCTTGGGTGCTGCAAAACCCCCAGCGCATTGCCTTTGTGCGCCGCGTTATCGGCGAGCGGGCCATTAGACGCTGGCGGAAAAACCGTTTAGCGGACTATGCGCTAACAAGACATTTCGGCGATTGGCAGCGGAAATTCCGGGGTGGATTTAGCGGGACACAACAAGAGCAAAGCCACAAGTCTGCGGTAAAGCCTACACCCCGCACTTATAATTGGAAGCCCTTTGCCCTCGTCAAAATAGTCAATGTGGAACGGTTTTTATACGGGCGCACCAAGCCAAACCCAGAGCTAGAGCAAGCCCGCGTTGCCCACCTCAAGCTTTGGGGTGTAGACAGCACAGCCATGAATAAAGGCGGAGTGCAGCGCGGTAAACGCACAATAAAACCCATCTGCTTCACTCCCGATGAATTAGCGCCCGAAGTGGCAATAGGAGCGCCAGAACGTGCGGAAAAACTTCCTGAAAAAGCGGGCGAAATGACAATATATCCAGTGCTTGGAAATAAGCAAGAATCGGAGGAAAGCTCCCGGGCAGCAACCGCACAGATAGAGGTTAAACCGCCTTAGCGGCTAAGGGAATCGCCAAGAAACCAAGCCGTCAGTCCATCTGGATATGGCGTATTTGGTGCTGGGTAGAGCATAGGAAATAGCAAAATCAGTAAGTTTAATAGGTTCTGAGCTTGATATGGTGTAAACTCGGACATGATTGACCGTTTCTTGATTTAGGCATCAGGATTGCACCTATAACTTGCTTGACCTTTGTTATTTGCTGGGTATTGTGCGGCGAATTTTAATCGTGGGCGATTAGCCCGAAACATATGGGCACTTAGCCCGAAACAAATGGGCATATGCCCAAAAATATAGGCTCTCAATGTGGGGATTAGAGCCGGAATGCAATACACTGACTAAAGATATACGGGCTGCAAAAGCCAAAAAAGGTGCAACCAAAGACAAAGAAGCACCGAAAGATGAAGCGAAAAAAGACGACACACCAAAGGTGACCTTTAAAGAACTCGGATTAATGCCGGAAATTCTAAGGGCTTTGGACGATGTCGGCTATACCCATCCAACGCCGATACAAGCTGGTACCATTGAGGCTGCGCTCCAGCGTAAAGACGTTTTGGGCATAGCCCAGACGGGTACGGGCAAAACCGGTGCCTTCACCTTGCCGATTATCCAAAGCTTGGCTAAAGGGCGCGCTCGCGCACGGATGCCGCGCTGTTTAATTGTCTGTCCGACCCGCGAACTTGCAGCGCAAGTGGCGGAGAATGTCGAGCTTTATAGTAAATATCTAAAAATAAGTATGGCGCTTTTGATTGGCGGCGTATCCTTTGCCAAGCAAGAAGCCTTGCTCAACCGAGGGGTTGATGTTTTGATCGCGACGCCGGGGCGTTTGCTAGACCATTTCGGACGCGGCAAGGTTATGCTCAATGGGGTTCAAGCCTTGGTGGTCGATGAAGCTGACCGGATGCTGGATATGGGTTTCATCCCCGATATTGAAGAAATTTTCAAGAAGACACCATTCACCCGCCAAGTCCTGTTTTTCTCGGCCACTATGGCTCCGGAAATCCAAAGACTGGTTGACCAGTTCTTGCACCAGCCACATATAATCAAAATCGCCCGCAAGAACATTACCGCGAAAACTGTTAAACAAATGATCGTCCGTATGCCGGGCAATGATAGCAAGCAAAAGCGCTCAGCACTGCGCTATATCATTGATAATAATGACGTAAAAAGCGGCATTGTATTTTGTAACCGCAAGGTTGATGTAGATATTGTTGCAAAATCGCTGACGGTTCACGGCCATAATGCCGCGCCCATTCACGGCGATTTACGTCAAAGCCAGCGCATGGAAACTCTGGCTAAGTTTAAAAACGGCGATATAGAGTTCTTGGTTGCATCCGACGTGGCGGCGCGTGGTCTGGATATTCCGGATGTGTCCCATGTGTTTAACTATGACGTGCCGAGCCATAGCGAAGACTATGTTCACAGGATTGGCCGCACAGGACGGGCAGGGCGCAAGGGCGAAGCCATTATGTTCGTCGCCCCGCGTGATAAAGTTTATTACCAAGATATATTGCAGCTGATTAATTTCAAAGAAATAGAAGAAATTGAAATACCCGGCATCAAGGATTTCGCCACGACTTCGAGCAGACACAAAAGCTCTGGAGGGCGCGGAAAAGGCGGTAAATATGGTAATCGCGGCGGGCGGAAAAAACCGCGAAATGCGGCAAGTTCAAAAGGGCGAAGTGATAGCCAGCAAGCTGTAAAAACCTTCGAGAAACCATCTGAAAAAACCTCAGATAAGCCGAAGCAGGATAAACAAACACCTCAAAACAAGCTCCAAAATAAGCCTATGCAAAAACCAGCACACCATAACAAAAAACCGCAACAAAGGCGCGGTCGCAAAGGTGATCTACCAGAGAATAAGAAAAGTGGTTTCGGCGACAGCATGCCAGCTTTTTTCGGCGGAGACGACTAACTCTACCGCCGTGTCATAAACGCTAGCCGCTCGAACAAATGCACGTCCTGTTCGTTTTTGAGCAGGGCGCCGTGTAGGGGCGGGATGAGTTTTCTGCCGTCTGTTTCTCTTAGGGTTTCCGGGTCTATGTCTTCGACCATTAGGAGCTTTAGCCAGTCTAATAGCTCTGATGTGGACGGTTTTTTCTTGAGGCCGGGGACTTCTCGCACTGCGTAGAACCGTTTTAGGGCTGCCGCAACCAATCTGGATTTTATGTCCGGGAAATGTACGTCGATGATTTTTTGCATGGTCTCTTGGTCGGGGAATTGGATGTAGTGAAAGAAACAGCGGCGCAAGAATGCGTCTGGCAAGTCTTTTTCGTTGTTGGATGTGATCAGAATGATTGGCCTCTGCTCGGCCTTTATGGTCTCGCCTGTCTCGTAGACATGGAATTGCATTTGATCGAGTTCGTGCAATAGGTCATTGGGAAATTCTATGTCTGCTTTATCAATTTCGTCGATTAAAAGGACCGGGCGTTTCTCGCTGGTAAACGCCTCCCATAATTTGCCTTTCTTAATGTAGTTGGAAATGTCGTGGACTTTTTCGTCGCCTAATTGGCTGTCGCGTAGACGGGCGACTGCGTCGTATTCATATAGGCCTTGCTGGGCTTTGGTGGTGGATTTAATGTTCCACTGCAACAAAGGCGCGCCGATGGAATTGGCAATCTCTTCGGCCAGTACGGTTTTGCCCGTGCCCGGTTCCCCCTTGATCAAAAGCGGGCGTTCTAGGGCGATAGAGGCGTTAACCGCCATACGCAAATCGTGGGTGGCGACATATTTGTCTGTACTGGAAAACTTCATCAGGTGATTCTCTCGTATTGGTCTAAATATTGCATTTAGTTGGAAGTTGCAGGGTTCTTGGCATCATTATGACCGTAATTCCAATGATATTTCAAGGGTTTATCAACATGATGTAAAATTTAGTTGTTAAGGGCAGGTCTCTCGGTTATAGGCGCGTCTGAAAATTCCGGTTTCCGGTTTATTAGCAAAGGATGTGAATATGGCGAATATTGCTAAAAAGGTAAATGGTGCGCAAAAAGTAAATGGCGTAAAGAAACGTACAAAACTTCCTAAAAACTATGTGCCCAAAGCGGACGAAAAGTTCATGGGCGTGCGCCAGCAAGAATTTTTCAGACAAAAACTAGAAGCCTGGAAGCAAGACATTCACGACCAAACCAAAAATACTATTGAGTTTTTGCAAGGCGAGAACGTATCCCACCCGGATGCGGTCGACACGGCAGCGGCTAATGCAGACAGGCAGTTAGAGCTGCGCGCCCGTGACCGCCAACGTAAACTCATCGCTAAAATCGACAAAGCTATGGCGCGGATTGATAATGGCACATATGGCTATTGCGAAGAAACCGGCGACCCTATCCGCTTGGGCAGGTTACAAGCCCGGCCAATCGCGACCTTGAGCCTTGAAGCCCAGGAAATGCACGAAAATGACGAGCGGGCGCGGCGTTAGGCCACATTTATACGCAGTTTTCTAACAGCATGGTAACTTGTCTGGCCTATTTGATGGGCTAACGTGTTTGTGATGTGGTATTTTCTGGTATAATAAACCATATCGGGTATATATTTGACATTAATTTGGCAATTGGAAAGCTTTGTGACGCGTTTGAAATCTATATTATTTAAAATTATCACCGTTTTGATGATCGGATTGTTGTCGGTTTCTGCATCCGCGCAATCTCTTATCCGGGATACGGAGATCGAAGAAACCCTGCGTAATTACACCAACCCGATATTGCGGGCGGCTAATTTACAAAGCTCTAGTGTTGATCTTTATTTGGTCAATGACCCATCCTTAAACGCATTTGTCACCCGTGGGCAGAACATTTTTGTTCATACTGGGCTGATCTTGGAAGCCAAAACGCCGAACCAGCTCAAAGGTGTGCTCGCCCATGAAACCGGGCACATAGCGGCAGGGCATCTTGTGCGCCGCGACCAAGGCAATAAAAGCGCTTACGGGGCTATGTTAATAGCTGCGGGTCTTGGTCTTGCGGCAATTTTGGCAGGCGAGGGGGGAGCGGGCGCAGCTATTTTGGCGGGTTCGCAACAGTTTGGTATGATTGAGGTGCTTGCACATTCGCGTATTAGCGAAGCGTCAGCGGATCAGGCAGCCGCAAAATATTTAGAAACAACCGGGCAATCTGCTGAGGGTTTGGTGATCTTCTTTGAAAGGTTCCGCTACCAAGAATTGCTGTCCAATGCCCGTAGAAATCCGTATTTTCGGGGTCATCCCTTGTCCAGTGACCGGATTAATCATTTGCGCGAAATTGTTGATGAAAGCCCTTATAAAAACGTCAAAGATACCGACGAAGAAATACAGGCACTGGTTATGGCTCATGCCAAATTGATTGGTTTTATTGACGCGCCACAGACGGTATTTTCTAAATACCCGGAAAGTGATACCAGTAAGCCAGGCAGGTATGCCCGAGCGGTTGCCCATTACCGCGCCGCTGATTTGAAGAGCGCGCTTAGGGAAATCAACAGTTTGATAGAGGAAGAGCCAGCCAACCCCTACTTTTTTGAGTTAAAAGGGCAGATGCTTTATGAAAGCGGTAAGGGTGCGCAGGCGATTGCCCCGCTTCGTGAGGCGGTACGGCTTAAACCTTCTGCACCATTGCTTCAGATTGCGCTCGGCCAAGCTTTGATCGAGAAAGATACGCCTGATAGCATTGATGAAGCTATAAAAATGCTGAAATCAGCATTGCAAAAAGAAAGCACAAACGGCTTTGCCTGGTATCAATTGTCCCAGGGATATGACCGCAAAGACCAACCTGCATTGGCGCGTTATGCCATTGCCGAGCAAGCTTTTGCCCGTCATGATTACCAACGTGCCAAATCTTTTGCTCTGCGTGCGCAACAAGAAGGGCTTGCGCCGCACCGCGCCCAATGGCGCCGCGCCAGCGACATTATTGTGATTGCCGAAACCCAGCTTGCCAAGCGTAAAAACCGCCGTTGATAAATGGCGAATATGCTGGAAGATTAATGCAAACCTGCTAATCAATCCTATAAATATAAAAACAAAATTACGGAAGAAATCTTATGTTTACGAAACAAAAAACCACGACTATTTTAACGGCTACACTCATATTTTCCTCATTGGCGGGATGTGCTGAAGCACAGCAAAATACTGCGCCTGCTAACAAGGCAGAGATTGAACAAATCGTGCGCGCCTATCTTCTGGAAAACCCGGAAGTTATCGAACAGGCATTGGTTTTATTGGACGAAAAACGGGACCGCCAATCTATCGTGGCGGTGGCCAAAGAACTGCGTAAAGACAAGCGCGATTTTTCTATTGGCGCGAAAGATGCCAAAGTCACTATGGTGGAATTTTTCGATTATAATTGTTCGTTTTGCAAACAGTCTACGGCGTGGGTACAAAGTGTCATCAAAGAATATCCGGGCGATGTGCGGGTGGTGTTTAAGGAGTTGCCTATATTGGAGCGCCGCACAAAAACCTCGCGCAACGCTGCCAAAGCGGCATTGGCTGCCAAAGAGCAAGGCAAATATATGGAAATGCATTTTGCACTCATGGACGGCACAGCGCTCAACGAAAAGTTCATCAACTCTGCCGCCGTTAAAATCGGTCTGAATATGAGCAAATTCAAGAAAGATATGGCCGCCCCCAAATTGGACGAACAATTGGAAGACGCCATGTATCTAGCATCGCGCATTCCCGGCTTAACCGGAACCCCGTTCTTCGTCATCAACGACAAATTCCTGGCCAGCGGCAATACACAAGCTCTACAAGCCATGCTCGATGAGGCATTGGCGGAGTAGTTTGAATATCTGTAGGGTGGATTACGGCGGAGAGCCTAATCCACCCTACGAATCCGGTGCTTCCTATATTAAACCAGCTAATGGAGAACTTGGATCTGCGTATTTTTTGCGCGGCATGCGACCTGCTAGGTAAGCGTGGCGTCCGGCTTTGACCGCGTGTTTCATGGCTTTGGCCATGAGGATTGGGTCTTTGGCTTCGGCTATGGCCGTATTCATCAACACACCGTCGCAGCCTAACTCCATAGCTATAGCCGCGTCTGATGCGGTGCCGACGCCGGCATCTACAATAACCGGAACAGTGGTTTGCTCGACGATTAGGCGGATATTAACTTGGTTCTGGATGCCGAGACCTGAGCCTATGGGGGCACCTAAAGGCATGATAGCGGCACAGCCCAGGTCTTCGAGTTTGCGTGCGAATACCGGGTCGTCCGAGCAATAGACCATGACCTCGAAACCGTCAGCGATCAGGAGTTTAGCTGCCCGCATCGTCTCTTCCATATCGGGGTAAAGATGTTTTGGGTCGGACAGGACTTCCAATTTGACCAAATCCCAGCCACCAGCTTCGCGGGCCAAGCGTAAAGTCCGCACCGCGTCTTCGCCCGTAAAACACCCCGCCGTATTGGGTAGATAAACCGTCTTTTTCGGGTCAATAAAATCCACCAGTAATGGTTCATCAGGGTTGGTTAGGTTCACGCGTCTAACCGCAACGGTAACAATCTCTGCGCCGGATGCGGCGAGGGCGTCGGCGTTTTGCTGATAGGTCTCGTATTTACCCGTACCAATGACAAGCCGTGATGAAAACTCCCGCCCAGCAATAACCAATTTGTCCGTATCCGCAGCCATCAGCCACCTCCAATAAATGTAATAATTTCTAGTACATCGCCGTCTTGTAAAAGCACGGTTTTATACCCTGATTTTGGTACGATTTCTTTGTTGCACTCAACCGCGATTTTTGCCTTGGGTAAATTGAGGTATGTCAACAAATCTAGCACGCTCATATCCGCCTTCAGTTCAGCGTATGTTTCGCCGTTAATAATAAGCTTCATATCTATCTCAAATAAAGGTTTGCCAACTGTGCTAGCCTTGCTATTAACTTCGGCTTGAAAGGGATACAATGATTAAAACCATATATATTCTCAATGGTCCGAATCTCAATTTGCTGGGAACACGGGAACCAGAAATCTACGGCGCGGCGACTTTGACTGATATTGAAGACGCTTGTGCGGAGAAATGCAAAGCGGCTGGGTACGGCTTGTTGTTTCATCAAAGTAATATTGAGGGCGAAATTGTTGACCAGATACAGCGCGCTGGCAAAGATGGGGTCGCCGTTCTTATTAATGCCGCCGCCTATACCCATACTTCGGTCGCCATATATGATGCCCTGAAAACTCTCCGCATTCCAGTGATCGAAGTCCACATTTCTCAACCCGCATCCCGAGAATCGTTTCGGCAACAATCTTTCATAGCACCTGTGGCCACAGGCAGTATCAGCGGTTTCGGCACGAATAGCTATTTACTGGCAATAGATGCTGCGATAGATAGTTTGAAATAACCACACACACCTAGAACCATATAGGATATTCAAATGGCAAAAAAACCGACAACAAGTCGCTCCCCTGAAACCAAATTGATCAGGGAATTGGCCAAAATTCTCGATGCTGAAAACCTCAGCGAAATCGAAATGGAAAAAGGCGACTTGCGCCTACGGGTGACGCGCCAACTCACGGGCGGTGTACCCATGGCTGCCGTTGCGCCCGCAGCGGCACCAGTCATAGCGGCACCTGTAGCTGCTGAAATCACAGCAGATGCGAACCCAGCAGACGAGGCAGGTGCCGTGACCTCGCCAATGGTCGGCACGGTGTATTTGCGCTCTAACCCGGATGCAGACCCGTTTTTCAAAGTTGGCGATAGCGTTAAAGAAGGTGATACAGTTTTGCTTGTCGAGGCTATGAAAACCTTTAATCCGATCAAAGCGACAAGTTCGGGGACAGTGACAAAAATCTTGGTTGAAGACGGACAGCCAGTTGAATTCGGCGAAGCCTTGCTTGTTATATCATGATTAAAAAAGTTCTTATTGCCAATAGGGGCGAGATTGCTCTGCGCATTCACCGTGCTTGTAAGGAAATGGGCATTGCCACTGTTGCCGTGCATTCTGAGGCCGACCGCGACGCCATGCATGTTCGTTTGGCCGACGAAAGCGTGTGTATTGGTCCCAATTCATCTGCGGAAAGCTATCTCAATATTCCGGCGATTATTGCGGCGTGCGAAATCACAGGCGCCGACGCCGTGCATCCGGGGTATGGCTTCTTGTCCGAGAATGCTCGTTTTGCCGATATTGTCGAAGCCCACGATATGGTTTTCATTGGGCCAAGCGCCGCACATATCAAGCTTATGGGTGATAAAATTGCCGCCAAATCTGCCGTTGAGGCTGTAGGTATTCCGGTTGTGCCTGGTTCGGACGGTGAGGTTTTGACCTTAGAGGACGCGGTTAAATCTTCCAAAACTGTTGGTTTTCCCTTGTTGGTCAAAGCGGCGGCAGGCGGCGGCGGGCGCGGTATGCGCCTTGCACCGACGGCTGATGATTTGGAAGAAAGCTTTAACGGAGCCAAACAAGAAGCTTTAGCAGCGTTTGGGGACGGCGCCGTGTATCTTGAACGGTTTCTCGGCAATCCGCGCCATATTGAAGTGCAAGTTCTTGCGGACACTCACGGCAATGTCGTGCATTTGGGGGAGCGGGATTGCTCGCTACAACGCCGCAACCAAAAGATTTTAGAAGAAGCACCGTCGCCAGCTTTGGACGACAAACAACGGGCGGACATCGGAGAGGTTGTCCGTGCCGCTATCGCGAAAATTGGCTATCGGGGTGTTGGCACTATCGAGTTTCTTTACGAAAACGGTGAGTTCTTTTTTATCGAGATGAACACGAGGC
>JALSHE010000102.1 GCA_026982415.1 Robiginitomaculum sp.
AAAGCACCATCCGTAGATTTTGGCGCTGCATCAATCACCACGAAACGTCCGTTTTTGATTTGGTAAACGGCAAGTCCGCGTTCGGGTGTACCGAACCGCGTGAACCGAACCAAACCATCAACTCCGAAAAACCCTGCCGGGTCGGTGAGCATGTCTGTGCGGTCTTTAACATCGCCGCCCGCAACAAACGATGCTATGGATAATCCATCATAAGCGAGGGATGCAAGCCTAGACGGTTCTTCGCCGTAAACCGCATCATACTTTGCATTGAACACCAATTTTTCGGCTAAATCAGGCCCGGCGAATATGCCGCCCGCAAGGGCTGGCTCTTGCGCCGCTTCGTCGCGGTTCCATAAGCCCGTACCCATGATTTGTACATGGCGGGTGTTCTCGTTATAAAACGTTAAGAGCGGAGCCAATGAGCGCAAGGCCGTACCACCTTCGGGCAAAAGCACCACATGATATGGGTCGTCAAATTCCGGGTTTTCTGCGGTCTCGGCGGGCGACGGAAACAAATTGGCCAGCTTTGCAGCGGGTGCTTGCATAACCGTGATGTCCTTGCCCATATATGTTTCGACCCCGGCCATGATGCCGTCCAGGTTTTTCACATTGGCTTTGTAAGCGTTCAGAACCCGTTTTCCGTAAATAGATTCGGGGCCGAGAAAAGCAAATTTCGACGCACCAGCTTCTGCGGCAAATTTCGTGATGCGGCTAACCTCTGCTTCGGGCGGAAAGCTCAGAAGATAGACACCGCTACCAGCCACGGAAGTATCAGTGGAAAAGCCAATAACTGGCACACCCGATGCACGTGCCGCTAACCCTGACGCCTTAACCGAAGCGGCTAAAATCGGACCAATAATAACATCGGCACCTTGGTCAATAGCTTGTTTGGCAGCCGCTGCGGCACCTTGCGCCGTACCCTTGCTGTCTAGCGCTATGAGCAATATATTGTTATCGTCTTTATCAAATACAGACATTTCTGCCGCCTGCAACATAGACGCCGCTTCGGTGCGTAAATTACTTGAGCGCGCGGAAAATGGCAACAAAAGCGCCACACGTCTGATATTTTCGCCGTCCATAAAGGCAGGCGTCAAACCGCGCACTGTGGCTTCAGGTTTGGGTTCTTCCGTTGGCGCTTCGGGGGTGGGTTGTTCTGGGTTCGGCTTTATAATGACAGGTTGCTGTCCGGAGCCAGGAAGCCCTGGCACTGGGAGTTGAGGGCCTTGCGGCGCGGTTGTTGCGCAAGCACTCAACGATACGGCTCCGATAATAGCTATGAATACGGTGCGCCAGCAGCCTATAATCCAATGGCCTTTAATAAAGGGTCTCGCTTTTACCATTACATCCAAGTACACTGCCATAAATAATTCCAAATTTAAAAAGACACCCAGAGAAACTAGCGTGCCCGATAATAATACAGACTCTATAAGCCCAGACTTTATAAGTCATGCCCGACAAGCGCAATCCCAAAACCGTCTCGAAATACAGTCCGGCGCGTTAGAGCCTGGGCTATACCTCGTCGCTACACCGATCGGCAATCTGCGCGACATAACTTTACGCGCCCTTGATATTTTATCCAGCGCCGATTTGGTGCTGGCCGAGGACACACGCCGCGCCCGTATCTTGCTGAACGCTTATAGTATCAAAGCATCTGTAAGTGCCTATCATGACCATAATGTGGCAAGAAAATTACCGAGCGTAATTAAAAATATTTCGGACGGAAAATCCGTGGCATTGATTAGCGACGCGGGCACACCGCTGGTCAACGATCCAGGTTATAAATTAGCCCGCGCCTGCATCGCTGAAAACCTGTCCGTATTCGCCGCGCCCGGAGCCAGCGCCGTTCTGGCCGGATTGGTCAGTTCCGGCCTGTCGCCCGCCCGGTTTATATTCGCAGGTTTCTTGCCACCAAAATCCGCCGCTCGCCAAACCGCCTTGCGCGAGGTCGAAGCCGTACCGGGGACGCTGATATATTTCGAGACCGCCAAACGTATCAAAACTTGTCTCACGGATATGCGAGAAATTTTGGGCGACAGACAAGCCGCCATTGCTCGCGAGTTGACCAAAAAATATGAAGAAATCCTGCGCGGCTCTATTAGTGAACTTATAGAACGTGTCGGGAAAACACCCTTGCGCGGCGAAATCGTGGTTATCATTGCACCACCAGACACGCAGGAAAAATGGGACGAGGACACAATTCGCACCGCACTCATCCCGCTGATAAAAACCGAAGGCGTCAAACGCGCCGCCGCCGCCATCGCAGAACAAAGTGGTCACAAAAAACGGGACATTTATGCCGTAGCACTGAAATTGAAAGATGAATAAAGCCACGAGACAACAAGCTAGAAAACAGGCAGAGCAAAGAGGCCGCCGCGCCGAAACTTTGGCCGCATGGCTCTTGCGGCTCAAGGGCTACAAAATCCTAGACATGCGCAAACAAACCCCCCACGGCGAAATAGACATCATCGCCCTCAAAGGCAAAGTCCTGGCCATAGTCGAGGTCAAACGAAGACCAACATTAGACCAAGCCCAAAACGCCCTGCACAACGCCAATCTATCCAGAATAGAAGAAGCTGCCTACTATTATCACGACAAGCGCTCTCGACTAGAAAATAAAGACCTTCGCTTCGACGCGGTGTATGTCATGCCGGGATTGCGCATCAAACATGTAAAGGATGCGTGGCGGGGGTATTAAGGAGCCGTGCTCTCCAAGCCGATCACGTATTTTGAGTGGCGAAAGATACGGAACGGCAGGCATTGGATCATGGCCTGCATACGCAAGCGTTCGGGGGCCGGGTATTTAAACTCAACCACGGCGTAGACGGGGGAGTTAACGAAACTGGAAACCGGTGCGGGATGCAAGCGTTTGAATTTTTGCTGCAAGTCAATGGTCATACGCAAGTCTGTATCAAGCATGAAATACTGGCGGTCATATTGCACTTCCAACACGGGAAATAACGGCGCCATTTTCAGAGTTTCCAGTGTCGTATCATTTTCTGCCAATATTTCCCGCAGGCCGTTTTTAGTGTGCGGCTTGGCCAAGCCTTTATTCGTCAGGCGTTCGGTTTCTTTACGCGAGGCTTTGCCAGCTTTTATTTTTTGTTCCAATGTCAGCTTGGACAGATCATCATTATACCAACGAATGCGGGTTTTCCGCCGCGCCGCAAGGCCGGAAATATTATCAATATAATCAGAAAACTCCGCCGTGTCATAATAGACGGAATTAATCCGGCGATCCGGATAGGGCGCGCGCGGATATAACCCCGCTTTATAAAGATGCGGCAGAAAGTCTTCGTACTGCATTCGGTCGAGGGGCATTTTTATTTCGTAACGATAACCCTCAAGCACGGCAGATGTTTTAGGTGTGAAAAGCGCGTTCATTGGACTGCGCCCTCTATGAGTAAACCCGCACTAACCATTTGTTTGCGGCTTAATTTGCTCTGGGTTACGGTCGTCTGGTTCAAGGTGATTTGTGTGCTCTCTTGTTGGCCGGTTTTTATCATCTTAGTTTTGAATGTGCAGTTCTCGCAATTGATTTGCGACGGGCCGTATTCCTGTTTCTTAATATAGGTCATCAAGGCTGTGCCAGAAATATTAGCAAAGGAAACATCTGCGATATTAACACGGGATAAATCCTTGCTCACCACACCGAGCACAGCACCGTCAATGCGGATATTTTTGGCCTCCAGGGTAGATTTTTCACCCACGGAAACCGCTTTATCGCCAATCTGGCTCATGGTGATATTGTCAAGTGTCAGTGCGGTGCCGGAAATATCTATGCCGTCATTGCCGCTAGCCGTAAAGCTGGAGGACGTGATTGTGCCGACGGAAAAATCCGTATCAAATGCGTCGGCTCGGGCGCCCTTGATCAGGATATTGGTGAGGGTGAAATCCGACTTGACGATGTTAAGCGCGTCTTCGCACTGGGCGTCGATAAACCGGGAATTGGTAATATCCACATCGCTTTCGTAAAAACTCATACAGCCCGTCATGCCGTAATAACCTTGGCGGTTGGCCAGGTTTTGCGTGCTTGTTCCAGTAAGCTGGAGATGATTTACCCGAGACCGTGTAGCGGACTTTGACACGAAGATGCCGCCCCAAGCCCCCATGCTGAAATAATCCGTGTTGCTGCTAAGCGTAATATTGACGGGCATTTCTTTCGTACCACCAACTATCAATGGCCCTGATATTTTGAGTAGGCTACCATTATTGAAATTGAGCTTTGCGCCGGCCTGCATGGTAACACCCCATTTTTTTGGCAGGGCAATGCTCTTATTGATGTCATATATTCCGGCGGTAAATGTCACCTGCTTGTTTGCTTCGTTGATATTGGCAGCACCAACTATAGTGCGTATGGCAGAGACGGGATCCGCGACAAAACCCGTTACTGTATTTTTGTACTGAATATCAACGGCCCGCGTATAAGGCTTGCCCTTATAAATATAATCTAGCTTGAAGCTTTTATATTTACTTAAATCAGTGTCGGGGACATGAACTGATTGGGCAACAGGGCGCGGGTTTTCTTTGGCGCTTTCCAGAACGAAAGGTGTGAAATCAACTGCGCGAACATACTTGTTTTTGCCCTCAACATAAATGCTTTTCAGGTCAATGTCGGCCAATGTTAGATTGCGAAACTCGAATGTGCCGCTATCTTCGCCCGCATAATAGAATGCCGTCAAATGTGTGCTTAGGATTGCTTGTTCCCGTAGGAAATTTTCATCGATAACGCCCGGCTTCGTGCGAACAAACCCGTCTTCGGCACCCCCGTAAAACCCGTGTTCAGCATACATATATTGGGTTTTAATACCGGCCTCTGATGTCAATTGCGTATCCATTTCCGCGAGCAAGCTCTCCAGGTTTTTCAACAAAAGTTCTGGCGTAATTTGGCCGGGCAACCGATCAAAATGCTCAAAGCTAAAGAATTTACTGTGCAGGGTTTGACGTTCCGAAAGCCACTTCGCGAATGCGGGTGTTTGCAATTCTGTGCGAATAGCTACGGCTTCCCGGCTAACAGCCGCGCGAAAATCTGCGTCCCCAAAAGCAGCCTGAACATCAGCATCCACACACATAGAAAATTTGTTGGGGAAGGCCATATTATCGAAGGATACGGGTTCCAACAAGCCGCTAATCGGGTTGAAATAATAGCGTCTATTGTGCCACACGGCTGAATGACAACCGCCCCAGATATTGGTCAAGACCCAGTATTTTGCAAAATAGTCAAAGTCCAAGCTATCGCCAGCAGAAGCTTTCCCGTCGAGAAAATCACGCAATAAAGCCTGTCCGCGTACCTGGTTGTTGGTCGAGATAGAGCCGCGCTTGAATTTCTTGCCTGTATAATCTTTGATCATAACATCGCGGTGACCCGACAGGTTCTCGCGGTAGGGGTCGTCTACAGGTGCCGTATTGAAATTAATGTTCCACTGCGCCCACATAGGGTCTTCATTTAAGGCGAGAAGTGGCCCGTCGCGGCGGTTTTGCGCTTCGATCATTTCTTTGGCGAAATGTTCCTCTAAAGACATAATTCCGATTGAAATATCGTTGATATACACATCGACGAATTTTTGTCTGGGTGCGAGAATATCTTGCTTGCGCATATGCTCCAACAGCAATGGCCCGGTACCATAGGCACGGGTCTGTGGGTGTTGGACCGAAAATGTTTTCATGCCGAACAGATACCCGCCCGAACGGGTCTTCATACGGTAGGAGATTTTTGTCGGATGGGACAGATGATCACCCCAATCCCCTTTGAGCCGGAGGGATACTTTCGATTTTTCTTTACGCCCGTCAAATTCGACCACCACGGTGCCTTTGACCCAATCGCGTTTTTTTGAAAAATGGATGGGAACAGGCATGGCCAAAACACTGCGCCGTTTGGCTTCTAATTTCCCTACCGCCCCGTCGGTCATATATATCCGCACGACGGGCAGCTGGTCTTTGGAGACATCCAGCCGATTGACGCCGTGGGTGATGGTTTCGGCGTCCCGGATGATAGGCTCCATAATTTTACAGCGTAAACTACCGTGGGCGCAATTACCCTTTAAGATTTGGACAAAACCCAACACAGTATCCGGACTCTGCTTTATCCCCCTGGAGGCAAACAGAAACAATGCCGACAAGGCGATGATAAATATGTAGGGTAAATATTTTTTCATAAGTTCATACATCAGCAAGTGAACACGCAAATCGCTAGAGATAAGTATTTTTTACGTTATAATTCTGGCATTTTCTGTCGCAATAACCCGCACGCCCTTGTTAAGCGCCTGCATTTCCGTTTTTAGTTTGGAGAAATTTTTCATCTCAAAATCGGCAATGTCCAACAACATTTCAGTGCTGCCGTCCGTAGCATTGATCCGCTTGACTCCATAAGTATAGCCAAGCTTTCCCATTGCAGTTTCTACATCGTCCGTATTGATACCACCGCTCTCCTTTGGGAAACTAAGGTCAACAAAAATGCTCTGGGCGCTTTTGGCGGATTTGTTGAGGAACGCTGCTGGTATCATGCCCAGACAAATTGCCGTAAAGCCGATAATGGTGGCAAGAATTTGGTTGGCACCAAGCCCTAACCCCACCGCGATGGCGACAAATAAATAAAGCAACTCTTCCGGCTCTTTAATAGGCGTGCGAAAACGAACAATAGATAAAGCACCAACCAGTCCCAGCGACAAGGCAATAGAGGACTTAATAATAGTGATGATTAAAATCATGCTGGGGATCAGCAGGATAAATACGGTCAAATATTGCCGCGTATCGACCACCAGCCGCGTAGTGCGCGTAATCACATCTTTCCAGATCAATGCCATCAAAAGCCCGATGCCCATATTTCGGATCAGATCGACAATGGAAACATCAATAGTGGCGTAAGGGTTCAGGAAGTCCATAGTGTACCTTGTTTATATTATTTATTGCGTAGAAAATCTCCCATAAGGCGTACAAATTCAGAGTTAATATTTGGTTTCAAGTCTAAATTTTATTATGGCTGATGCCGGACATTATGTTTTTGGCTTGCGCTGGCCTGTTTTATCGCCCTCAAACCTTGACTCCTATCCCCCGCGTCCTTATCTCCCCTGTATTGGCAGTCGGGGCTTGTGAGTGCTAAGCTCTCATTTCCGGCTCATGTTCAACCTAAACAGAGAGAAAATAGATGAAATTTCGTCCTCTACATGACCGCGTGCTGGTAAAGCGTGTGGCAGAAGAAACCAAAACTGCTGGCGGGATTATTATTCCCGATACGGCTCAGGAAAAACCGTCCGAAGGCAAAGTTGTGTCTGTTGGCCCTGGTGTCCGCGATGAAAACGGCAAATTTGTTGCCCTCGATGTCAAAAAAGGCGACCGCGTCTTGTTCGGCAAATGGGGCGGTACCGAAGTAACGATTAACGGCGACGAGCTTTTGATCATGAAAGAATCTGACATTATGGGTGTTTTGGCTTAAGGCCGCACACCCTTTATTTTATCTAATTATGGAGAATTATTATGGCGGCTAAAGACGTCAAATTTGGAACAGACGCTCGCGACAAAATGTTGCGCGGCGTAGACATCCTCGCAAATGCAGTAAAAACAACCCTCGGCCCCAAAGGTCGCAATGTTGTTATCGAAAAATCTTTCGGTGCCCCTCGTTCAACCAAAGACGGTGTGACCGTTGCCAAAGAAATCGAGCTTGAAGACAAGTTCGAAAATCTCGGCGCGCAAATGCTCCGCGAAGTTGCCAACAACACCAATGATGTTGCCGGCGACGGCACAACAACTGCGACGGTTCTGGCACAAGCCATTGTCCGCGAAGGCCTAAAGCGCGTTGCCGCTGGCATGAACCCTATGGATCTTAAACGCGGTATCGACAAGGCGTCCAAAGAAGTCGTTGGCGATCTGATGAACAAAGCTAAGAAAATCAAATCTTCTGCCGAAATTGCACAGGTCGGTACGATCTCTGCTAACGGCGAAGCAAGTATCGGCGAAATGATTGCCGAAGCTATGGGCAAGGTCGGCAATGAGGGCGTTATTACGGTCGAAGAAGGCAAAACCGCCGATACCGAGCTAGACGTTGTTGAAGGCATGCAGTTTGACCGTGGTTATCTGTCCCCTTATTTCATCACTGATGCGGACAAAATGCGCACAGAAATGGACGACCCGTTCATCCTCTTGAACGAAGGCAAATTGTCATCTCTACAGTCCATGCTCCCGATCCTCGAAGCCGTTGCCCAATCCGGCAAGCCGCTTTTGATCATTGCAGAAGACATTGAAGGCGAAGCGCTTGCGACCCTCGTGGTCAACAAGCTACGCGGCGGCCTGAAAATCGCGGCTGTCAAAGCCCCTGGTTTTGGTGATCGCCGCAAAGCCATGCTCGAAGATCTGGCTGTCCTCACGGGTGGTACGGTTATCTCCGAAGACCTTGGTATCAAGCTGGAAACAGTGACCTTGAACATGCTCGGTACGGCCAAGCACGTCACCATCACCAAAGACGACACAACTGTTGTCGACGGCAATGGTAAGAAGAAAGACATCAAAGCCCGCGTCGCGCAAATCCGCAAACAGGCCGAAGATACGTCTTCTGATTATGACAAAGAAAAACTACAAGAACGTCTGGCTAAATTGTCCGGCGGTGTAGCCGTTATCCGCGTTGGTGGGTCTACCGAGATCGAAGTGAAAGAACGCAAAGACCGCGTTGATGATGCACTGAACGCAACCCGCGCTGCCGTTGAAGAAGGTATAGTGCCGGGCGGTGGTACGGCGCTTTTACGTGCGTCCCGCTTCATTGATGTCAAAGGTGTCAACGCCGACGAGCAAGCCGGTATTGAAATCGTCAAAGCAGCTCTGTCCTACCCTGCATTCCAAATCGCGGCTAATGCTGGTGTTGAAGGTGCGGTTGTTGTTGGCAATATCATTGCGGAAAACAAAGCCAATTACGGCTTTGATGCCCAAAACGAAAAATATGTCGACATGGTCAAAGCCGGTATCATCGACCCGGTCAAAGTCGTGCGCACAGCCCTACAAGACGCGGCTTCCGTAGCAGGTATAATCCTGACAACCGAAGTCGCAATCTGCGACGCCCCAGCCAAAGACGGCGACGCCGGAATGGGCGGCATGCCAGGCGGTATGGGCGGCATGGGAGGCATGGGCGGAATGATGTAAGTAAGGGATTGGGTGCGCTTTTCGCGCACACAATTAGGGCGCTTGATAAGCGCCCTCCCGCACTTCTTCGAAGATTTTGCAAAAAGCAAAATATGAGAAGTGGTCACGACAAGCTCAAAACTTCTAAAAGATAAAAACAAACCGCTCCGTGGAAACACGGGGCGGTTTTTTAGTTCTGTGCATCCCTCAA
>JALSHE010000103.1 GCA_026982415.1 Robiginitomaculum sp.
AAATTCAGTGGGGTAAGCAAGACATTATGTTTGCAGGCGGCGGCGAAGAACTGGAATGGACTATGTCCAATTTATTCGATGCTATGGGTGCCATGTCGTCTAAATATAATGACGCCCCCGAAACCGCTAGCCGGGCATTTGATGTGTCGCGCGACGGTTTTGTTATTGCGGGCGGCGCGGGCATGGTTGTCCTAGAAGAATACGAACACGCCAAAAAACGCGGTGCCAATATCCTCGCCGAGGTCACTGGTTATGCCGCCACATCTGACGGATACGATATGGTCGCGCCCAGCGGGGAAGGGGCAGAACGCGCAATGAAGCTCGCACTGGTGGACGCGGGGCATGATGTCTGTTATATCAACCCCCATGCGACCGCGACACCTGTTGGTGATACCGCAGAGTGCGGCGCCATCCACCGCGTATTTGGCAAAAACGGCCCGATGATTTCGGCCACAAAATCCATGACCGGGCACAGTCTCGGCGGCGCAGGTGTCCAAGAAGCCATCTACTCCCTCATCATGATGCAAGAAAACTTCATCGCCCCAAGCATAAACATCACAGAACTAGACCCAGAAATCCCAAAAATAAACATCATCACCGAAACCCGCGACCACAAAATGAAAGCTTTCATGAGTAACTCATTCGGTTTCGGCGGCACGAATGGAAGCGTGATTATGCGGCGGGTTTAGGAGAGGGCGTGGTACAATCGGTAAAACAATGGAAGTCAATTGATGAGCAAATCTCGCTCATTCGTGAGCGCGGAATGATTGTTGGTGATGTGGAGCAGGCACGTCATTTTTTGCGCCGTGTGGGCTATTATCGGTTAAGTGGGTATTGGTATCCGTTTCGGCAATTTAATGCAAAGGGCGAACGAGCAGATAATTTTGTTGCAGGCAGTCAATTTTCAGATGTAGTAGCACTTTATTTATTTGACAGGAAATTACGTTTACTTGCCCTTGATGCGATTGAACGTATTGAACTTGCTATTCAAGTTGAAATTTCTCACCTGTTAGGGAGACGCGACCCATATGCTCATGAAAACCCGGATGAGTTGCATGGTAATTTCACTAAGAAAAAAACACGCAAGGGCGTTACTTTACATATTAGATGGCTAGAAGGGTTTCACGCCTTGGTTCAACGCTCCAAACGCAAACCTTTTGTTAAACATAATTTGGATAAATATGGTAGGCTTCCAATTTGGGTAGCTATTGAGGTCTTTGACTTTGGAACGATGTCTAAATTATATGCGGGTTTGCAAATAAAGGACAAGATCGCAATCGAAAGGCAATTTGGCCTTAATGAGGGTAAGCATTTACAGGCATGGCTAAGAAGTTTGAATTTTCTCCGCAATACGTCTGCCCATCAAAGCCGTTTATGGAATTGCAATGTGCTTGAACTATCTAGCGTTCCAAGAAATATGCTGCAGCTAGGCCAATTGAGAAATTCACGACCTTTTTTGTATTTTTGTATTATGCAAAAAATATTGCGGATTATATGCCCTGATTCAAATTGGGGACAGAGGTTTACCGACTTGTTAACTGCATTTCCAGAGGTCGAAAACAACGCGATCCAATTGGAAGATATGGGTGTTATTGCGGGCTGGGAAAAGTGGCAATTATGGAAATAGTTGAGTGCAAAAGAAAACCGACGCGTACACAAAGTGCAGAGGCGTCGGTCATATTGATTAAAGTATACATTAATATATGTTAAAAGTCAATTAAGAACGTAGTTAACAGCATAGTTTAAGAACCCAATTTAATGCCATAGTATAATTGCGTAGTTAAAGACGTAGTTTAATGCTGAAAATAAAGAGCACCGTTAATAACACGCCTTTCAAGTTTGAAGTGCGACAGTATTAAAATAAGGAAAAACATGACCAGCATATTTATCGGTAAGGACACGGACGGTAAGGACCAAGAGCTTCTCTTGCACCGGGCTAATCGGCATGGGTTGATTGCGGGGGCTACGGGGACGGGGAAGACCGTGACTTTGCAGATTTTGGCTGAGGGTTTTTCGGCGGCTGGCGTGCCTGTGTTTTGTGTGGATGTTAAGGGAGATTTATCGGGGATATCTCAATCAGGGAGCGAGAGCCATAAATTACACGAAAAGCTTATATCTCGCGCCGAGAAGATTGGGCTTGATGATTATGGCTACAAAGCCTTCCCGACGATTTTTTGGGATTTATACGGTGAAGGTGGGCATCCTGTGCGCACCACCATCACCGAGATGGGGCCAACATTATTGTCACGCTTGATGGGTTTGACAGACGTACAAGAAGGCGTCATGGCCATCGCATTTGACGTAGCCGAGGATAATGATTGGCCCTTGCTCGACCTCAAGGATTTAAAATCGGCCCTGACTTTTATCGCGGAAAGCCGCAAAGATTTGGTGCTTGAATACGGCAATATCTCATCGCAATCCGTCGGTGCTATTATGCGCAATCTATTGGTATTAGAGCGCGACGGGGCAGACGAGTTTTTCGGTGAACCTGCACTGAAATTGTCCGACATCATGCGCACGGATATGAGCGGTAAAGGGATTGTCAGTGTATTGGACGCGCAGCAGTTGATCAATAATCCGCGCCTGTACTCCACATTCTTGCTCTGGCTACTTTCAGAATTATTTGAAGAACTGCCGGAGATTGGCGACCCGGACAAACCGGTTATCGCGTTCTTTTTTGATGAAGCGCATTTGCTTTTCACTGACGCACCCAAAGCTTTGGTGCGGAAGATTGAGCAAGTTGCTCGCCTGATCCGTTCTAAGGGGGTCGGCATATATTTTGTCACACAAAACCCGACCGATATTCCCGATAGCGTTTTGGGTCAAGTTGGCAACCGTATCCAACATGCCTTGCGCGCTTATACGCCCAATGATCAAAAAGCCATTCGCGCTTCGGCCAATGCCTTTCGTCCTAACCCGGCCTTTAAAACAGCAGACGTGATTTCAGACTTGGGCGTGGGTGAAGCCTTGGTATCTTTGTTGGACACCAAGGGGCGCCCCGGGGTTGTCGGGCAAACCTTGATCCGCCCACCAAGCTCCCGCCTTGGCCCGGCTACGGACACTGAGCGCAAAACTGTGATGTCACGCTCTCCCGTAGGGAGTCAGTACGACGAAACCATAGACCGAAAATCTGCTTATGAAATGCTGAACGAAAAACGCAAGAAAATCGCGGAAGCCAAAGCGGCGGAAGAAGCCAAGGTCGCTAAGGAGAAAGTGGCAAAAGCCAAAGCGAAAAAGAAGCCAGCAAGAAGACGGGGCCGCAAGCGCCAATCCGCATGGGAAACCGGCACAAAACAAATCGCCCGCACAATAGGCTCCCAACTGGGCCGTCAAATCGTTCGCGGTATTCTGGGCGGCTTGATGCGAAGATGATGTAAATATTGGATCACATCTCTAGGGCTAGTGCCCTGTCCTAAATGTCCACAGGCCCTAAGGGAGAGATGATGTATCGCCAATATAGGCAACCCATTCGGCGAGAGCCTCAAATTTAGGGACTTTAATTTCACCATAGCCCGTTTCAATCAAGCCGAGAAGGGCCAATTGTTTGAGAGCCTTGCTTAATGACATGCGAGATACGCCGAGTGTTTGGGCAAGATCAGATTGGCGACATTTGAAGTTGTGTGAACGCCCCGCTAAACGCATCATTATAAGTAAAAACTTTGCGGTTCGCGGGCAAATGGGAAGGCGGCGCACGGCATCAAGCATTTCTAATAATAAATGTGAGCGGATCAAAGAGGCGGATAATAATGCACCTGAAATTGCTTTGTCTTGTGCGTAAAGCGTCAAGAATTTCGTCGCAGGAATTTGGTAAATTTCTGTTGCCCCCGATGCTGCCACATCATGGGTTCGTGGCAAGCTTGTAAACATAGTAAACTCGCCAAATGAATGGCCGACGCCGAGCGTTGAAGAAATAATATATGTGCCGTTAAGGTCATAAACACCTACGTGAACCGCCCCAGTTTTGACAATCGACAAGCCCGGCTTGATGTCACCACGACTGTGGATCATTTGACCATCTTGATAGTGTGCAATCAATGCAGCATTGATAAGCTTATTGGCACTTTCCTGTTTGAGTAAATCCATGAAGGATGATGCGTTGATATTCGTAAGGTCTAACATAATGGGGCAATTGTAAAATATTATACATTGTTGCGCAAGCTTTGCGGATATGAAATCAACGAAAGAAACATTCTATCAAAACTAAAGGGGAAAATTATGAAACCGGAACTAATGATCGTTCTCAGCATTTTTGTGGGCTTTATCCTGCTTGAAATTGTGTTCACCAAGTTTTTTCGCAAAAGCGGACAAGTGCGCGGCGACGGAATGGTCGAGCTTGTTAGCACTTTGACCTTGACCCTCTTTACCCAACCATTTGTGTTGGCTGGCGGATTTGCAGTGGCTTTATTGATAGCACCTGATGCTGCGGGTATGTTAAAAACTTGGCCGTTTGTCGGCGTGTTCGCGCTGTTTTTGATCTTTGATGATATGATGCAATATTGGTGGCACCGTCTGTCCCACACTTTGCCGTGGCTGTATAACTTACACAGGCCGCATCACAATGCTGAATATCTGTCTATCCGGGTGGTGTACCGCAATAATATATTTTATTATTTGCTCATGCCCGGCCTTTGGTTTTCAGGTGTGTTGATTTATCTCGGCGGTGCTTGGGTTTATGCGGTTTATATTGTGATTAAAATGTCGGTGATTTTTGGGGCTCATTCGGATGTGCGCTGGGATGCGCCTTTGTATAAAATCAAATGGTTGTCGCCGGTCATGTGGGTTGTCGAGCGCACAATTTCGACGCCCGCCACACACAGCGCCCATCACGGCAAACACAAATCAGACGGCATCACCAATTACAAAGGCAATTTCGGCAATCTGTTGTTTTTCTGGGATGTGTTGTTCGGCACGGCCAAAATCACCCGCAAATACCCATCTGAAATGGGTGTGGAAAATCTGCCGGACACCAGTGTCGCCGAACAACTCATTTGGCCTATAGTGCGGGCACCAAAAGCAAAAGTGCTCGGGGGATAAGTATCGTGATCAAAGCTTTTAAAATAATCGCGGCACTTAAAATTTGAGGTTAAAGCTAAAACGCAGTTTTAAAAGCCGCCAAAAACCCATCTAAATCATCCTTGGGCAAATGATTGATACCTGCCGCTGCGGCGCGGCCCCCGCCTGTGGGGAAGCTTAGGCAGAGCTTATCTGCCCCGTGCGGGTTATTTTTGGGTGGGCGGACGGAGATTAGATAGCCGCCTTCTGCGTTATGAGTTAGGACGGCGTGGGCCCTCTCGGGATTTTCTACGGCGAGGATATTGCCGAAACTGCCCGATATACGCCTGGCCCATGAGGTGTCGTCCAAGATAGTCACACCCGGAGCGACAAAACCGCAGTTTCTGGCTCTACTCATATCTTCGGCATAGCCCGTCTCCAGTTTTTCGAAAATCTCTGGTTTGCCCGATAGAAACGCGCTGGGTGTTTTATACTGTACACATTGTTTATACAAATATTTCGGCGTGAAATGCAGATCAGATATATCGCGGCCATAGGCATTATAATTTATCAGCTCCCCGAGGGATTTAAGCTTGGTCAGTTTATCCGCGCTTATATCTAATGTGCGGGCAGCGACAATAGCCGCGTCGGCTAGATTATCCCCGAACGCGGCGACCACCGCCCATTCGCGGTAAGCGCCTTCGAGCCAATCATCCACCAATAGTGAGGTGCATATATTTGGTCTAGTATCAATAATCGCATGTAAATTCCTATGCTTGGGAATATCACCCGGATTGTGATGGTCCACATAAAACAAATCCGCATTGGCGGCTAGCAACCTGCGCACATCGTCTGCATTTGTGCGCATTGAAATATCTAGCACGGTTATAATATCGCCGTCCTTGGCTATCACGCGGTCTAATAAATTGATGTCGCGTTTGACCCCTGTGACCAAAATAGTCTCATCCGGACACGCTTCTAATCCGTCCGCCGCCTCTGCATCTTTTATTTCTGCATCGTTTAGGCGCAATTGCACCAGGGCACAAATACCGTCAGCGTCTCCGTTAAATACATCATAGCACTGCATGCGTTCTCCAAAATAGGTTGGCTCCTTGCTTGCATTCTTTATACGTCCCTGCGACAATAGGCAAAACCAAACATGAGGGAATTATGCGTATTTTACTGATAGGATTATTGGCGGCTACGGCTTTGACGGCTTGTAATAAACAAACCGAAACACCCATATCCGCAACAAACACTGTAAAAGTTGGTGACCTCACGCCCGCCATCATCAATTCCGACCCGTCTTTGTCAGGACCAACCCTCAAGAAAGCCAGGATTTCGCCGGACGGGAAAATGGTCACGGTGCTGCAAGGCCGCGAAGATGATTTTACCCAACAGGATTTATGGGCTTATGATTTAGCGACGGGGAAAGGGAAACGCCTGGTCAGTTCTACCGATTTATTAGGAGCGCCAGAAGTCCTCTCCGCAGAAGAAAAAAATCGTCGTGAACGTATGCGCGAAAAAGGTGCGGGCATTGTTTCCTATAGTTGGGACAGTGCGGGTAAACAGATTTTGTTCCCGCTCGGCGGTGATGTATTTGTCTACAATCTAGAGAGCGGCAAGGCGACGCAAGTGACCAATACGGACGGGTTCGAGACCGATGCGCGGATTTCAGGCTCCGGCGAATTTGTGAGCTATGTTCGCGATAATGATTTGTATATGACAGGGCTTGAAAATGGTCGTGAAACCCGCTTGTCTTTCGGTGCCAATGATTTGGTGCGCAATGCGACGGCCAGTTTTGTCGTCCAAGAAGAGCTCGCCCGCTCCACCGGATATTGGGTGTCGCCAACCGAAACACACATTGCCTATTCCCAAATCGACGAAAGCCCCATCGCTGTTGAACACCGGATAGAATATAGCGCAGGCAGTATTGAGAATGTCGCCCAGCGCTATCCATTTGCGGGAACGGACAATGCTAGGGTTAAACTGGCCATAAAACCGCTTTTGGGCGGTGATGCAGTCTGGGCCGATATGGGTAATGACGAGGATATTTATCTCGCGCGGGTCTATTGGAGCAAAAACGGGCGGCATATGTATGTTGCCATATTATCGCGAGATCAGAAGTCGTTGAAAATGCTTGATGTTGATCCGGCAACGGGTACGAGCCGCTTGGTGTTTGAGGAAACTAGCAAGACTTGGATCAATGTGCGCGGAGATTTCAAAGCGCTGGACGACGGCGGCTTCCTCTGGTCAAGCGAGCGCAATGGATTTTGGCATATTTACCGCTACGGACAAATGGGCAAACCACCTGTGCAAATCACCAAAGGTGATTGGCCAGTTTCTAAAGTAAATTGTATCGACGAGGCGGGGCAAAAAATTTATTTCACGGGCTGGCAAGACACGGCGCTGGAGCAACATATTTACAGCATCGGTTTTAACGGTGAGAACTTGACGCAGTTGTCTAAAGGTGCAGGCATTCACAGCGCTAGTTTTGCCACAAATTGTTCCGCATATATCGGCACAAGTTCAACCAAATCATCACCGCCCCAGACCCGTGCTTATAAGAGCGACGGTACGCCGCTCATCTGGCTCAACGAAAATAAATTGGATAGTGGGCATGCCTATGCGCCTTATTTGGCGTCTCATGTAACGCCAGAGTTCGGTCAATTAGCGGCAGCGGACGGCACGCCAATGGACTATATGATTTATAAGCCAACCGACATAAAAGCTGGCGTAAAATACCCGGCCATCACCATTGTTTACGGCGGCCCCGGTGTGCAGAGGGTCGACAAAGGTTGGAACAGTAAAATATTTCTGGCGCAAATGCTGGCAGACAACGGCTTTGTCGTATTTCAAATGGACAATCGCGGCGCGACCAAGCGCGGCAAGGCCTTCGAAGACCACCTCTACCGGTCCATGGGCAAAACCGAAGTCATTGACCAATCGGCCGGCGCGGAGTTTTTAAAATCCCTACCCTATGTGGATGCAGAGCGCATGGGTGTTTATGGTTGGTCTTACGGGGGGTATATGACCCTACACATGCTAGCGCAAACCGACCATTATAAGGCTGGGGTTTCCGGCGCGCCCGTCACCGATTGGGCATTATACGACACGGCCTATACCGAGCGTTTTCTTGGCGACCCGCGCCCGGACAATGTAAATTATACCAAAGGCGCATATGAAACCGCGTCCGTATTCCCGCATTTGGACGGGCTAACCGAGCCGTTCTTGCTCATCCACGGCATGGCCGATGATAATGTGGTGTTTAGGCATTCCATTAAGCTGATGGCCGAGATGCAAAAGCGCGGCGCACAAAATATGCAGGTCATGACCTATCCCGGCGAAAAGCACGGCTTTCGAACCAAAGCCAACAAAATTCACCGTGACCAACAAATACTGGATTTCTTTTTGCGAGGGTTGGGGGAGTAAGTCCTCCAACAAGTCGATTTACATTGCCAAAAAGTATGATATTGTATGATAATATCATACAGGAGAACTATCATGGCTATGGTACGCAAAACGATTACGGTTACGGAAAAAATGGATGCGTGGATAAAATCCCGTGTCGAAAGTGGTGATTACGGCAATGATAGCGAATATATCCGCGACTTGATGCGGCGCGATGAGAGTCATGAGCAGGCAACACTAGAATTGAGGCGGCAAATTCAGGCGGGAATTGATAGCGGTATTTCCGATCAGACGGCTGAAGAAATTTGGGAAGAAGCGAAAGCTGAATACCTAAGTGCAAAACATGAAGTATGAGCTCTCGGTACTGGCTAAGTCTGATCTGAAGTCTATTTTCAAATACTCATTGCATAGATTTGGGCTAGAGTGGCCGAAAATTATCGGACAAGGCTACTCGCCGGCATTGATCAAATCGTACAGCATCCCAATATTGGTATTTTTGAACCAGATATACCGGATAATATTAGGCGATATCAAATTGAGCAACACAAAGTTTACTATCAGAATCAGATGGATCAAATTTTGATAGTACGTATTCTAAGCCATTGGCAAGACACAGGTAAGCATCTCTCATGAATCTTATGTCTAGGGACAAAACACCCTCTCGCTTTTGAATTCCGGCTCTGCTAAGACACCGCCATGAAAACTTTGTTTACATTTTTCCGCCTGCTCAAGACCGCCTTTGTGTTGGCGCGGCATGATGCTTTGATACCGG
>JALSHE010000104.1 GCA_026982415.1 Robiginitomaculum sp.
ATCGGTGAAATCCAGCCCGCCTGCGAACGCCCGGAAATCTTCTTCAATCTGGTTGAAAACCTTTTGCGAATACGCGGCCAAATCCATTTTATTTATGGCCACCACCACATGCTTAATCCCCAGCAAGGACGTGATAAAAGCATGGCGTCTTGTCTGCACTTGCACTCCATAGCGTGCGTCAATCAAGAGCACAGCCAAATCGGCAGTGGACGCGCCCGTGGCCATATTACGGGTATATTGTTCATGGCCTGGTGTATCAGCGACTATGAATTTGCGCTTGTCCGTGGCGAAATATCTATAGGCCACGTCAATAGTGATGCCCTGCTCGCGCTCCGCTGCCAAGCCGTCGACCAAGGCGGCCAAATCAGGTGTGCCGCCTTTATCCATAGACGTCATCTGGTCGTCAAACACCTGTTTGCTGTCATAGAGCAAGCGCCCGATTAGGGTCGACTTACCGTCGTCCACACTACCGCAGGTGATAAACCGTAACAGGCTTTTATTTTCTGATGCACCGAGAGCCATTAAAAATACCCCTCTTGCTTCTTGTCTTCCATGCTCGAACCGTTATCCCCGTCAATGACACGGCCTTGGCGCTCGGAGGTTCTGGATGCCAGGGTCTCGCGGACAACCTCGGGCAAGGTCGTTGCCGTGCTCTCAACCGCGCCCGTCAGCGGGTAGCAACCGAGCGTGCGAAAGCGCACCATTTTCTCAGTGACTGCTTCGTCTTTCCCAATAGGCATACGGTCGTCGTCAACCATAATCAGCACCCCGTCCCGCTCGACTACGGGACGTTTGGCGGCCAGATATAAATCCGGGACTTCAATATTCTGTGCGAGGATATATTGCCAAATATCCGCTTCGGTCCAATTGGAGAGCGGGAATACCCGCATACTTTCTCCTTTAGCCACACGCGTATTATAAATCGACCAAAGCTCTGGCCTTTGGTTTTTCGGATCCCAGCGATGATTTTTGGTGCGAAAGGAAAACACCCGTTCCTTGGCGCGGGATTTTTCTTCGTCGCGCCGGGCGCCGCCAAAAGCCGCATCAAATTTATATTTATCCAGCGCCTGTTTGAGGCCTTGGGTTTTCATCATATCCGTATGGACTTCGGAGCCGTGGGTAAACGGCCCAATGCCCTGCTTGCTACCGTCGGGATTGGTGTGGACAATAAGCTCAAGGCCTAGCTCTCCCATACGGCGGTTGCGAAATGCAATCATGTCCTTAAACTTCCAACCCGTATCCACATGCAATAGCGGGAAAGGCAGCTTGGCCGGATAAAACGCTTTCAGCGCCAGATGCAACATGACCGCGCTATCTTTACCAACACTATAAAGCATGACCGGATTAGCACACTGGGCCACAACCTCGCGCATAATATGAATACTCTCGGCTTCTAGTCGTTGTAAATGCGTGAGGCCGTTCGCCGTCTGCGGTGCGGTTTTTTGCTCTAATGCATCCAAAACCATAAAGGCTTTTTCTAGTGTCTTGAGCGTACATTGCCCACCAGATTGCAACCGCGCTATGCCCTTACCATCATTCATCAATTTGCGCGAGATAGTTGACAAAGATTGACCACTGGCGGTAGCGAACGCTTCGGCGCGGCGGATCAATTCAGCAATATCCTGCATAGATTTATGGGAAATATCCCACCTTTACTTAACTAAAAGGCGCAATTATCTTGTTTTTCGCTCATTTTCAAGCAAAAAACCAGACCAATCCCACGATTATATTGATTTTGCCACTGCTTCTATGACCAAATCCTGGTTTTCACGGCTTAGATAGGCGTGCATGGGCAGAGCCGCCACATTGTGCATAACCTGCTCGGTCACCGGCAGACCATTGCCGCTGATGGGGAAATCCGTATAGGCAGATTGCAAATGCACGGGACGCGGATAATAGGCCGCAACAGGTATTTCTTGCGCACGGACATTGTCCAAGAACGCGTCGCGGTTCTCGACCTCTATCGTATATTGCGCCCATGTGGACACGCCGCCTGTAATGACGGTTGGCGTTTTGATGCCCAGCGGTTTCAAAGCTGCGGCATATCTATCCGCAATTCTATTCCTGTCTTCAATCTCACGGGCGAATACTTTGAGCTTCTCCAATAAAATCGCTGCTTGGATGGTATCAAGTCGCGAATTGAGCCCAATTTTATCATGGTCATAAGGTGTGCGGGAACGACCGTGGAATGCCAAATCGCGAAGTTCCGTCGTAAGTGCCCCATCATTGGTCAGTATAGCCCCACCGTCGCCGTAACAGCCGAGCGGCTTGGCCGGAAAGAAACTGGTGGTCGCCACATCCGCCCAATGTGCCGGACTGTGACCGTTTAACCGACTGCCCAGACTTTGCGCGTTGTCGGATATGAGCTTTAAATCTTCGCCCCTTGTGATGGCCGCAATCGCCGGATAATCCGCACTTTGGCCAAACAAATCCACTGCAATCACACAGCGCGGCGTTAAAACCCCTGCCCGCTTCACCCCATCAATCGCCGCCTGCAACGATTCGGGGCACATGGTATATGTATCCGGGTCAATATCGACAAATACGGGCGTCGCCCCGACAATGGCAATGGCTTCCGCCGTGGCCGTATAGGTAAATGACGGACAAAATACCGCGTCACCCACCGTTATCCCCCAAGCCAACATCGGTATTTTCAGCGCGTCCGTACCATTTGCACAGGCCGCCACATGCGCCACACCCTCAAACACTGCCAGCTCGCTCTCAAACTGCCCAACCTCAGGCCCCAAGATATAGGCACCGTGGCGAATAACCCGGTTCACCGCCCTATCAATATCACCTTCGATAGTTTTGCGCTGGGCTTGTAGATCAATAAATGGGAAAAGCATAAATATCCTAACTAAAAATTCCAGCCCGCTCTATGCCAAGCCCTACTGCCAAACAACTAACAAAAACATACAATCTGTTACGATTGGCATACGGACGCAAATATAGCCTGGCCGTACAGCCGTGGTTTTTCCTGCTATATGCACGGTTGCGGCGCGACTATAATAAGCTAAATTCATGTGAGTCGGGAGAGATACTTTATGGATATTTTTATTAAGCAGCATGTTTTGCGTGAAGCTATATTGGCTGAAGTTCATGCACGACCCTATAGGGCATTGGCTACGCCGCGCGCGGTTTTACAGCAGGCATTTTTATGTAAGCCTTCATCAAATGCACAAGACGACATGGCGGCTTTTTGGCAATGGTGTATCAACCAAGGCTTGACGCCCCCCGAAGCAGAATCGCGCCATCACACAGTGGTTATAGACGGCATTCAACTCATATGGGAGCGTCATACAGAGTTCGTCACCCTGACATGGGACTGTAAATTCACGAAAACCGCGCAAAGAAAACTATGGCAAATATCGGCAAAACACGCCGAAAACATGATGGCCAGCAAGCACAGTCTAATTTCTGCCGCTCGGGTAAATTTACTTGAATGCGCAGATACCAGCAAGACGCCCGATCTGCGCGAATTTGACCCTGAAAGTATTTGCATGTCTTTGGTCAAAGGCGAAAGAGCGCTGATTATAACCGATTTTATGCAAGACGAATTTGGTGCCACCAAATATACATTACATAATAGAGGGTTGGACGACCGAAATTGCGGTATATTGGTGCGGCGTATTTTGGAAACTGAAACATACCGCATGATGTCGCTTTACGGGTTTGAACGCATCAAGAAAACATTGCCGGAAATCGCGGCAGTAGAAACACAGCTTGTGCATTTAATGAAACAGGTAAACACGAAATCGGATATTGCCGCCACACGGAAAAGCCTTGACGAAATTACGGATATTGCCGCCGACCTTGCTAAACTATCCGCAGCTAGCCAATATAGGTTCTCCGCATCGCGTGCCTATTATTCCCTAGTAAAGGCACGGCTTAAACGCATTAACGAACAAGGCATTCCGAGTTATTCCAAGATAGAAGAGTTTTTGAACAAACGCCTCGCCCCCGCCATGCGCACCGTTGAGAATGTCGAACAAAGAATAGCGGTTGCGGGGGATAAACTCGATAGATCAACGGGACTACTACGCACCAAGGTTGAAATGCAAATGCAGGTGCAAAACAAAGCCGTGCTGGATAGCATGAATGAGCGCGCCCTCATGCAATACCGCTTGCAAACAACCGTGGAGGGCCTGTCTATCGCTGCAGTCAGCTATTATGTTGTTGGCCTGTTGAATTATATCGCCAAAGGTATTGGCGTCGATAGCTATATCAATCCCAAAACCCTCACTGCCATTTTTGTGCCCATCGCCATTGTATCTGTCTGGTATATCGTTCGCCGCATACGAGCGAAACACAAATAGATTTAGTGGTGACAAATAATACTTGTGCCTACCCTAGAAACACCTATTACAGGTAATCAGAGGTGTTACCGCTGGGGCATTTACACATTAAATCAATAGGAGAGAGACATGAAGTCTTTATCAACTGCAATAATCACAATAATGGCTTTAGGTTTGACGAATCCAGCTTTCGCCGAAGACGGTTCTGAAGGCAACGGCGACGGTTTTTTTGTCGGTGCAGGCGGTGTCATGTATGATAATAATGACTTAATAGGCGTTCAAGGCACGGTCGGCTATAATTTTGCCAAATATTTTGGTGTCGAGGGTGTTATTAGTACGGGCGTTGTCGACACGGATGTCCCTGGTACAAGTCTTTCAGTCGGGGTAGATAGCTCCTTTGCTGGCTTTGGTACATTGCGTATGGCTAACGATCAATATTCAGTTTACGTAAAAGGCGGTTACCACTCCACCAAATTTGGCGCAACTGGCCCCATTACGGGCAATCTGACATTAGACGGGATTGCGGGCGGTATTGGTTTCGACTGGTATTTCAACAAAAGTTCAGGTGTACGTATGGAAGCAGTTTCTTACGACACCAAAGACCTGAATGTACAAGGCGTCAACGGTATGACCCTAATCTCCTTGTCATATCTACATAAATTTTAAGATTGCGAAAAGGGCGGATTGGGCTTTTGCACAATCCGCCTTTTGCCACTTACTTCTATCCCGCTAACGCTACCAATATATTTTTCCCACTACAGTCCATATTTCTCCGTGACCTGCGCACCGCGCCCTGCTATGCGGGCGCATGAAAATTATAACAACAACTGATTCTTTGGCTAAATTTTGCAAAAAAGCCAAATCTGCGCCTTTTATTGCTCTTGATACCGAATTTATGCGCGAACGGACTTTTTATTCCCAATTATGTTTGATCCAAATGGCGACACCGGACGACGAAGCTATCTTAGATCCGCTAGCGGACGGCATAGATTTATCGCCACTTCTTGCCATCCTTGCAAGTAAAGACATCGAAAAGGTCATGCACGCCGCACGTCAGGACATGGAAATTTTCTATAAATTACTCGGAAAAGTACCCGCCCCCTTATTCGACACCCAAATCGCCGCCATGGCGCTCGGGTTTGGGGAAAATGTTGGCTACCTGGCATTGGTCAAAGGTCGTCTGGGTATAAATTTGGACAAGGGGGCGCGCTTTACCGATTGGGCGCGCCGGCCATTATCCGATAATCAGCTCAATTATGCGCTGGCCGACGTCACCCATTTGCGGGATTTATATCCGGGTATGTGCCGGGAACTAACCAAAAAAGGCCGCATGGACTGGGTACGCGAAGAAATGTTGTCCATGAGCGACCCCCATTTATACGATTTCGATCCCGAGCGGGCCTGGATGCGCCTTAAGCCGCGCATGTTCCGCCAAGACTATCTGGCTGCCCTGAAAGCCGCCGCCGCATGGCGCGAACGCGAAGCCCAGATCAAAGACCTGCCGCGCGGGCGCATTCTCAAGGACGACGGTATTTATGTTATCGCCCAACGCAAGCCTAAACGGGTCCAAGACCTGAACAATGTGCGCGGTATCCCGGGTGGCTTTGCCAACCGCAAAACCGCATCGGATCTTATAGACGAGGTGCAAAAGGCTATCAATAACGCCGCTGACTACGCGCCTGACACTGCCCGCAAATTACAAATGCCGTCCGGTCTTGGGCCGAGTGTTGATATGCTGAAAACACTGCTTCGACTAAAAACAGAATACGAAGACATCGCGCCGCGTCTGATCGCCAATGTAGCGGATTTAACGGAACTTGCCGCGTTCGGGAAGAAAGCAAATGTCCGCGCCTTGAGCGGTTGGCGCCGCGAAGTGTTCGGTGAAGATGCGCTAAAAATGCTGAACGGCGAAATTAGTCTGACTTTGAAGGACAAAAAAGTCGTCGCGGTCTCTTGTGTCCCCCAAAGCGAATAACGCCTTACGCCCCTTCACCTATGACCCACCGCAAGAGGCTGTGGAGGTCATATGCGAAGACCCGCATTTTCTCATTGTCAATAAACCTGCCGGCCTGCTCTCTGTTCCGGGTAAATCGGACGACCTGAAAGATTGTCTAGAATCCCGCGTCCAAGCACACTTCCCAGACGCCCGTATCATCCACCGCCTCGACACAGCGACCAGCGGAATTATGGTCATGGCGCGCACCGCCCACGCCCACCGTCATATCGGTTTGCAGTTCGAAAACCGCCAAATCCGCAAAACCTATCTCGCTGACATTTGGGGCGTTCCGAACGAAAAATCCGGCACCATAAACCTGCCGCTCATCTGCGATTGGCCTAACCGCCCTTTGCAAAAAGTCGATTTCAATATTGGCAAACCTACTGAGACTGAATGGGCGACACTCGAATCTCATGGGCGCATTACCCGTGTCCTGCTAAAACCAAAAACCGGACGCTCCCACCAGTTGCGCGTCCATATGCTGGAGCTTGGCCACCCTATATTGGGCGACAATCTCTACGCCCACGACGAAGCTTTCAAAGCAAGCTCCCGCATGCACCTCCACGCCCACGCAATAGAGTTCAGACACCCAGACGGCGGCGCCCATTTAGACTTCAAAGCGGATTGCGATTTTTAGAGTGCATCCTTTTAGAGCCTCCCCAATAAAAAAAGCGGAACCAACAAGCTCCGCTTTTCTTTTTTGTATCAGGCTATTTAGCCCGATTGAAATTTAGTCCAGAAAGAAATCCAGAGACTAGCCTTCAATAATCGTTAGATCGCCAGCAGCTTCTTTACCGCGATTTTCTACGATTTCGTAGCTAACTTTTTGGTCTTCTTGCAGACCTGAAAGGCCAGCCGCTTCAACAGCACTTACGTGTACAAACACGTCTTTGCCGCCATCGTCAGGCTCGATAAATCCGTAACCTTTAGTTCCGTTAAACCATTTAACTGTTCCAGTTGCCATAGTACTCTCCTAATTTGAGCAATAATAAAACCCCAACCACTTTGGCAAAGCGCCTGGAGACAAATAGAGATTAAAAGCTGGGAATTGAAGGACTTAGAACTTTGGAAACGCGGGTGATCGTGAGATCAACATTCGAGAACTCGAACTGGTTTATTGGGTACTTAGAAAAACAATATTATAGACTCACGACTACCAAAATTTAAAATCTAAGGGTCATATACACACGTATTTCATAAGCGCAAGTTAATTTGTCTGTTATTCCTGTACGAATAGCAGTTAGTTACGGGCAGATTTAATCATATCCGCCGCTTTTTCGGCTATCATAATCGTCGGGGCGTTGGTGTTGCCTGAATTTACCTGCGGCATGATTGAGGCATCAACGACCCGCAATCCTAGAAGGCCGTGGACTTTTAACTCCGAGTCAACCACGGCCATATGGTCGACGCCCATTTTACAGCTACCTACGGGATGATAGACCGTATCGGCGCGGTTGCGGATTTCTTCGCGCCATTCATTGTCGCTCATATCTTCTGTGCTATACAGGCGCTTGCCGCGAATACTGTCAAAGGCCGGAGATTTAACGATTTGCTCAATGAGCTTTACGCCTTTTAGCAAGACTTCCATGTCGGCATCGTCTTCTAAAAATGCTGGGTCGATTAGCGGCGCGGCAAATGGGTCATTGCTCACTAGCTTGACCGTGCCGCGAGATTTAGGTCGCAGCACGCAAACATGACAAGAATACCCGTGACCGAGGTGGGATTTACGGGCGTGGTCATCGACTATGCCGACAACGAAATGGGTTTGTAAGTCTGGGACTGAAACGTCTGGGCTGGATTTATAAAACCCGCCGACCTCGGCAAAGTTGGAGGTGAAAATCCCGGTCTTGTGTTTGCGGTATTCAAACACGGCTTTGATGGCTTTAAAGATACCCACGAGGGAATAGCCGAGCGTATCCGTACTTTTAGACTTATAGGAAATGATATAATCAATATGGTCGTGTAGGTTTTTGCCAACACCCGGAAGATGATGCACACAATCTATACCGACCTGTGCCAATTCATCTTTATCGCCAATGCCTGAGAGTAGTAAGATTTGCGGCGACCCAAATGCACCGCCGCAAAGGAGGACTTCGCGCGCCGCATTGATGGTTTGGATTTCGTCGTCTATCTGGCATTCAACCCCAGTCGCCCGACCATCTTCGATATTGATCTTGGTGGTAGTGGCCTCTGTGATAACTGTGAGATTGGGACGGTCGAGATTTGGCGTTAGATAGGCTTTGGCAGCACTGAACCGTTGGCCATCTTTTTGGGTGACTTCATAACGGCCTGTGCCTTCAAATTGTTCGCCGTTAAAATCTTCAGTTTTAGGCAGTTGAAGCTGGGCACAAGCGTCGAGATAATGTTCGGCGGTCGGGTTTGGTGAACGCAAGTTTGTGACATTCAGCGGGCCGCCTTCCCCGCGCAGATCATTGCCGCCAGCTTCGCGGTTTTCAGACTTCTTAAAATAGGGAAGCACGTCGCCCCAACCCCAGCCTTTAGCACCCATGTCTACCCAATTATCATAATCGGATTTATGGCCGCGAATGTAAATCATAGCATTTATGGACGAAGACCCACCCAAAGTCTTGCCGCGCGGCTGATACCCTTTACGTCCGTTCAAGCCATTTTGCGGGACGGTCTCAAAACCCCAATTCAGCTTGCCGGCTTTGGGCATCAATGCCGCCGCACCTGCAGGCACATTGATCAAAAAACTGTCGTCTTTTGGCCCTGCTTCCAATAGGCATACCGTAACGTCCGGGTCTTCGGAGAGCCGTCCTGCCAAAGTGCAGCCCGCCGAACCCCCGCCGATTATGACATAATCATAGCTCTTCATTTGCACTCCTGATCGGTTTTTTCACGCCGTCCAACACAACACCCCAAATCGCAATATTTGGCCAATCTTCGGCTTTGGTGGTGAGGGGGTTCATATCTAATATTGTGAAGTCGGCTTTTTTGCCAACTTCAATAGAGCCGATTTTGCCCTCCAGCCCCAGCGCCCAAGCCGCGTCAATCGTGATGGCCCGCAAAGCCTGTTCGGCGCTTAATCTCTCGGCTGGTGTGGACACGCCGCCCTCTCTGGTGGAGCGTAACATATGCACTGATGCCGCCGTTAATGGTGACGGCGGGGCAAGGGGTGCGTCCGAATGCATGGTCGTATGCAGGTCGGCTTTCATGGTTGAGGCCAAGGGTGTCATATATTTGACCCGCTCGCCAATAGCGGACACATAAGCTTCACCCATATAATGCACATAGTGCGAGGCCACAGAAATACCTGCGCCCAGCTCTTTGGCTTTGGCAATTTGTGTGGGCGTGATGAGACCTACATGTTCAAGGACAAGCTTTTGTCCCTCTACAGTTCCGTTTTTTTGTACGGCTTCAAATGCGGCCAGCGTCGCATCTTGAGCCGCATCGCCGTTTGAATGGATACGTATATCTAGCCCCGCCGACCAATAAGGCTCCATGGTTGTGGCGAGTTTATCCGGTGCCGTCACCCAAAGACCACTCTCCCCTTTATTTTGCCCGCCTGTATATCCCGGCGGAGAAACTCGCATGGTTTGTGAATAAAATGCCGCATCTGTGAATAATTTGACTTGCGGTAAGACGCGCGGCCAAGTGTCTTTGGTCGCTTCGACCATTTCGCCCATTTTGTTGATGCGCTCTTCGCCAAATGCATGTGCAAAGGCCCGATGCTCGGGCACAAGGTACAGTTTTGTGCGAGCATCCGAACCAATAAGCGCTTTATAATAATTGTCTTCAAGCGGCAAACCAAACAGACCATAGCCAAGCTCTGCTACGGTCGTCACACCATTGCTAGCAAACATGGATTCCAAGCCTTTATACCCGCGCCCAATATCCTTCGGCGCTAGAAATAAATGGCCAACATTGTTGAGAAAATCAAATACCGCATCTTCATAGACCCGCCCGGTTGGCTCTCCGTCTACGCCCAATGGCACGCCGTGAAACTTATCCGCCCAGCTGGCATCGACTTTGGCATAGGTGAGCGCTTTAGAGTTTAAGTAAAAATCATGACCGGAATAATGCCAAATAATCAATGGACGCTTTGTTGTTATTTTATCAAGGACATGTTTGTCGAGAGCGCCGTGTACCAAATTATGATAGCCGTAAATCACCAACGGATCAGTCCCGCTATGCTCGGCATTTAACTCGGTAATACGTGCCAAAAATGCCGCCCTGTCCGGCAGTCCTTTCACAGTCCCTGCGGGCGTCTCCACATCCCACGGTGGCGCGAAAGGTTTTGCATACATCATGGCGCCGAGGATCATATGCACATGGGGGTCGATGAGACCGGGCACTATGGTTTTTTTGGCGAAGCTATCGTCCAAGGTTGCGCCGTTAAATTGCTTGGTCAAGTTCTCACTTTTATCGACACCAACAATTTTATCTCCGCGTACCGCTAGGGCGCTTGCTATTGGGTCTTCATGATTAGATGTGAGTATGGTTTTAGCGGAGTATATGGTAACATCACTATGCTCCACAACAGGCTTAGAACATGCACTTATCAGTCCAGCTAAAACAACCAGCAGTAATCGGATCGTAAACCTCATCATATTCCCCGCAACCAAATTTTACTTATCATATGAATAAACTTGCATAGCTGGGGGTCATTTGTCAATTTGCTTAAATAGGGAAAGAGGGACTTGCCGTTAATCAATTTTATATTAATTTCTCCGATAGACTTCATTGACCATTAGGGTCTGTGCTTGTCTTTATTTTCCGATTCTGTGATGCATTTTTAACACAGGCGACCACCAAACGGTCAAGCCGGAGCTGGCAAGCCCTTGAAATACTTGTCTCCTCGCCCGGTTTCTGTATACTGATTTTATCAGAGAGATGCTAAAACAGCATCTAAATTCAAGGGAACCATCTATGTTAAAAAAATATGTACGTGGCGCATCTGCGCTTTCAATTCTAGTGGCAATGCCTGCGTTCGCGCAAAGCGGGCCAGTACTCGACGAAATTATTGTTACCGCACAATTTCGCGCTCAAGGCTTGCAAGACGTGCCGATCTCTGTCGCAGCCGTTGATGCAAAGATTATCGAAGAACAAAGCATCGTCAAAATTGAAGACCTGACGACATTTGTCCCCAACTTCACATATACGGAAACTGGTATCTCTACTAACTTTTTCATTCGCGGTGTCGGTTCGGGTATCAATCAGGGCTTTGAGCAATCGGTTGGTGTTTATGTAGACGGTGTACATTTTCCGCGCGGTCAACAAGTACGTGCACCTTTCCTTGATTTGGAACGGGTTGAAGTATTGCGCGGGCCGCAATCCATTTTGTTTGGTAAAAACTCGGTTGCTGGTGCTTTGAATATCACAACGGCTAAACCAACGCACGAGTTTGAAGGTTCTATCCTGGCGCAACGTGAATTTGTTGACGGCGAAAATATTATAGAAGGCGTGCTATCCGGGCCAATATCTGACCGGGTTCGTGCCCGTGTTGCAGCTCGTTACCGGGATTTGGACGGCTGGATTTATAACGCTACTTTGGATCAGGACGAACCTCAACGCAAAGAGTTCACGGTGCGCGGTACGGTCGAAGTTGATGTTACTGATGCTTTACAAGCGACCTTCAAGGTAGAGACCAGCAATTTTGATACTGTTGGCCGTAACATTGAGATTGAAAATGCGCAGGCTGTTGGTGGGCTGACCTATGGTCAGGTGTTGGTCAACGTGTTTGGTCAAGATGCCAGCGTTCTTAATGAAGTCCAAGATGGTATTCGCTCTTCTAATGGTGATTATTCCAACAACAACATGTCCGTATATCAAATGACACTGGACTGGGAATTGGGTGATCATAATTTGCAAACAATTTCAGCTTTTGAGACTTTGAAATATGACGAAATTTGCGATTGCGATGATACGGGTGCCAATGTGTTTACCGCTAATTTGCAAGAAAGTTATAAGCAGTTTTCACAAGAAATCCGCCTGACTTCACCTCTAGGTGATGATTATGATTATATTTTGGGTGCCTATTTCCAGACATCCGATCATAGCTATGAAGACCAGATTGTTGTGCCGGCTAACTCGGTTCTGGGGGCGGCGGCTTCGCCTGCGCTTCTCAACACACAAGCGGCTCGGATTGCCCAAGTTGACGCAACCGTATTGTCTGCATTCGCGCAAGTAAATTGGCACTTTAGCGATGATTTGACCTTGCAGCTTGGTGGTCGCATCACCAATGATAACCGCGACGGTTCCCGCGTGATGAATATCCAGGCGGCTGGCGGTGGTGCTTTGCCAGCGGCGCAAGCGGCGGCGGCAATTGTTTACGGGGTTGGGTTTCAAATTGTTTCGACCAACCTTGAAGCTTTCCCGGGTGCCACACCAATAGGCGGAGGGGCAACAGTCGGAGATTTGCTCAATCAACTTGGTAGCTCCAGCCCTGTTGGCAGTCGCAACAAGACCACATTTTCACCTGATGTGAAATTGGTTTGGGATGTTAGTGACGACACCATGCTCTATGCAAGTTGGGCGCAAGGGTTTAAATCCGGCGGGTTTGATTTCCGCGCTAACAATCGGGGCACATTTGCAACCTCTAACGAAGCATTTGAGTTTGACGATGAGAAAGCCAATAACTTTGAACTTGGCGGCAAGTTTAAACTTGGCGGTTCTGCCGAACTAAATGCAACGGCTTATTACACCAAATTTAACGATCTACAGGTCTCTATTTTTGATGGCGTACTTGGTTTTAATGTTCGCAATGCTGCGACCTCGGTTGTTAAAGGTATTGAGCTGGATGGTCGTTGGGCGCTCAGCGATCATGTTCGCCTGAACGGCGGTCTATCCTTGATGGATTTTGAGTTTACCGACTTCCGTGATGGTCAATGTTATTTTGGGCAAAACAATCCAGCGGATCCAAACTTTGACCGCGTACAGCCTAATGGGCTGTGCGATTATACGGGTCTTTCCAACCAATTAGTGTCTGATTTCTCTGGCAATCTTGCCATAGATTTTGACCATCCAATTGGTGATTACGAGATCACAGGGTTGGCGAGCCTATTCTATGCCAGCGCCTACGATTCGGCGGCAACCAAAGACCCGGCTGGGCGTCAAGATGGTTATGTGAAGCTCAATGCGCGCATAGCCTTTGCCCCACAAGACGGTCCTTGGGAAATTGCCCTGCTCGGTAAGAACTTGACCGACGAAATCCTACGTACCTATTCAGGAGACGTTCCGTTGGCGGGTAGCTCATTTGGTCGCAAAACCAATTACACATTCTTTAGCCAAGGACGTACTGTCGCCTTACAAGGTCGTGTGAAGTTTTAGACGCCTCAAATTGAAGATAGAAAAGCAAAAGGCCGGGTTTTCCCCGGCCTTTTGTGGTTTTCGACTAGAGCGCTGAAAGTGATTTTATATTGGGTTTCGTTGCTCTAGACAAAGTACCAAAATCCGCATAGCCTGCGCTATATAATCTCCGCCCAATCTGTGGCGGTTCTAAATTGCTAATAGCAAAACATGGAGTTTCTTGTGAAGATAATTATTTCTAAAATAGTGCTGAGTTTTATTTTTTCGTGCATGTTTGTACATGCGGCTTATGCAAATACAAACACCACCCAGTTTGAATTTGAAGATAAGGCCATTAATGCCGAACATATCGCGATTTTTATAGGCAAAGATGGTGCGTTAAGTGAAGCCGTAGCCAATATCAGCGCTAAAAGCGATGGTCGGTTGGAAACCGCGCTCAAAGATGCCGAGTTTAAAGGGGAGTTCGGCAAGAAATTGCATTTATACGGTTTGTCTCCATTTAAGTCTATTCTTGTGGTTGGAGCAGGGGAAGGCACATTATCAGTGCGCCAGCTTCGCGACCTTGGCGGCTATGTGGCGCAAGCCAGTAACAATAATCATTCTCTGAGTGTCATCACAGCGGGACTTGATACCACAGTTGAACAAAGTGCGGCACAAATTGCTACGGGCTATGCGCTGGGTTCATACACGTTTAAAAAGTATAAAACAAAGAAAGATACTACAGCCAAACAACAGACCCGCACAGTTAGTTTCCATAGCGATGGCTTTAAGGCTGCTAAAGCTTTATTTGAAACGGATCTAAACTATGTTGTAGCGGGTGTAAAATTTGCCCGCGACATGGGAACCGAGCCAGGTAAAACTATCTATCCAGAAAGCTATGCCCAAGGCGTGCGAAAGTTATTTAACGGTGTTGCCAACGTTAAAATTGAGGTCATGGGACTTTCCCAGATGAAGCGCAACAATATGGGGGCGCTTATCGGGGTTGGACAAGGCTCTGTGCATGACCCGCGTCTTATCATTGTCACCTATATGGGCGGCGCGCGCGGTGCGGCACCAATTGCTTTGGTTGGAAAGGGTATTACTTTTGATACTGGCGGGATTAGCTTAAAGCCAAATAAGGGCCAATGGGCAATGAAGTCCGATCTTTCCGGAGCAGCAGCGGTAGCGGGAACACTTTATGCAGTGGCCAAACGTGGTGACAAAGTCAATCTGGTCGGGGTTATGGCCATGGCCGAAAATATGCCTTCTGGAGATGCCATTCGTCCCGGCGACGTTTTAAAGACGATGAGCGGTACGACCATAGAGGTTATGTCAACGGATGCCGAGGGTCGCCTCGTCCTGTCTGATGCCATTACCTACGTACAAAAGGAATATGACCCGCGTCTGCTCATCAATATTGCAACGCTTACAGGCTCTGCCGCGCGGGCAATGGGCGAAGATTATGGGGTGGTTATCACGCGTGATTGGGATTTGGCGCAAGACATGATGCGTATTGGTAAAGTAGCAGGCGAAGACGTCTGGCCGTTGCCACTCAACAAAAACCATTACAAAGCCATTCGTTCTGATATTGCTGATATTAAAAGTACGGCTGGCAATCCAGGTGCCAGTATTGGCGCAGCTGTCATCGGCACCTTTGTCGACGAAGACCGCAAATGGGTGCATTTGGATATTGCTGGTGTAGATTGGTTGAGCAAAGCCAAGCCGACGACACCAAAAGGTCATGCGGGCTGGGGCGTCAGGTTTTTAGATGCTGTTGTTCGTGAAGAGCAGCAGGCGGAATAGCCAAGCCAGAAAAGTGCGCAGCCTGCCTCTTGTACAAACCCCACCCCATCAAAGTAATTTTATACTAGGCCGTGGTGACCATTTAGGAGATAATAGTAATATGTGTTTAGGAGGTAGAGTTGATGAAAAAAATGAGCACAGAAAAAACTGAAACAATTGGGGGCATGCTTTCGCATTTTGCAAGAACATGCCCCGATGCTGAAGCCGCCGTGCAAGGTGATATACGGCTTTCCTATAGCCAGCTTAAAGCCGAAGTAGACAAGGTTTCCAAGGCTTTGATAGCTACGGGCGTTGAGGCGGGTGACCGTGTTGGTATAATGGCACCGTCTGGCCTGGATTTTTATTTCACATATTTGGCGACCGTAGCCATTGGCGGAGTTTGGTTTGGCCTAAACCCCCGCTACCAAGAACCAGAATATAAATATCTCCTGCACGATACTAGGCCTAAAATATTGTTCACGGTCTCGCCGTTTGAGGACAGAGACTATTCTACAGTTTTACAAAATGCCGGGGTTTCAGGGACACAATATTATGTCTACGGCGCGCCGACAAAATCGGCGAATAGCTATGAGAGTTTCATTGAAAAGGCCGCAAACATTTCGGATGCAGAATTACTAGCCAGACAAACCCAAGTGCAGGCCGAAGATATTGCAGCCATTGTCTATACCTCTGGATCAACCGGTGAGCCGAAGGGCGCGATGTTGTCCCACAGGGCCATTGTAGGGAGCGCCATTGCCAACGCCAAATGGATGGCGGGCGGCCCCCATAAAGCGCTGTGTTGTTTGCCTATCAATCATGTAGCTTCGCTCAATAATCTTTGCATGAATGTCATGGCTGGTGGGGGGTGTATGGTTTTTCATGACCAATTTGATTTATCCGCTATCATGACAATAACCAAGAGCGAACAATTAACATATATGCTCACTAGCCCGACTTTGCTCATGATGCTGCTTGCCTATGACGGGTTCAGCCTGGAGGCTTTGCAGTCTCTACGGCTCATTATTTTTGGCGGCGCGGTGACGCCGGAAGATTTGATCCGGCAGTACCAGCCCATTGGCGCAAAATTAGGCACCATATACGGCCTGTCCGAAACCTGCGGCATTATCTCCCATTCTGCGCTTGGTGCAAGCCTTGACGTGATGGCCAATACAATCGGCAAGCCCATAGAGGGGGCTGAGTGGCGGATATGCGGTCCGAGCGGAGACATATTGGGAATAGGCGAGGTTGGTGAATTGCAAATCAAAGGCCCACACATTTTATCAGGGTATTTTAATAAGCCAGAAGCCAGCGCGGAGGCCATGGCGGATGACGGGTTCTTCAGAACCGGAGATTTATGTATATTACGGGACGACGGCAATGTGGAGTTTTCCGGGCGGCTCAAAGAAATGTTTAAATCCGGTGCCTATAATGTGTACCCGCTAGAGGTCGAACGAGCCATCGAGAACCATGAACAGGTCGCAATGGCAGTTGTGGTCGGTATACCCGATGAATTATACCAAGAAGTGGGGTTTGCATTTGTCAAATCCAAACCCGGACAGGATATATCTGTCCCCGAGTTAAAAGCTTTCCTGCGCACACAAATCGCCAATTATAAAATACCCAAGAAGTTCAGCATCGTAGACGACTTCCCGACTTTACCAAATACAAAGGTCGATAAAATGGCGCTGAAAAAAATGCTGGAAGAAAATAATGGATAAACCAAACTCCGACGAAATTACACTCAAGCATGACGGTGACATCTGCTTTGTTTGCTTCAACCGGCCTGAGCGCAACAACACACTTAAACTATCAACGCTCAAATTGTTGGCGAAAATTGCGCGCGGGTTTACGAACGACATTGAAACCAAAGTGGTGGTTTTTCATGCGAGAGGCAAGCATTTTAGCTTCGGGGCGGATTTACGCGACATACAAAAACAAGCGGCTAAAAACTTACCATTAGTAATACGCAGACGACAAATGGGATTTGGGGCAGAACTTCTAAAGTCTATCCAAAATATCCCCCAGGTTACCATTTGTGCTGTACAAGGAATGGCGGTTGGTGGGGCAGTAGCCATTGCCAGCGCTTGTGATTTTCGTATTGGTAGTCTGGATTGCAAAGTCTCTTACGGTGAGGTTAAGCTCGGCATGCCCCTGATGTGGCAAGCTTTACCCTTATGTGTGCAATTAATTGGCCCGGCGCGGGCAAAAAAAATGATTATGTCCGGCCAGCCGGAGAACGCAAAAAAACTCTTAGACTGGGGTTTTATAGACGAAATTTCCGACCCAGAGGCCTTGCTGGAAAATACCGTAAAAATGGCCAAGCTTTATACATCATTGCCGCCAATGGCCGTTCAGGCTATCAAGAAAAGCATCAATGCCTATAGTAGCGCATTCGACCATGCGGTGATGCATATGGACACGGACCAATTTTTATTGTTGCAAAACAGCAAAGATGCCGGGGAAGCATTCCTGGCCGTAACCGAGAAACGACCAGGGGTTTTTACGGGAAATTAATGGGCGCAAACCAGTAACGTGTCCTAATTGTTCGCAGGCTCTAGGCATTAGGTTGTTGGCTCTTCTGCGCTGGATGCTTTGGCTGCGGCTTCTGCTTCGGCCTTTGCCGCAGCTTCGGCTGCCGCAATTTCAGGGTTTTCTGCGGCAAATTTGGCAGCCGCCTTTGCTGCCGCTTTGGCACGAGCTGCGGACAGGGTTTCAATGATTTTGTCCATGGTCGAGCCAGTGTCCATCTTCATGATGGCTGAAACTTCGCGTACCATGCGGTCGATTGCCCGCTCATAAAGTTGCCGTTCGGAATAGGATTGGTCGGGCTGTTCTTCGGTTCTGTAGAGGTCGCGAACAACTTCGGTCAGGAGCAGTAAATCACCAGAATTGATTTTACCCTCATATTCTTGCGCCCGGCGGCTCCACATTGTACGCTTAACCCGAGGACGCCCCCTAAGGGTGGTAAAGGCATCTTTGAGCACTTTGTCATTGGCTAGACCGCGCATACCAGAACTGTCTACTTTTTGGGTTGGGACACGCAAAGTCATTTTATCTTGTTCAAACAAAATCACATAGACCTCAATATCCATCTCAGCGATGGTTTCGGTCTCAATAGCAATAACTTTGCCCATACCGTGTGCTGGGTAGACAATAAAATCACCTGCCTTGAATTTTAATTTGATTTTTTTGCCTGCCGTTTTCTTTGCGGCAGGTTTTTTTCGCGTTGTTTTTTTTGGGGTAGCCATAAATGGAGTTCCTTTTGGAGCGCTACTGCAAATGCAGTTTTCTAGATTCAAACAAAAACGACGCGGAGACATTGATATCCGCGCCGTTCTAACTTCTTTAGTATAACACAAAAATTGGCAAAAAACCAGTGCGTGGTCAGCATTTTTTCACAAAAATCACATTTTATTTGTTTGGTGTGAAAACAATGGCACTCGCAGTACAGTTACGGGTCACCCTTACCGGGCGTCGGGTCAAAGTATTTTTCAAATTTCCCGGTCTCTTCTTCAAAGTCTTCACCGTCTTTCGGCGGTATTCCCATATATGTAATGTTCGGCCAAATTTCGGCGTATTTGGTATTTATCGCCAGCCATTTGCCGTCTTTATCATCTTCTGAGTCCGGTACTATGGCGTCTATGGGGCATTCTGGCTCACATACGCCGCAATCAATACATTCGTCCGGGTGGATGACCAACATGTTGGCCCCCTCATAGAAACAGTCTACCGGGCACACTTCTATACAATCCATGAATTTGCATTTTATACATGCATCTAAAACAATATATGTCATTGTCAGCCTTTACTTTATTTGACGATTACCTTGCATTTGAATTGGCGTGGACAGTGTAAATTGTCAACCACCTAATCTGCGTTTTGACCAAACGCCTCACCCAGTATATCGGCATAGAGCGCCCGTGCTTCGCATACTGGCCCGCGCCTTTCCCCGAGGTTCAAGACTTCAATTTGGATTAGTTTATCATAAGCGGTAAATGTCAATTGGTCACCGATATGTACTTCACTATGGGGCTTTCGCACACGAAAAACCTGCCCGCCGCGAAATATCCGCACTTTGCCGCTCGATATACAACGAGCCGACAAAATACGGGTCTTAAAAAACCGGGCGCGCCACAACCATATATCCAGCCTTACCCCATCTTCACTCAAGTTTTTTTATCCTTGGGCTTAACTTTGTTTTCGGGTTTGGTTTTAGTTGTAGCTTTAGCTTTGGGTTTAGCTTTGGGCTTATCAGCTTTTGGTTCGTCAAAATTTAAACCCGCAAGTGCTGCAAACGGCGAAGCGGACGGCGGCATAGCGCCCCCTTGTTTAGGTGGCGCCCATGTTGTCTGTGTCGGCCTACCGGGTGGCTTACGGCGCTTGTTTTGTCGTTTTTTCTGGCCTTGCTCACTCTGACCAGCCTTGCTTCCAGCAGCTTGTTGAGTTGCGGAAGCAAAATCCGCATAACCCGACAAATTATTACGCCGCGCTGGTTTTCGCCTTTGCGGCCTTCGGTTTTGGGTAGACACGTCTTTATCGGGATCATTGCTACCATGTTTGGATGGTCTATAGCGCGACGGTGGTTTTACGGCACGGCCATATGCCCACAATTCAAGATGTGTTTGAAAAATCGGGTTACCCTCATCGTCTTCTTCCGGCTTGGCGACATGGTCATTTAATATAATCAACCGATGGCGTTTGCGTTTAGGTATATAGTCAGGATGGGTTTTATCGGTGGTTGGTTCTGGTTTGTTTTGCAGTACAGGTGGAAAATCATCGGGGTTAATATCGCCGATTTCTTTGGCTTTTAGGATTGCGTCCCTGCGGGCGAAATAAGCCAATACATATTTCTTGTGTGCCTCTGCCTCTGCTTCGGTAAATGCTTGTGTGGTTTTGCGGTATTTAAGTGCCACCAAAATTTCTTCAAAATCTTCGAAAGAACATCCTAACAAAGACAGCATTTCTTTTTTAATGACAAAACGCCCATCTTCACGCTCTTTACGCGCCTGAAACAACATTTTGGCAAGACGGTTCATAATATCAAAACGGATAATGCGCGGGCCGCGCCGCGTATACCCCGCCATTTGTAAAACTTCTTCATAAAAACCGGCTTGGGAGGGCATGGAAGTCATACCATTTTTGGGCAAAAACGGTTGACTTGAGCGTTGCCCTTCCGCAGTTTTTTCCCAAGCATAAACATATAAAAGACTGAGCAAACGCGCAGGCGCCGGCTTCATCAAGTCACGCATATAAACATAATAAAAACCGAACACACCGCCTAGGCTGACAATATAATTTATCGCGGTGCTTTCGGTAGACTTAACAATTTTAGCATGAGCACGCTTATCTAACGTACCGTAGTTTTCATACATAATATGCGCCATAGCGCGGGCGTCTTTATAGGATGTCGGGCTTTCGGCGAATTCACGCAGGGCAAATATACAGCCGAGTTTTTGTGTTATCTCAAGGCGTATGAAATCGGCTAGGCGGCCTATGGCACTATCACGTAATATTTGAGAACCAAGTTCTCCGCACAGCAATTCCACCTTGGGTTTGAGCATGCTGTCGCCTCTTGCCAATTTGCCAATAGGTGCATCGTTCCAAATAAATTCACCTTGATCAGATAAGCCGATAGCACCTTGGCCAGAGCCTGCTATTTGCATCAGGCGTCTATCGATTTCTGGTGTTAAAGACTGGCTGGCGGTTTGCTTGATAGCTTTCGCTTCAAGTTCGCTTTCAGTATCCACAGGCGTAAAGACAAGACCGTTAAGTGTACCGAGTATTTGTCCGGCGCAGACGACCTGTCCTTCTGATGTGACAGTTGCGTTCATATTGGCTTTTTCTCCTATTCCCTTTAACAATATACTGGTGCGTGCATCAACAAAGCGGTCGACCAATTTATTGTGTAGCGCATCTGATAGCCTGTGTTCAACAGTTTGTGCTAGTTTTACCCAGTCTTTTTCTGGCAATACCCAATCCAGTTTATGGGCTATATAAGTCCACGTGCGAATATTGGCCAGTCTTGATGACAACTTTTCTACCGACCCGCCGATTTCGTCCAACCGTGAAATATTGCGTCGCATATAGCTGTCCGGTAATTTTCCGTTGTTCCTGTATAAATGCGTATGTACATCTTCCAGTAAACGGGCGTGAGCTTCCGGGCCGAGATCTGGGAAATCAGGTATTTGGCAGACATCCCAAAGCAGTTTCACGTCATGAGCATTATGAATATTGTCTTCAATATCATGGGTGTCGCACAGACGCGACAAAGCTGCCTCATCTGCGGCAGGTGCAATTCGGCGCAGACCTTTTAGTTTTGGCGGCGTAGCCAAACTATGTTTCAAAGCTTCAACGGTCGAAAAATCAAGCGCAGTTGAACGCCATTCCGCATAGCGTTCGGGCATGAACGCATTGTTCTCAATACGGGCAATCATATCGTCGTCCAGAGGTAAACACGAACCCGTAGTACCAAAACTACCATCATTGCGGAAGCGCCCTGCCCGCCCGGCAATTTGCGCCGTCTCTGCTGCCGTCAAATAACGCCGCCGCTCCCCGTCAAATTTACGTAGGGACGCGAATGCAACATGATCCGCATCTAGGTTGAGGCCCATACCAATGGCATCGGTTGCCACCATATAATCGACCTCGCCCGATTGGTAGAGAGCTGCCTGTGCATTACGTGTGCGCGGGCTTAAACTACCCATGACCAAAGCTGCGCCGCCGTAATTGCGCCGCATCAATTCAGCCAGTGCATACACCTCACCAGCCGAGAACGCCACGACCACGCTGCGCTTGGGCAAGCGGGAAAGCTTTGTATGGCCTACATAGGATAAAACCGAGAACCGTTCGCGGGTCATGAAACGGGCGTCTGGCACCAAAGCTTCTATCAAGGGGCGCGCCGTATTTGCACCCAGTAGTAATGTTTCTTCCGTCCCTCTTGCGTGGAGCATACGGTCAGTGAACACGTGACCGCGTTCTTTGTGAGCGATCATTTGCACTTCGTCGATAACCACGCTGGCAAATTTACCGGCGCGTATATCGGTCATAGGCATGGCTTCTGCGGTGCAAATAAGATACCGTGCATGGGGCGGTACGATTTTTTCTTCCCCGGTTATCAAAGCACAAGAAGCTTCGCCTTTTTCGCGCACAGCCCGTTCGTAAACTTCCCGCGCCAACAAACGCAGCGGCAAGCCAATAACACCGCTCGCACGTGCCAGCATGCGCTCGACCGCATAGTGGGTTTTGCCCGTATTGGTGCCGCCCAGTACGGCGGTGATGGTTGGTTTAAACTGCATAGTTTTTATTCTTTTGTCTTGGCTTTATATCCGCTAACATACCGGTATGACAACTCAACACTTACTTCTGATGCGGCACGCAAAATCATCCTGGAACCACGAAGGTTTGACCGACCACGAAAGACCCCTGAACAAAAGAGGTCGTCGGGCTTCGCGAGATATTGGTGATGTGCTGCGGGCGAAAAGTCTAGTGCCAGATCATATTTGGTCATCCGATAGTGCGCGTACCCGCGAAACTTTTGCACACACTTTTGCAGATAGCGGTATTAAACCCAAATGGCATTCGGGGTTTTACCATGCGTCCGCCAACCAAGTTCTTTATATATGTGCCGAAAACGGCGAGCCAGAGACGGGGACACTCATGTTGCTCGGGCACAATCCGGGATGGGAAGATTTACTGTTTCATTTTTCGGGGTTGTCCCGCCGTATGCCCACAGGGGCTTGCGCAATCTTTGACCGAACCCGCACCAAAGCCGACTGGTTAGAGCGAGAAAGTTGGCGGTTGGTGGAGTTGCTATTGCCGCGTGAATATGAGCGTAACGCATAAAAACTAGCCAAAAAAACGGGCCAAAAAAACGGGCAAGATTTCTCCCGCCCGTCAATAATGTAAACAACTCAAAAACCTGATATAGGTTTAGTCTGCTGGTTTTTCTTCTGGCGTAGCTTCAGCAGCTGGAGCGTCCTCTTTAGGCGCTTCCTCTTTAGGCGCAGCTTTGGCTTCTGCAGCAGCAACTTTTTCAGCTTCTGCGGCTTCGGCGGCGGCGACTTTGGCAGCGGCGGCAGCTTCTTTCGCGGCTTCTTTAGCTTCGATTTCAGCGGCTTTGCGGGCTTCTTCTTTGCCTTTGCGAGCTTCTATTAGTTCGAGAGCTTTGGCGCCGGGCTTGCCTTTAATCGGGTTATTGCCGTGCTTCCATTCCCACAGACCAGCAGCGCCCAAGAAACGAGCTACGCGTTCTGTTGGACGTGCGCCTTTGGCCAGCCAAGCTTTGGCTTTCTCTGGGTCAATATGTACGCGGTTCTCGTCAGTTTTTGCGAGCAACGGGTTATAGTGACCAATATGGTCGATATAGCGGCCATCGCGCGGCGAGCGGGCATCGGCCACAACAACGCGGTAGTAAGGACGTTTTTTAGACCCGTGACGAGCCAGTCTGATTTTAAGTGCCATGATATTTTCCTTTGTTTAGCATTCAAATTTAATTTCTACTTATTTCTTCTTTGGGGAACCACCGAGACCCGGTAATCCGCCACCAAGTCCAGGGAGGCCTTTACCACCCATCGCTTTTCCTAGGCCAGGTAATCCTTTAGGCAGGCTGCCGCCGCCCATTTTCTTTTGCATATCTTCGAGCATTTTCGGATCCATATCCGGCAGGCCACCGCCCATGCCTCCCTTAGGCATTCCGCCGCCCATTCCGCCTCCCATGGCATTCATCATGCCGCGCATACCGCCTTTGCCCATTTTTTTCATCATATCAGACATGCCCCGGTGCATTTTCAGCAGCTTGTTAACATCCGCCACACTCATGCCCGAACCCGCCGCAATGCGTTTCTTGCGCGATGCTTTAATCAGTTTCGGGTGAGTGCGCTCATAGGGCGTCATGGAGAAAATAATCGCCTGTTGCCGCGCCAAAAGCTTATTATCAACCCCGCCCATTTGGTCGACGGCCTTGCGCATTTTGCCCATGCCCGGCATTAATTTCATCAGGCCGCCCATGCCGCCCATTTTGTTAATTTGCCCAAGCTGTTTAGCGAGGTCGTCCAAGTCGAACGATCCTTTCTCCATTTTTTTCTGGAGTGCGGCGGCTTCTTTTTCGTCGATAATATCGGTGGCTTTTTCCACCAAGGCAACAATATCGCCTTGACCGAGAATGCGCCCAGCAATCCGTTCCGCGTCAAATACTTCCAGCCCGTCAAGCTTCTCGCCTGTACCCAGAAACTTAATCGGTAGGCCTGTAACCGCCCGCATAGACAACGCCGCACCGCCGCGACCATCACCATCAATCCGTGTCAGGATTAGACCCGTGAGCGGTAAGCGGTCATTAAAACGCCGCGCCGTCTCCACCGCATCTTGTCCGGTTAGAGCATCGGCAATGAGGAGCGTTTCGACCGGTTTGGCCAGTTCCGCGACGCTAGCCACTTCGTCCATCAACTCGTCGTCGAGCGTGGTGCGACCAGCCGTATCAAGGAACACAACATCATAACCCCCGAGCTTGCCCTCTTTCATTGCTCGTTTGGTGATTTGAATTACATCTTCACCTTTGACGATTGGCAAGAAGCCGACCCCGGCTTGTTCCGCCAAAATACCGAGCTGCTCCATAGCGGCTGGACGGCGTGTATCGAGAGAAGCCAGTAATACTTTCTTCTTGGCTTTGGTGCGCAGGAATAATCCGAGCTTGCCCGATGTGGTGGTTTTACCAGAACCTTGTAGGCCTGCCATCAGGATGAAAGCTGGTGGGCGGACACTTAAATTCAAATGAGAGGACGCCGGAGGTTCTTCACCTTCTTCGACCTTACCGCCGAGCATTTCCACCAAACCGTCATGGACGATTTTGATGATTTGCTCACCGGGTTTAACCGCGCGGATAACTTTCTCGCCGACGGCTTCTTCGCGTATTTGTGTGATGAAGTCTTTGACAACGGGCAGTGCTACATCGGCCTCAAGCAGAGCAATGCGAATTTCGCGCATAGCGGCACTAACGTCCTTCTCGGAAAGGGCGCCGCGTCCGGTTAATGTGTCAAATACGCCGCCGAGGCGGTCGCTTAAGGCTTCAAACATAAATAAGTTCTTCTAGTTATTCCGTTTTCCCATACAAAAAAGACCCCGGTGAACATATAATGTCGACCGGAGGACCCTGCTTATATCGTCCATACCCAACAAGGGAAATGCATGGTGTCGCATAAGTCAGAGCGCAATTTCAGTTGCGCATAGGATTGCGCGGCTTATAGGGGCGGGAATTTAGAGTGTCAATGGGGTTGTTATGTCCACCCCGTATTGCCATTCACGGGTTTTCAAAGCGGGGTTCGTGAAGACATTGCAGTGCCAAGAACTGAACTGCCCACAATGTTCATAAGTCAGGGACTGTACACCTAAAACAACTGCCCTTGTTTGAATTGGGGCATGTATTTCGCGGCAAAACTCCGCGTTACATTGACCTTTTCAGTTGCGGCTTGCTTGTCTAAATCGCGGATGAGAGCGCGGAGGCTGTCAACCGATCTGTCTGCATGGACAAGCATATAATCTATGAGACTATCCGAAACCTTTAGACCTCTATCCAGAAATAATTTGGTGATAATAGCGCTCAGTAAGTCTTCATCCGGTTCTTGAATGCGGGCGATCTGGACGTTCTTTAAGCGCGAATGCAGATCAGGCAATTGTACATTCCATACGGACGGCACGGTTTGATCACTCAGCAAAAGTGCCTTTAATTCTCCGGTTATGGTCAGGTTGATCAAGGTGAACAGGGTGTATTCATCTGCGTTGGATGCATTGTCAATCCAGAGCGCCCTGCCCCGATAATCGCGTCTTGGAACAAATCCATTGCCACCATCCAAACTGATGGCCTGTTGGCTTTCGGCCCAAATATGGCCAAGATGCGTTTTACCGCACCCCTTGGGGCCAATGACGGCTAGTATATGATTGGCCCAGTTTTCTGTATCTGCCAGTGCCGTGACGGCCTCAACGTTAGAAACGCCGTGTACAAATGCGCCGGCGCTATTGTCCGGATCCAAAATTAAATCTAGCGGGAATTGTCTACTCATATCTTCATGCTTATAACGCCGCGCCCCAAGCCATGTTTAGCGGTAACCCGTTCGGCTCAACACCATGCCGATATTTTCGTCTTGCCGCAGGGACACGCCCTTAAACGCCAATTCATTGCGCAAACGCTCAATATCGCCGCCGTAATATAGTGACATCAAAGCGCCCGATTTAGACACGGCTTGAAGCTGGGCCGAGCGGATTTGCGCCGAGCCATTGATAATATCTTTCAAGCCAATCCATTCTGCATGGGAACGGTACAAAATCGAAACCGGCATAACCACCGTTTCTGCATTAACAGCCGTGACAGAACTGGCTTTCCAATCGTCTTCAACCTTACGCACAACATTTGCCACAGTATCCGCCGCCGTTGTTCCGCGCACCCGGCCAAGATAACGGCTGTTTTCTGTATCAACGGCAATATCTTGAAGCGTTGCACTATAGCCGCTGCCTTCTTGAGTGGCGCTCACGATCAGTATTTGCTGCACCCCATAAGCACGGCCAATGGCTTTTAAAGTTTTCATATCGAGGGCGCTAACGTCCAGTGTACGGACGAGGCGAAACACATCGGCATTAGGGGTAATGGCCTGCATAGGTGTCAATGCGTGCTCAATATTAGCGCGTTGCCATGCAGAACTCCATTTGTTCGACGCCCACAAATCATGGCCTTGCAATGCAGGAATAACCAAACGTTTGCGAGATTGGGTCGAGATAAGCCGCAATCCTTTGGCCCGCATATATTGTTCCACCGCCGCCCGGTTAAAAGCCACCGTAATGTCGCCGAGATAACGGTTGGCGGAGCGCTTTTCATTAGAGATTTCCAATGCGCGGATCATTTTTGGCCCGTCTTGTTCAGAAACACCCACAAAGCCTTTGGCGCGCCGCTCGCTGGCCAAGCTCATCCGCTCCACCAACATATTGGCGGCAACCACCTGCCCCTGTGCGATAGCATTGGTTTGAGCCTCAAGCGCATTTTTTGCGGTCGCATCCACATGCACGCCACTCACGGTATAAGGGTCACCCGCCTGCGCAGAAACTGATAAGCCAAAAGCAAAAAACAAAATAGTCAAAACGCGAAAAAACATAAATACCTCACATGATTTACGCCACCCTAGCCGAAAATACGGCAAGATAAAGACCCGAATGCATTCACCCTCAGGAAAATACTATCGCAACAAGCAATTCTCGGATAGAATAATATGATGAGCTGTGTAACTCTGTAGTTCTGTGATAGCGTGGTCGTATCACCATATTGTTTTTACCTTACCAGAGCAGTGTAGGCTTGAAATTAGGTGCGGGCTGCGTCATTAAGCCCATGAATAGGCAAGGCGAATCATGGCTAACGAAAAAAACTCTCCAAAAAACAGCTGGAGCTATAAGGATGCGGGCGTTGATATTGATGCTGGCGAAACTTTGGTTGACCAGATTAAACCGCTGGCGGCCAGTACGCGCCGTCCGGGAGCCGAAGCCATGCTCGGCGGGTTCGGCGGCGCATTTGATTTAAAGGCTGCCGGGTTTGACGACCCTATATTAGTATCGGGTACGGACGGGGTTGGTACCAAACTGCGCATTGCCATTGATAGCGGACAATTGGGCACGGTTGGTATTGATCTGGTCGCCATGTGCGTCAATGATGTGCTGGCGCAAGGTGCGGAACCTTTGTTCTTTCTTGATTACTACGCCACCGGTAAATTAACACCCGATACTGCCGCTTTGGTTATTTCCGGTATTGCAGAGGGGTGCCGCCAATCGGGCTGTGCGCTGATCGGCGGCGAAACGGCGGAAATGCCCGGCATGTATGCAGGTGATGATTTTGATCTGGCCGGGTTCGTCGTCGGCGCGGCAGAGCGCGGCGGTCTCCTGCCTAAAGAAGACGACATGCGTAGCGGTGATGTTCTTATTGGCCTGCCGTCCAGCGGACCGCACTCCAATGGCTATTCACTCATCCGTAAAATTGTTGAAATATCAGGCTTGGCTTGGGATGCCCCTGCCCCATTTGCAACAGACACGAACTTAGCCGAAGCCCTGCTGACTCCCACCAAAATTTATGTTAAAACTCTGATGCCTCTTGTCCGCCAAGGCCGGATCAAAGGTCTTGCCCATATTACAGGCGGCGGCATTACCGATAATATTCCGCGCATGCTCCCTAAGCATTTGATCCCGAAAGTGGATTTTTCTGCATGGCCGCGCCCAGCGGTGTTTTCCTGGCTACAAGAAACTGGCGGCGTGGATGAAGCGGAACTGCGCCGCGCCTTTAATTGCGGTCTCGGCATGGTGTTGTGTGTCAACAAGGACAATGCCGTCGACATTTTAGCCGCACTGAACACCGAACCCATGACAGATTCTGGCAAAGCCTATATTATCGGCGAATTATGTCCCACAAAAGCGTAAATGGAAAAGTCAAAACCGCTGTCCTGATCTCCGGTGGCGGCTCTAATATGGTGGCCTTGGTGCAGGCCGCACAAGACCCGGGCTTTCCAGCCGAAATAGTATTGGTCATCAGTAATAGACCCGGTGCTGGCGGCATCACCAAAGCCGAAGACCTTGGCGTAAAAGTCCTGTGCATTGATCACAAAAATTTCAAAACTCGTAAACAATTCGAACAGGCAATGGATAAAATGCTCCGCGCCCACGGTACAGAGCTTATTTGCAATGCAGGTTTCATGCGTATTTTAAGCCCGTGGTTTGTTGGAAGCTGGCGCGGGCGACAACTGAATATCCACCCGTCGCTTTTGCCAAAGTTCAAAGGCCTCCACACCCATGAGCGCGCCATTGAGGCGGGCGAAAGCGAACATGGCTGCACCATACACTATGTAGATGAGGGCATGGACACAGGTAAAATCATCGCGCAAGCTAAAGTCAAAGTTTTACCGGATGATACGAAAGAAACACTAGCCGCAAGGGTATTGAAAGCGGAACACAAACTATACCCCCAAATATTGATGCAGATAGCCAGCGAAAAACCACCAACCCAAAATTAACTTCGGCTATTGCTTCCATTCCCGGCAAACAATTGGGTATTGTCTGCGCGTAATTATCCTGTACACTAATTGGTAAGGGGCAACCTGTAGATCTTTCTGGGGATGGATCTTGACTTGAATATAAGTTAAGAAACACGAGGAAAGCTAATGATCATTGCACAAATATCCGATTTACACATTGGCTTTGCAGGTAAGGGGAAAGTTTGTAAAAATTCCGAACGCTTAAAACAAGTCGTGGACGCCCTCAACACATTACAACGCCAACCAGATCTGGTTATCGCGACAGGCGACTTGGTCGAGCACGGTCAGGATTGGGCTTACCAGGATTTAAAAAACGAACTCCGGCAAATCAAAAGTCCCGTATATTTTGCCTTTGGCAATCATGACGACCGTGAAGCTTTTCTAAAAATATTCCCGCATTTTCCGCTCGTAGACGGGTTCTTGCAATACACGGTCGAAGATCATGCCGTGCGTATCATTGTCCTCGACACCCTGAAAGAAGGTCGCCACGGCGGAAGTTTTTGCCAAACCCGCACCGATTGGCTGGATGCCAAATTGGCCGAACAGCCAGAACGCCCGACCGTGATTGCCATGCACCACCCCCCCATTCGCACCGGCATTGGCTGGTTAACGGCAAAACCAGGTGACAAATGGGTGGAGCGTTTGCGAGACGTTATTTCGCGCTATGATAATGTAGAACATATTATGGCCGGGCATACCCACCGCAGCATTTTTAAATCCTTCGCGGGCGCAACCATTTCCGTGACCCAGGCCATTGCCCCACAAACAAAGCTGGAACTGGCCGATATTGACCCGCATATACCGGATGGGCGGGGCTTGTTGGTCGAATCCCGGCCAGGATTTTGTCTGCACTATTGGAACGGGGACGACATAACCACCCACTCCGCCCAAGCCCCATGCGGCAAAACCCTGCTACATTATGACGAAAAACATGCATATGTGGTCAAACATACGCTAGATTTGGATCATTAGCATTGCGCTAAAAAACCTGCACCTATACTCATAAACCCATGACACTAAAAATTTCCAACCGCGACGCACGGCGACTTTGGTTGCACAGCCACGGGCTTGGGCGTGCGCCAACAGGGGCGGTGGATGTGTTGCAGATCATCAAAGATTTAGGCTTTGTGCAATTGGATAGCATCCGCAATGTCACCCGCGCCCATCACCATATATTGTGGTCGCGCAACCAAAATTACCGCGAACCTATGTTGTGGGAATGTCTATCCCGAGACAGGGCGTTGTTCGAGCATTTCACCCATGATGCGTCCATAATCCCTATGGAATATTACCCCATATGGCGAAAACAATTCCGCCGCATGCAGAAACGCCTGGGGGCGTCTAAATATTATAAAGCCTTCCCGGGTGCGCAAGACCGCGAAGTGATTAAAGACCGCATCCGAAACGAAGGCGCGCTGTCCACCCGTGCATTTGAGAGCAAAATTAAAGGCAAAAAACAAATGTGGTCGCGCCCGCCCCACAAATTAGCGCTAGATTATATGTGGTATATCGGCGAGCTAACCACATCCCACCGCACTAATTTTATCAAATACTATAACCTGTCAGAACATGTTATTCCGCACGAGTACCGCGCGCGGGAGCATAATGACCACACCCAAATACATTGGCTTTGCACAGCGGCTCTTGAACGGCTTGGCATGGCTAGTCTGCGCGATATACAGAAATTTTGGGAAGCGGTGGATGCACCCGAAGTTAAAACCTGGGCGCAGAAAAACTCTGAGCACTTCATACCCATCAGTGTGCAAGCCGCAGACCGTTCTTGGCACAGCATGTTTGCGCCTAACGATATAGAAGAAAGACTTGCAAATACCCGAAACCCCACATCACGCTTGCGGATTATCAACCCGTTTGACCCGGCAATTCGCGACCGCACACGCCTCCTGCGGCTGTTCGGGTTTGAGTACCGCATAGAAATTTTCGTCCCCGCCGCCAAACGCAAATGGGGTTATTATGTTTATCCGCTACTGGAGGGCGACAAATTTATTGGCCGGATAGAGATAAAATCCGACCGTAAGGCCGGTGTGTTGACCGTGCATAATCTGTGGAAAGAGGCGAACGTGAAATGGACGGAAACCCGCGTAAGCAATCTTTCGTCCGAACTGCGACGGCTAGCGCGTATGATCAACGTACACACCCTGCATTGGGATTGCCCAAAAATACCTAATTCGGCACTATAGCATTTACAGCCAATCTCTGGTCATGAAGCAAGGGCAAGCTCTAAACAACCCAAAACCCATGCTATAATGTTATAGTCTTATAGCATATCGGAGGGTATTATGTCGACTTGTAAATTTCGTAAATTGGTCTTATCATCATCATGTCAGCTTGCGTTGGTAGTAGGTTTGACCGCTGGAACTGGCATTTCTGTTGCTGCGCAAACCGAGGCTGCCGCTGCCAAAGACGAAATAATTGTCACGGCGCGTCGGCAGTCAGAGAGCCTGCGCGATGTACCCGGTACGGTCAGTGTTCTTACACAAGCAAGATTAGAAAACGCGGGCGTAGCGCGGGCAGATGATTTTATCGAAATGACGCCGGGCGTCACTATGGTCAATGCGGCAGAAGCTGGCGATACACAGGTCAATATTCGCGGTATAAACGGCGCGCGCGATGCCGAAAACAGTTTTGCATTCATTGTGGACGGCGTTCTTTATACCAACCCCGCCGCCTTCAACCGGGAATATATAAACCTCAAGCAAATCGAAGTTTTCAAAGGCCCACAAGGGGCGCTCTATGGGCGTAATGCTGCCGCAGGTGCAATTATCATCACCACGGAGAAACCAGGCAATGAGACCCACGGTAAATTATCCGTCAGTGCTGCCGAAGACAACACCTATGTTGTCAAAGGCGGCATCTCAGGTGCGCTGTCCCAAGATACAGTGTTTGCCAGCCTGTCAGGGGATTGGCGTAAATCGGACGGGTTTTACCGCAATAGTTTTCAAGGCGGTGCGCCAGTCGTAGATGCCTTTGAGAGCTACAATCTCAATGGCCGGATTTTATGGCAACCAAGCGATGCGTTATCCGTAGACATAAAAGCCCGTATCGGCGACATTGATGCTTCAGCAATAACTTTTAATTCGACGTTTAATTTACCCGTCTTTGCTTCCGCTACCAACAACCCCCCGGCTTTTCAGGACGTCAATGATTTTGACTTTCTGTTCCAACCCAATATTATTTCGGACAATGACCAATCTGCCAAAGAATTTTCGGCAAAATTTGACTACAAACTGGATAACACCACCCTCACCGGGTGGGCGCTATTTAGCGATATTGAAAACAATCTAATTTCCGACGGTACATCTGCCGCATTCGGATTTTATGCGCCAGATGCAGCGTGCCAGCAAAGCGTCACCGATCTAAATGCAGCAGGCATCCAATTGCTAGCGCCGCAATTTATCGGCACATCACCAGTCGGCGTGATATTTGATCCCACTGGCTCGTTCCTTGGGGCTTATACCCCTACGACATGCGACGGCATTCAAGAGCAACTTCGAGACCAACGAGATTTTAGTGCCGAATTGCGCTGGGCCTCCGACCAAGACGGCCCCTTACAGTGGATGGTCGGTGGCTATTTCCTTGATATAGACAGACAAGTCGGTGTTTCGTTGAACCGCGATAGCGGTGCCGCACCTGTGCGCGGCCTGTTTCAAAATGGTGGCCCCAATGCGACCGCGTCGCTGACCCATGATGATTTCGACAGCAGTGTACTGGCCGTATTTGGCCAAGTGCAATTTGATGTCTCTGATGATTTTGAAATCTCTGTTGCCGCCCGCTATGACAGCGAAAAGCGCAAAGTTAGCTCCCTCGTACCGACCAATGTGACCCAATCGGTAATTGATTTGAACTTTGACGGGATTTTCAACGACCCGCTCAACCCTGCCCTCAGTAGCTTAATCAACCCGGCAGGCACTATCCCCGATAAAGAACAAACCTTCTCGGCGCTCCAACCGAAAATATCGGCCACTTGGGATGCCAGTGATAATCTTACCTTGTTTGGCAATTGGGGCAAAGGCTTCAAAGCGGGCGGCTTCAATAATTCCGGCAGCGCCGCCACAATCGATATTTTTATCAACGGCTTCATCAATGGCGGCATCGGCATTAACTTTGCCGATAATCTTGGCGTCCCTTTGCCCGTTATTGGGGATAATTTCAAAAAAGAAACATCCAGCGCGTTCGAAGCTGGCTTCAAAGCTAATTTAATGGACGGTACAGTGCGCCTTAGTGGTGCTGCCTACAAGACCGATGTCACTGACATGCAGTTTTTCGAATTTTTAGTTGGTTCGTTCGGGCTTTTGCGTGTCGTGTCCAACATCGACAAAGTTAATATTACCGGATTTGAACTGGCGATTGACGGACGGGTTAATGACAATTTGCACCTTTATGCGAGCGGTAGCTGGATAGATAGCCAGATTAAAGCCAACGCCTCTCGCCCAGATACCGTCGGCAACAAGTCCCCCTACACACCAGATTACACCATAAACTTGGGCGGGGACCTTACATGGCCATTGTCGGATAATATGTCCCTTACTGCCCATGCCAACGCGCAATTTATCGGTCCTACGTGGTTTCACACGGTGCAAGGCGGCCAGCGACCAACTATATTTATGCCGTTATTCGAGCTTGGCTTTGGCGCAGGCGCTGGCGCGTTGGGTACAGCTGATTTTTCAAATGCCCGGCGAGATGCCTACACCACACTGAATGCCAGGCTGGGTTTGAACATAAATAATTGGTCCATTACCGCTTTCGTTGATAATTTCACGGACGAGAAATATTTAGAAGAGGTTATCCCAGCACCCGAATTTGGCGGATCCTTTAACCATCCGGGTGCGCAAAGAAGGTTTGGCGCCGAGATTACCACCAAGTTTTAGCAAGACGTTCTACGGGCCAGAAACTAGGTAATGTGCTTATAAATTTCCCCGAGACATCTTGCCGACACCCCGTGTAGTGTGCCATACGCGAACCAGAACAAGCTTCTTAAAACAGAGGCATTGAGATTGAACAACAATACGGGGCACAAATACTATGATTGTTGAACGCAAAATATCGACCTTACGACTGCTCAAGGTGATTTGGAAACAACTTGCCATGATGATTATTATTTCGTCTATCATTGTCATACCAATGATGTATTTTGGCTGGGGTGAATATGCACCGGATATGACAGCACCGCTTATCCTTGGTACAGCCATTTCCATCTTTCTAGGGTTTCGGACAAATTCTGCTTATGAACGTTGGTTTAAGGCGCGGGAGCTTTGGGGCACCATGCGTGCTTGGTCGCGAAACCAGACACTATTACTGTCGCGCCTGCACGAGAAACATATCAACCACAATACCGGCAAGCCGTCCAAATTGGCTAAAACCGTTATGCACCGCATGATCCGCAGAAACATTGCCTGGATTTGGGTATTGGGTCGCCAGCTTAAAGACGTACCGCCTTTCGAGGGCGTGCGCGCATTGCTGACGGACGAAGACTATGCAGTCGCTAGTGACTGCCACAATCCGGCTCTCAAATTATTATTTTTACAGTCCCGGGATTTTCGTATAGCCCAAAGCGAAGGTCAGTTTATCGACGGCGAGCATTTTGAAATGGTCGCTATCCAGCGCGAACTTGTTGCTGGACAAACCGCCTGTGAGGGCCTCAAAAACACGCCCTTCCCAACCCATTACACCTATTTCACCAATGTGTTTCTCTGGCTATTTCTCATCTTGTTGTCCTTCGCTTTGCCCGGTCTCGAAAATGTCGGGCTATTGGCTATTCCAGCAGTTGTCATAGTAGGCTGGGTGTTCTTTATGGTCGAGGGTATCGGCTCTTATATGGAAGAACCATTCACAAACAACCGCAATGTCATCCCCATGGATGCCCTAGCAAGATCCTTGGAACGCGACCTAATAGCCTTTGGCTTGGGGGAAGACGATCTCCCAGACATGGTCATGCCAATCGACGGCGCTTTATATTAAAGCAATAACGTCTTACAGATAGCTTCCAAACCCGCTTGATCCACAGCGTCAAATGTCGCGAGGTCTGTCGAGTCTATATCCAACACTGCTGCCAATTCGCCCGCCTTGTCAAATACAGGCACAACGATTTCCGACATTGTTTTGCTGTCGCAGGCTATGTGGCCGGGAAATTTGTGGACATCTTCGACCAGCACGGTTTTACCCGAAGCTGCAACCGTCCCGCACACACCTTTGCCGAACGGAATGCGCAAACAGCCCAACGTACCTTGATAAGGGCCGACCACGAGTTCACTTGGTTTGAGCGGGTCGACTAGGTAGAAACCTGTCCAATAAAATTGCGGGAATGCCCCGTTTAGAAGACAACAGGCCGTTGCATAGCGGGCGATCATAGAGGTTTCGCCCGCATTGACGGCAGCTATTTCTGTAGCGATCCGCCCATATAGTTCGGCCTTATCCACCCTTAGCCATAGCCTTACCGACGAATTTCTCGGATTGTTGGAAACCTTGGGTGAATTCTTGCGCACCAGCGGTGTCGTTAATCTTGTCCATACCCGCCATGACATTTTCAGGCGTCTGGTCTGCGGGTGCCAGATAAATCCCGTCGGTTTCTGTGATTACCGTGCGGGCATAACCGCCAGCCCCGGCACAGAGTATCGTCCGGTTCGGAGAATTTTCTGCCACTAAGGTAATCAGACCCGCCGTAACAGATGCGGGTGTGAGTAATTTCAGCGCCTCCTCGGGGATCAGACCTTCGGTCATGCGGGTATGGGCAACGGGCGACAAAGCATTAATGCGAATATCGTATTTTGCGCCCTCAATACACAATGTATTCATCAAGCCAACAAGACCAGCCTTGGCAGCCCCATAATTGGCCTGGCCAAAATTGCCATACATACCAGACGATGATGTGGTCATGGCAATACGGCCATAGCCTTGATCGCGCATAATATCCCAGACGGCCTTGGTGCAATTTACACTGCCCATCAAATGCACATCCATGACCACTTGAAAATCCTTAAGTTCCATTTTGACGAATGATTTATCGCGCAAAATCCCGGCATTATTAACCAGAACATCGACCCGCCCCCATTTGTCCATAGCTTCGCCGACCATAGTTTCGACCTGGGCATAGTCCGCAACATTGGCGCCGCTCACTATGGCTTCGCCGCCAGCTTTTATGATTGTGTCCGCGACTTCTTGAGCCGGGGTCATTGAACCGCCCGTGCCGTCTGCCGCGCCTCCGAGATCGTTGACCACAACTTTCGCGCCGCGTTTTGCTAGTTCGATTGCGTGGGAACGGCCCAAGCCTGCGCCGGCTCCGGTGACGATTGCCACACGGTTATTAAATTCGATTTTCATGTGATTTTCCTAAATGGTGGTTTAAAACTTATATAAATATCAGGGAGAGCCACTCAGCTACGGCAGCGGGCTTTGCACCACCTTCGATCTCAACCGTAATAGTGTGACAAAGTAATAGCTGTCCGGGGTTTTTCTCTTCGGCTGATGACAAAGTAAAGCGGCCACGAATTTTGGCACCGCTCGGAACAGGGGATAAGAACCTAACTTTGTTAAGGCCGTAATTCATACCCATTTTAGCCCCCTCAACGGCAGGCAATCCGGTCTCGGCAAAGCGGGACAACATAGACAATGTCAAAAATCCGTGGGCGATGGTGCCGCCGAAGGGCGTGAACATTTTCGCTTTTTCCGCATCTATATGGATGAATTGGTGGTCTTCGGTAACATCGGCAAACCCAGAAATCCTGTCTTGGGTCATTTCAGCCCATTCAGATACGCCAAGTTCCTGCCCGATTTTGGCTTGTAAGCCCTCTAATACGCTCATGATAAAGTCCTCTTATATGCATTTTATTGCATACTAGAGCAAATCCCGGCCAGCGCAAGCAAACAAAACCCACACAAGCCAGATAACGACAAACCACTAAATGCAAATAGGCCTTATTAGGCGCTTAGTTTTTCCGCGTCACGCAATCTACGAGCCAAACGGTCACGCGTCGCGAAATCTGCCGGACGGACATATTTGCTTTTCAATATTTTTTTCAAGCGTTTAAGATCCGCTTTGATAGTTTTGATAGATTGCCTACTGTTTTTACGTTCTTTCATTGTGCGTCTCCCCAGACCTTTAAGTTCTGCGTCTACGCCCTCCAGACATTTATTGTGACCCGCGTTTAATTTCAAAAGAAAGAAAACCGAATCGCCCCAGTATGTATCCTATCAAGATATGATTAACCTATCGTTAGTATTTAGCCAGACAAAGTTATATTTTTGTAATAGAGATTAACTTTTCGTTATTATGCTGTGATACCTATGACTAATAATCCGCTAAAAAACACCAAAGTTATCGAACTTTCCGGCATTGGCCCGACGCCCTATGCCGGGCAATTGCTGGCTGATTTGGGAGCGGAAGTTATCCGCATTGAAAGGCCGGGCGCGCTCAAACTCCCTGTGGAAAACCGTGGCAAGACATGTTTAGAGTTGGATTTGAAAACAAAACAGGGTCGGCAAGCTGTGCTAGACCTATTGCCGAGCGCACATATTGTGTTTGAAGGCAACCGCCCCGGCGTTATGGAAAAACTTGGCCTTGGCCCAGAACATTGCCGTAAAATTAATCCGGCGCTAATTTACGGGCGTATGACAGGTTGGGGGCAGAGCGGGCCTTGGGCGCACAAAGCTGGGCATGACATCAATTATATCGGCCTAACGGGCGCACTTCACGCTATGGGAGATGCAGACCGTCCGCCGTCCCTGCCCTTAAATTTTGTCGGTGATTACGGCGGCGGTAGCCAGTTTTTGGTCATTGGCATTTTGGCGGCTTTGGTACAGGCAAAAGCAACCGGAAAGGGTCGCATCATAGACGCGGCCATTATTGACGGAACTTTCTCCATGATGGGTATCGTACACTCTTTGGATCATATGGGTATGTGGTCGGAGAAACGCAGTAGTAATTTGCTCGATGGCTCAAGGCCGTTCTATCGTTGCTACACGACAAGCGACGGCGGGTTTATGGCGGTTGGCTGTTTGGAACCAAAATTTTTCAGTGAAATGCTCAGGGTCTTGAACCTGGATCCGCAAACTTACGGCGACCAAAACAACCCAAACCTTTGGCCAGAGCAAACCGAACTGCTCTCACACATTTTCAAAAGCAAGCCCCGCGCCTATTGGGAATTCTTGTTCGAAAATACAGATGCTTGCGTCACTCCCGTCCTCACCTATGGCGAGGCAAAAAATCACCCACACAATAAAGCGCGCGCCACGCACATAGAGCAAGGCGGCCTTACTCACCCTGCAAAAGCGCCGAGATTTATGTGATTTCTGCCTAAACCTGTCAGGAGCGGTCAGTTTCCGCTTTCAATCACTTATGTTCATGTTATGAGCCATTATCAAGAGACGTGGAGCGCCTTTTGGCACGACAGGGAAACTAAATGACTTCATTAAAACACATAAAAGTGCGCGGTGCGCGGACACATAATCTTAAAAACGTCAATGTGGATTTGCCGCGTGATAAGCTCATCGTTATTACTGGCTTGTCTGGTTCAGGCAAATCATCCTTGGCCTTTGATACCATCTATGCGGAGGGACAGCGGCGCTATGTGGAAAGCTTGTCGGCTTATGCAAGACAGTTTTTGGAGCTGCAAGACAAGCCGGATGTGGACAGCATAGAAGGCCTATCGCCCGCAATTTCTATCGAGCAAAAAACTACGTCCAAAAACCCGCGCTCCACTGTGGGCACGGTTACGGAAATTTACGATTATATGCGCCTCTTGTGGGCGCGGGTTGGTGTGCCCTATTCACCTGCTACGGGCCTGCCCATTGAGAGCCAAAGCGTTGCGCAAATGGTCGACCGCGTCATGGCTCTGCCCGAGAAAACCAAACTTTATATCCTCGCCCCCATCGTGCGCGGGCGCAAAGGTGAATACCGCAAAGAATTTGCAGACCTGATGAAACAAGGTTTTCAGCGAGCAAAAATCGACGGCGAGTTAGTCCGTATCGAAGAAGCGCCTGCGCTAGATAAAAACTACAAGCACGACATTGATGTTGTGGTTGACCGCGTTGTGGTGCGCGAAGGTTTGGAAACACGGCTCGCCGATAGTTTCGAGACGGCTCTGCGCCTCTCGGATGGTCTAGCCGTTGCGGAAAATGCGGACGACGGCGAACGCATCTTGTTTTCGCAGAAGTTCGCCTGCCCCGTGTCGGGCTTTACCATTTCGGAAATTGAACCACGCTTGTTTTCTTTCAACTCGCCCCACGGCGCTTGTCCGGCCTGCGACGGGCTGGGGCATGAGCTTAAATTTGATGCCAAATTGGTTATCCCCGACAACTCTAAAACTCTTAGATCAGGCGCCATCGCCCCGTGGTCAAAGACGCCGAGCCGCATGTACCGCCAGACCCTCGAAGCCTTGGCCAACCATTACGGGTTCGATTTGGAAACCCCGTGGCAAAAACTGAAGGCCAAACACCAAGACATTCTTTTGCACGGCACCAAAGGCGAAATGGTGCAATTTGTCTATTCCGAAGCCGGACGCAAATACGAAACCAAGAAACCGTTCGAAGGCATTATCCCCAATCTGGATCGCCGTTTCAGGGATACGGAAAGCACATGGGCGCGGGATTTTCTAGCCAAATTCCAGTCCACCGCAAAATGCGAAACTTGCGACGGCAAACGCCTGCGCCCCGAAGCTCTCGCGGTGAAAATTGACGGTATGGACATCACCGAAACTGGCGATATGTCCATCAAGCTGGCCAAGGACAGGTTCGAAAAGTTGTCCAAAGACCTAAAAGGCCAAAGCAGCGAAATCGCCCGCCCCGTCCTCAAGGAAATCTCCGACCGCTTGTCATTCTTGAACGCAGTCGGGCTGGATTATTTGACGCTGGGACGTGGTTCCGGCTCGCTTTCCGGCGGTGAGAGCCAACGCATTCGCCTCGCCTCACAAATCGGCTCCGGCCTGACGGGTGTGCTCTATGTGCTGGACGAACCCAGTATCGGCCTGCACCAGCGCGACAATGCGCGGCTGTTGGAAACCCTGCGTGGACTACGGGATTTGGGCAATACGGTGATTGTGGTTGAGCACGACGAAGACGCTATTTTAACCGCAGATTACGTCCTCGACATGGGGCCACTTGCGGGCATAGAGGGCGGCGAGGTTGTGGCCGAGGGCACGCCTGCCAAGATTAAGGCCAACAAAAAATCCCTGACCGGGCAATATTTGGTCGGTAAAAAGAAAATCGCCATCCCGTCCGAGCGCCGTAAAGCCGGGCATAAATTCCTTAAGGTAAATGGCGCACGGGGCAATAATTTAAAATCCATAGACGTGGAATTTCCCCTTGGCCTGTTCATCTGTGTCACGGGCGTGTCGGGCGGCGGTAAATCCACCCTGACGGTTGAAACCCTGTACAAAGCGGCAGCGCGCAAACTGAATAATTCCAGCGTCTCGGTCATGCCCCACGATAGCATTGAGGGCTTCGAATATCTCGACAAAGTTATCGACATAGACCAATCCCCTATCGGGCGCACACCGCGCTCTAACCCGGCCACATATACGGGCGCATTTACCCCCATACGCGACTGGTTCGCTGGCCTGCCCGAAGCCAAAACCAGAGGCTATAAACCGGGGCGGTTTAGTTTCAATGTCAAGGGCGGACGCTGTGAAGCGTGTCGGGGCGGCGGGGTTATCAAGATAGAAATGCACTTCTTACCGGACGTATATGTGCAGTGCGAAACCTGTCGGGGCAAACGCTATAACCGCGAGACACTTGAGATAAAATTCAAGGGTAAAACCATCGCCGATATATTGTCCATGAGCGTTGATGATGCGGCGGTGTTCTTTAAGGCCGTGCCGAGCATCCGCGATAAAATGGTCACATTACAACGGGTCGGGCTGGGCTATCTGCAAGTTGGGCAACAGGCGACCACACTCTCCGGCGGCGAAGCCCAACGGGTCAAACTGGCCAAAGAACTGTCCAAGCGCGCCACAGGCCGCACGCTGTATATTCTGGACGAACCAACCACCGGGCTACATTTTGAAGATGTCAATAAACTGCTCGGTGTGCTGAACGAATTGGTCGAGGGCGGCAACACCATGATCGTCATCGAACATAATCTAGACGTCATAAAAACCGCAGACTGGATAATAGACCTAGGCCCAGAAGGCGGCGACGGCGGCGGCGAAGTGGTCGCCATAGGCACACCGGAAGACGTAGCCAAGGTTAAGAAAAGCTGGACAGGTAAATATTTGAAACCTGCGTTAGATAAAAACCTTTAAAACGGGTCGAGTTTAGAATTGATCCTCATTATTAGTGATTTCTCCGCTTGCCTA
>JALSHE010000105.1 GCA_026982415.1 Robiginitomaculum sp.
TCAGCCATATTGCCTAAGCGCTTCCTTGTGAATATGCGTTGTTATAGCATTACTTTGGGGGCGTCTAACGAAAATCAAGGGTAAATATCACGGAAACTAGGCAGAGATACACAAGGCGCTGCAGAGGATTTTAGCAAACCAACCTACATTCTATGCAGCTTGTTCCGAGTAGTTTCATCCTTATTCCATTTATAGGCAGGGCTAGCGCATATGGTTTTCCCCTTAGCACTTACCCCTCACCTTGTTCCTCTCCCCATGGGAGAGGAACAAGGTGAGGGGCGAGAAGGTAGTGGTTCACGCTAAGCCCGAATATTCATATGAGATTGCCCTGCACTTATGGGGGAGGTGGGGTGTCTTGTGCCCGCAGGGTGCAAAAGCAAGTGACCGGACTGAAGAGTAATATATAAATCAATGACTTAGGTGTTGCTTGGGCGATCTTTGCTTTTTGGACATCGTTGCGGCTCTTGACCCGGGCTAGTGCTCCGCTCTGCAAGCCGCGCTCCCTATAGTAAAAATGGCCAAAAAACAAATCTCATCCCATCAAAGTGGTTCCAATATAAGAAAAAATACTCTAGACATAATTCCCAAAATTCCCGTTCTGTAAGGAATGCATGGTTGGGTAAACGACTGGGCTGTAGGGTGGATTAGCACCTTTTGCGCGTAATCCACCTTACAAATCAATGCTTCACAATCTCATTGTCTTTGTCTAGCAACACGACGGTCGGGGCGTAATTGCGGGCTTTTTCGCGCTCCATATCGCAATAGGTGACAACGATGATTTGGTCACCAACCTGCACACGCCGTGCGGCGGCACCGTTCAGGCCAAAGGTTCTGGAACCGCGCGGGGCTTCGATAGCATAGGTGGTAAAGCGCTCGCCGTTGGTAATATTGAGGATGTCCACTTGCTCATTGGGCAGAATGTCTGCGCGTTCGAGCAAATCCGTATCAATAGAAATAGACCCTTCATAGTGCAAATCCGCCTGAGTGACGGTGGCACGGTGCAGCTTACTTTTCATCATTTTAACGATCATGTTGGAAATCCTCTTACTGGTTACATATTACATATAAGGAGTATCGTACAGAATACAAATGAGGGAAGCGCTATGGGCGCATAGCTGTTATGTTGCGTTCAGGTTTGTGGAGAATTGCATTAATTAGAAGCCCAAAACGAAAAAAGACGGCTCGCCGAGTTGCCTCTGAGCCGTCTTTTCCTCCCCCTAGGATGTGATTTTACGACGAACGCAAGATCACACCATAAGTTGGTTTAGCCTGTAAATTAAAACTCTTTACGGAGTAATACGCCGTAAGTTGCTGGTGCAACAGGGTAAGCATTGATGGTGCCTTGTTGAACAACACCAGGGAAGGCGCTGATATAGGTTTCGTGACCGAGTATATTGCGACCCCAAACTTGTATACCAAAGCCGTTATCAAGTTTAACGCCAAGCGAGCCATTGAGATAGCTGGATTTGGCTTCCACGCCGAGAATTTCCACAATGTCCACGGTACTTTCATACTGATAGTCACCACGGATATATCCGGTTGTCCCACCGCCAAAGTCGTGAGTATAGGTCGCAGAGGTGGAGAAACCAAACTCTGGAATGCCGGCTACTTTTTGACCAGAACGATCAACAACCGTACCATTTGGCCCAGGTGCATTGACAAAACTATCATATACCGCATCCAAATAAATACCTGCTAAGGTAAGTTTCAATGCGTCTACTGGATAATATGAAGCATCAAATTCAACACCTTTTGTGCTTTGTTTGCCCGCATTGGCTAGAACAAAACCTGTGCCGATGAATGTATTAGACTGAAATCCATCAATGCTTTGGTCGAAGATAGCGACATTAATAGCACCTTTGTCGAAGCGGGCTTTCACACCGATTTCGTATACCATAGCATCTTCCGGGCCAGCAAAACGTGTTCCGTAGGTCTGGTTGGTTCGGGTGAGGCCTTGGTCAATAAAGATGTTATTGGTTGGTGTTTGTGGCCCGCCGCCAGGTAGAACGCGACCAGCAAGGTCTGGACGTGAGTCTCGCGACAAATTCCATGATGTAGATTTGAAGCCCGTAGCAGCACTGGCATAGACATTGATGTTGTCATTCACTTCATAAGCTAAGCGGGCCGTCCAAGTGACCTGCTCGTCATTAGAGCGGCCATCTTCAACCGAGTTGCCAAAGGCGAGGAATTGCGGCAAGAATTGCAAACCTTGCAGGCCGCCTCTAACCTGGCCTTCGATAGCCGGAACAAAACCGAGTAAATAACCTTGTTGTGCAGCTGCGCCCGCTCCACCGCCAGCGATAAATGCTTGCGTGCCAGCATTCAAAGGCACACCAAATGTAGCTTGGAAAGCTTGGAAGATAGGATTGTTCGCATCATCAAAAGCGCCCGCTATGGCACCTTGGGCAAGTAAGTCGATACCGTTGACATTATTCAGGTCAAGGGATGAGAAAACCTCATTGTTAATGGTTCTACCTGTGACCGATTTTTTGTCTTTGGTGAAGTTAACACCACCAGTTACGGTCAATTTTTCGCTGGCATGAAAATCCACAGTCGCAAATGCTGAATAGGCAGTATTGTCTTGGGTGAAAAACTCTTGCGTATCACCGTCTGCACTGAGGAATGTACCAGGAGCAAAGCCGTTGGTTAGCTCGATAGTGCCTAATAGAGCCGGGCTACCAGCCAGTATGTCAATATAATTACGGAAATCACCCCCGACATCTAGCCCGCTATTTTGCTCGATAGCTTCATTAAAGTAAAAGCCGCCAAGCATCCAGTCGATCTTGTTGTCGCCAGTAGACGTCAGGCGAATTTCTTGTGTAAAGGTTTTAATGTCGACATTGTCGTCTACGACTAAAATATCTGCTGTTGTGTAGTCAGCGTCATAGTTGTTTCTAGCATCATTAGCGCGGAATGAACTAATAGATGTGAAAGAAAATGTGTCAAAATCAACGTCAATATGCGCAGAAATTCCAGTATCCTTAACATCATTCACGCTATTGCTATTTTGATAATTGATGTAAGCAAATGGATTATTCGGGTCGGCCAGCTGCCCGCCAAGTGCTTGGATTGCACCAGCCGTAGGGCCATTTACAAAGTTGGTGACAGAGCAACATATTTCATCGATTTTGCTATGATCAAGGATAAAACGCATGGAAATATCATCGCGAGGTTCGAACAAGAGCTGACCGCGCAAACTTAAACGATCCCGGCTATTATTGGCTTCCAAACCAACGGCGCTTGGCGCATAACCGTCGCGTTTGTTTACAGATCCCCCGAGACTTACTGCAATCGTATCAGACAAACCGCCCGTCGCATAGGCTCTGAAGACGCGTTGGTTGAAATTGCCAACACCACCTTCAAGATAACCTTGGGTTTGGAAAGATGGTTTCGCCGTCACAACGCTGATAACACCCGCAGAGGCATTTTTACCAAATAGTGTGGATTGAGGGCCGGAAAGGACTTCGATGCGTTCTAGTTTTGGCAGATCGCCAATTTGCGCGGCTGAACGTGAGCGGTAAACACCGTCGATAAACACACCAACGGAAGGCTCAATGCCTGCATTGTTAGCGCCATTACCAAAGCCGCGAATGCGGAAATTTGTATTTTTAGAAGATTGTAATTGTCCAACACGTAGGGAAGGAACTACGGATTGCAAATCGGTTATGTCAAGGATTTGCGCTTTTTCAAGTGTATCAGCAGACGTAACGGAAACGGTAACAGGTGTTTCTTGCAAAGTTTGCTGGCGCTTGGTCGCTGTGACGATAATCTCGTCTTTTATCTGCGCATTTGCTGTGCCTGAAAAAGCTACACTTGCTACGAATGCGGTTGAAGCGAGTAGTCCTAGTTTCTTATTGAACATAAAGGTCCCCTTTTTATTGGTTTGTTGGTTTGTTGGTTTATATATATAATTCTGTATAGACGTTATGCGATAATTAACTAAAGCGCAAAGCCTTGTCTGTCTTGTTATGAAAAAAAGTGCATACTGTGCCAAATAAGTCACAAGCTTGATGGCGTGTTTGCACTCGTGACTTTTTCGGAACATTACATAAACATAGTTGACAGTTGGGATTACGTTCTTATTATGTTCTATAAATTTGGAGTGTAGAGCATGGGTAAAGCCGTTAATATTTTTGTTTGCCAATCTTGCGGCAGTGTCCACGGTAAATGGGCTGGGCGGTGCGATGCTTGTGGGGAGTGGAATACATTGGTCGAGGAAGTTCCAGCGCAAAATGCGCCGAAGTCTGGGCGGCGGCGCAAAAGCCGGGCAATAGCTTTTGTCGAACTGGATAGCGAGATCGAAGAACTGCCACGGCTTAATACTGGCATTGATGAGCTTAACCGGGTCACGGGCGGCGGTTTTGTCCCTGGCTCAGCACTGCTGATTGGCGGCGATCCGGGTATTGGTAAATCTACGCTCTTGCTACAAGTCGCAGGGTTTATGGCGAAAGCCAACTGCAAGGCGGCTTATATTTCAGGTGAAGAATCTACCGCACAAGTTAAGCGCCGGGCGAAACGGCTCGGTCTTTCGGACGCCCCTGTCTATCTGGCTGCCGAGACATCAATTGGCCCTATAATAGACGGTTTGATGGTGGAAAAACCGGACGTAATTATTATCGATTCTATACAGACCATGTGGACGGATCAACTTGGCGCGGCACCGGGCACAGTGGCGCAGGTACGGGCTTGTTCCCAAGAATTGACCCGCTATGCCAAAAAGTCTGGAGCCGTTGTTTTGTTGGTGGGGCATGTGACTAAGGACGGGCAAATAGCCGGGCCGCGCGTGGTCGAACATATGGTCGATGCGGTTTTGTATTTTGAGGGTGACCGGGCTAACCAGTTTCGCATATTACGCGCCCATAAAAACCGCTTTGGTCCGACCGACGAAATCGGTGTGTTTGAAATGGGGGGGGCGGGGCTTGTGGAAGTGGAAAATCCGTCCGCATTATTTTTGGACGGGCGCGGTGAGGCGGCTTCCGGTGCTGCCGTATTTGCCGGGCTTGAGGGAACTCGGCCTGTGCTGACAGAAATTCAGGCTTTGGTGGCGCCAGCCGCTTTCGGCACGCCGCGCCGCGCCGTTGTTGGCTGGGATAGCGGGCGGTTGGCTATGGTGCTTGCCGTGCTGGAAGCCCGTTGCGGGGTTAGTTTTGGCGGCAAGGATGTCTATCTTAATGTAGCGGGTGGTCTCAAAATCAATGAACCAGCCGCAGATTTAGCTGTGGCGGCGGCACTGGCATCATCAGTGTTTGATATACCATTGCCAGCGGACTGCGTTGTTTTCGGAGAGATTAGTCTTTCCGGCGATGTGCGTCAGGCTTCGCGCACGGATGCAAGGCTCAAGGAGGCGGCCAAGCTTGGCTTTAAACGCGCCATTGCCCCACAAAACAAGTCCACCAAGAAAGATGCATCACCAGATCAACTGCCGATTATTGAAATCAGTACTTTGCCTGACCTGATAAGCCGTGTAGAAGCCCTATCTGACGGGTGACGATTCCCATATGGGTGTCCCCATAACGTTTTATCTGGGGATAAGATATGGAAATAGCAGGCACGACATTTGGCGGTTTTGACGTTGTCGTTTTTATCATTCTTGGATTTTCAGGCATTTTGGCCTTTGCGCGCGGTATTTCGCGCGAGCTAATTTCCATTATTGCTTTGTTGGTTGGGGTGGTTGGAGCCTTGTTTATCTTTGGTCGTTACCAGATCAATGTGCAAAGTTTTATTAAGCCTGCATGGTTAGCAGACGGCGCTTTATTGCTCGGCGTATTTGGTCTTATTTATCTTGTTTCCAGCTTTTTAATGCGGGGCTGGGCAAAATCTATTCGCGGGCAGAAACCCCCATTTTTCGATAGGTTACTGGGGCTTGGCTTCGGTTTGGCACGCGGGTTAGTCCTAGCTTCACTATTTGTACTGGTTATATCTAAATCTGCAAAAGACGGCGAACCTGCTGAATGGATGAGTACGGCAAAAACCTACCCAATTTTGCGCCAAGTCTCTGACACCCTGCAAAACCTGCCATTCGCTCGCGCCAAAGAAATTGCCGAAGATATACAGACGAAGGGAAAAGAATCAGATATACTCCCCGATATTCCCCAAGAGGCTCCCTAAAGAGACCTTAAGCAAGAACCACAATGCGTACACTGAAAGAGCTACAAATGCCCACCCATATAACGCCGAAAGACTTCGAGATTAAGCATCTGAATATGTCCCCGAAAATCCGTGAAGAATGCGGTGTGTTCGGGATTTACGGGGTGGAAGACGCCGCAGCGGTTACCACGCTCGGTCTACATGCGCTCCAACACCGGGGTCAAGAAGCTTGCGGGATTGCCAGCTTTGACGGTAAATTCCACTCGGAGCGCCATCTCGGCCTGGTCGGGGAAAACTTTACGGGCAAAGATTTGCGCCAACGCTTGCCGGGTCATGTGGCGATTGGCCATAACCGTTATTCCACCGCCGGGCAAACCTTGCTGCGTAACACCCAGCCTTTATTTGCTGAAATGGACAGCGGCGGGCTTGCCATTGCCCATAATGGTCATTTGACCAATGCGTATTTGCTGCGTGAACAATTGGTACATGATGGTGCTATTTTCCAATCTACCAGTGATACCGAGGTCGTCTTGCATCTTGTATCGCGTTCGCGGCGCACGTCTTTCATAGACCGATTTATCGACGCCCTGCGGCAAATTGATGGTGGCTTTGCATTTGTTGGTATTACTAATAAAAAGCTCATCGGCGCTCGCGACCGATTGGGCATTCGCCCCCTCGTGCTGGGCAAAAAAGGGGATGCCTATATATTGGCGTCCGAGACCTGCGCGCTGGATATGATAGATGCAGAGCTTGTCCGCGAAATTGAGCCGGGTGAAGTCGTGGTTATTACCAAGGACGGCGCAAAAAATAAAATTGAATTTATCCGCGCTTTCCCAAAAGTGCCCAAGCGGCCTTGCGTGTTTGAATTTGTCTATTTTGCCCGCCCCGACAGCATTGTCGGCGGCCAAAGTGTCTATGAAGTTCGCAAACGTATGGGGATGCGCCTTGCCAAAGAATGCCCGGCTGATGTTGATTTGATCATCCCCGTACCCGATAGCGGCGTACCGGCTGCGCTCGGCTTTGCCCAGGCGGCTAGCATCCCCTTTGAGCTGGGGATTATCCGCAACCATTATGTAGGCCGGACATTTATCCAGCCAACCCAAGCCATCCGCGATATTGGCGTCCGGCTAAAACATTCTGCCAACCACACCCTGATTAAGGGCAAGAAAGTCTTGCTGGTGGACGACAGTATTGTGCGCGGGACAACATCGACTAAAATCGTGCGTATGATACGGGATGCCGGAGCTGCTGAAGTACATTTTCGCTCGGCATCACCTGAAATTCGCCACCCGGATTTCTACGGCGTCGACATGCCCAGCACGGATAAATTACTGGCCGCCAATTATGACCTAGAGGGTATGCGCGAATTGCTGGGTGCTGATAGTCTCGGATTTTTGTCCATAGAGGGTCTCTATAGCGCCATTGGTGATTTGACCCGTAATGATGAATATCCACAGTTTTCGGATCACTGTTTTACGGGGGAATACCCGACTTCACTGGTTGACAATGAACGTAAAAACTCTGGTGAAAACCCGCAACTTTCTTTCCTCGTAGATGTAGCCTAAGATATGACAGACAAACCCCTTAAAGGTCGCGTGACATTGGTCACAGGCGCAACGCGCGGTATCGGATATGCGGCCGCAATAGAATTAGCCAAAGCTGGCTCCCACATTATTGCTACCGCCCGCACACAAGGCGGGCTTGAGGATCTGGACGATGCTATTCGGGCGCAAGGTGGTGAATGCACAATCGTGCCCATGGATTTTAAAATGCTGGACGGGATCGACCAATTGGGTAAGGCGGTTTATGAACGTTGGGGGCGGCTCGACGGTCTGCTGGCTAATGCCGGTGTGCTGGGCGAAATCGCACCTGTACCTCATATCTCGCCCAAGAAATTTGACGAAGCATTGGCCATAAATGTCACAGCAAATTTCCGCCTCATTCGTTCGTTGGAACCACTCCTGATGGCGTCCCCGTCAGGCCGCGCCGTGTTCATGAGCTCACGCGCCAGCGTATCGCGCAAAGCATTTTGGGGCGCATATGCCGCCAGCAAAGCTGCCCTAGACGCTATGGTGCAGTGTTGGGCCGACGAGACAGAACAATCAAATTTGCGTATAAATCTGGTTTACCCCGGCCCCGTCCGCACCCAGATGCGCGCCAAAGCGATGCCCGGCGAAGACCCGGACACTTTACCTCAACCGATAGATATAGCCAAACGACTCGTCCCGCTACTCTCGCCTGATTATAAAGCCCACGGCGAGATTATTAGCTTTCGGGGCGAGGAACCGCTCTAGTTTGGTTTTACTGGGTAGGGTCGGTGGGTTTTTCGGATAATTCTTTGAGTAAGGCCTGAATTACCGCACGAATATCTGCAAGGGCCATTGAGGATAATTCGGATAATCGCTTTTTCGCTATTTGATTTGTGCGCGAAAATCTACCGTGAAATTCGGGAATGGTGAGCCATTGGCCATTGCGCCTTTCGGATTTAGGCAAATATATGTAACTGCTGGATCATAGCCAGCTATTGGATCATAAGCACATGATGCAAAATCAGCGGGCGGGCTGGCACTGTTTGAGTACTTAACATCTGTAGCAACATTAAAGCTCAGGCTGGCACTTGTTTGGCTGAATAAGACGGCACCCGTTCCTGGCCCTGGGCCGTCCATATCGCCGTTGAAAAACACTAAATCGGAAGGCAGTTTGTCTACAAGGAAAATCGAATCGCTGTCTGCATCGCCGTTGCCTTCATTGGTGACAGAAATAGAATAAACCACATCATCGCCCGGAACCGCATAAGCGCTAGCGGCAGCGTCAAATAACGCCACCGTTTTTACGGCAGCTAATTGTGCGGCTCCTGGTGTTATGGGGGCTGCCGGAATTTGAAACCCAGTGACGCCAAGCTGCTCGGTTGAGCCTGTGTTGTTGGTTGTGTGGTCATCGTCCCCTACATGGACTATAATGGAACCTATTGCGACATCTGAGGCAATAGAAAAGAATGCTGTGGTCGCATTGCCCCAATCTCCAGTATTGTTATTTGCTGCTCCGGTTGGAGAGCCTATTGGTTCTGTTACTGTATAAATGACATCCCCGCCGGTTGTTTTCACCGTGCCTGTATATATGATGGGGTGGTCGCCAATGACGACACCGCCGGCATCAAAGACGATGACGCGGCCAACTGTGCCGTTATTAGGCCGAGATTCTAAATCCCCAACGTAAAATCCGAACTCGTAAACGTCTGTTGCGCTATTGTTGAAATCTAATTTTACGGCTTTTAATCCTGTGCCGGACACACTGGTGGATAACCGTGTGTCGGTTGAGTAAGGATTTGGTGAATTACTCTGTATTGAGGTGCTTGGGCCATAGGTTACTGAGCCACCTGTAGACAAAATAAAACTGGTTGAAGTTGGTAGGCCTGGGCCAATTTGGTTGATGCGTCCCACTTCCCAGTCAACCTGATAACTGGCACCGGTCGGGTCGGTAAATGTTTTCGTACCTATAAAACCTGCCCCACCGAGAAAAAGGTCGGGGCGAAACGCGCCCGTAGGAAAACTTGCTGCCCATGCATTGTCCAAAGTGTCTGCATTGGCACGCCCCGTAGCATTATTGCCAAATGCTTCATCGGAAATAGTAAGCGTACTACCAGCGAATGCATTTCCGGCAACTGCGAATAGCGCCAAGAATACACTGGTTTTGGCCAATATTGCCAAGGCTTTAAAGTTGTTGTGCCAGTTACTCATATTCGACAATAATAACTCACCTAGTTCACGTCTGCTGATGCGGGTTGTAATAGGTGAAATTGCTTTCTGCTTGTTTAAGTTCTATGGTAAATAGACGCTTTATAAGGCGTCTAAAAGTTGAGGTGAGGCGTCAAGCATTTAACTATCAAGTCTTAATCAGAGGCTCCTTAAACAACCCTCTGGCAATTCTCGCCTAATCACCCTACATTATACCCATGCAATTTGGTGAACATTTTATTGATGAATTAAAGGCGCGTCTTCGGCCTTCGGACGTGATTGGCAAGCATGTCAAATTAAAGCGCCAAGGGCGGGAATTTGCGGCACTGTCGCCGTTCACCAATGAAAAGTCGCCGTCGTTTTTTGTTAATGACGAGAAGGGGTTTTATCACTGTTTCTCAAGCGGTAAGCACGGCGATATTATTTCGTTCTTGATGGAAGTCGAGGGGTTAAGTTTCCCTGAAACCGTGGAGCGTTTAGCACTGCAAGCTGGCATGGAACTTCCTGCCGCTGACCCGCAAGCCGAAGCCCGCGCTGCCTCCAACAAAAAAACCATTAGCTGGATTGAGCGCTCGAAAGAGTTTTTCGAGAAATCCCTGCGCCGGGAAATGGGCAAGGAGGCGCGGACATACCTAAAAGCTCGCGGCCTGACGGGCGAAGATTGCAAGCGGTTCGGGATTGGTTTCGCGCCCAATGATTACAGTGCGCTGGTCGACGAATTGACCCAGCAAGGCGCATCCATGAACCGTCTGGTGGAATCCGGTATGGTGATTAGGCCTGATGATAACCGTGAGAACCGTAAACCATCCCGTAAACCGTGGGACAGGTTTCGCAATCGTATCATGTTCCCGATTACCGATCCGCGTGGCCGCCTGATTGCTTTTGGCGGGCGGGCGATGGAAAAAGACGCGAAAGCGAAATACCTCAACTCGCCCGAGACCAGTATTTTTCATAAGGGCAGTGTGCTTTACCGCTATCCCGAAGCCCGCAAAGCCCTACATAGTCCGAATAACGGTGCGCGCGGGCTGATTGTGGCCGAGGGCTATATGGATGTTATCGCGCTGGTACGGGCCGGGTTTGAACATGCTTGCGCACCGCTCGGCACCGCGCTGACCGAAGACCAATTAGCGCTTTTGTGGCGGGCGGGGCCAGAGCCAACATTGTGTTTTGACGGTGATAAAGCTGGCTTGCGGGCTGCGTTTCGCTCTGTCGAGCGGGCTTTGCCCTTACTGCGCCCGGGCCAGACTTTGCGTTTTGCGATGATGCCGGAGGATATGGACCCGGACGATCTTATCCGTGCCAAGGGTGCCGAGGCCATGAAGCGCGTGTTGGAAAAGTCCATACCCTTGGTGGATATGTTATGGCGGCGCGAAGTGGAGCGCGAAGTTCTGGACAGTCCCGAAGCCAAAGCGGGCCTGAAAAACCGGATTTTTGAAGCCCTGCGCGATATTAGCGACGAAGGGGTGCGCGACCAATATAAGACCGCGCTACTCGGTCGGTTTGACAAAGAATTCGGACGGCCAAAATGGACGCCGGGCGGCAAATATAAAACATGGGGCGGCAAGGCAAAGCCGACCAAAACCCAGCAAAGTAAAATGCAGCCCGCAGCCCAACACATGGCCCGCGAACGGCGGCTAATCGGCGCAGTGTTAGAGTGGCCTGAGCTTCTGGAGCGGGTTGACCAAACATTGTTTAGCTTGAAATTCAGCTCAAGCGCGTGTGAAAGCTTGCAAAATGCACTTTTAAGCTATTGGCAGGACACAATAGCGGTTGATAAGCGCGCCCTCATTGCCCATATAGAAGACGAAGGACTGGCTGCGACTATCAAACCTATCGTGCGGGAACGTAATTTGGCCATAGCGGCTATGGGCGGCGTTGACGCTAATTTAACCAAACGTCAGACAATATGGCTGGCCGAGGCAGGAAAATTGATGGGCCGGGAGAGCGGCGGAGCAGACAGAGAAGAAACAAGAGGGCGGCTGGCTGATACCATTCGCTCCGACAAGACGGACGCATTACAGCGTTTGTCACGCGCAACTGGCCCTAAAAAGTCAAGCTAGACTGGGGGACGCGCAAAGTTTATAGTTCGCATTTCGTGCGGGCGCAAAGAAAAGAAGCTCCACCTGCCAAAAAACTGAAAAGTTTTGGGCGGGGCGGGGTTGTTTTGGCGTTGGAAGACCTTATTTTAGGTGAGAGCCTTATTTAAGGTTGGCATCCCGCGCCGCGTAATGGAGAAGATTTATGGCTAAAGCAGTAGCCAAGAAAACGGTAAAGAAAAAGCCAGTAGCTAAAAAAACTGGTGCCAAACAAGACGTTGTTGAAGACGCAATTGTAGACGCGGTCAAAGCTATGCCAAAAGAGAAATCCACTATGCTCGACATGGACGATGTTGAGGTTAAACGCATGATTGCTGTGGCCAAGAAAAGCGGCCTGCTTGCTACATCAGAGCTTAATAAGCATTTGAATGTCGACGAAGTGACCCCTGACCAAATTGAGGTTACATTATCGGAGCTTTCCGATCTGGGCATATCCGTGGTCGACGATAAAGACCAAGGCGATACGTCTGCCAACACCCTGACCAAAGCAGACAGTCGCGTTGTTAAAGGCGGAAATTCCAAGCCCGCTCACGATAGAACTGATGACCCTGTACGGATGTATTTGCGCGAAATGGGTACTGTTGAGTTGCTGTCCCGCGAGGGCGAAATCTCGATCGCCAAACGGATTGAGGCCGGGCGCCATACAATGATCAAGGGGTTGTGCGAAAGTGCGTTGACCTTTGAAGCTATTATGGTGTGGCGCGAAGAGTTGGAAGAAGAGCGCATTCTTCTGCGCGATATTATTGATCTGGATACCACCTATAATCTGTCTATCGGCAATATCCAAGAGGATCGTTCAGATGCAGCCGTCCGGCGTGAGAAGATTGAAAAAGGCGAGATAGAGCCTGAAAAGGGTGAGAAGATTGAAAAGCCCAAGCACGGCCCTGTGCTTAAGCTTGCCACCCATGCCGAGGGTGAAAAAACCTTGGACGACGACGAAGAAGAAGACGAAGACGAAAAAATAAATCTGTCCATGGCGGCTATGGAAGCCGAACTTCGCGACGGGATTCTTGAAATTCTCAATAATATTGGTCGGGATTTTGGTCGCTTCCAAAACTTGCAAGACATGCAAATTCGCGCGCGCATGAAGGGCAAAGCTCTGCGCAAGCCGCAACAACAAGAATTTGACGATCTACAAAAGTTAATCATCAAAGAACTGAAATCCTTGCAGCTTAATAATGCCCGGATCGAAGCTTTGGTCGGTCAATTGTACGCTATTAATAAGCGCCTCATCGGGCTTGAGGGTAAATTAATGCGCCTAGCCGATGGTAACGGCGTGCCGCGTCAAGACTTTTTGGCGTGTTATCTAGGCAGTGAGCTTAACCCGGATTGGGTTGATAGTCTGGGGGGGCGTTCCGATGCTTGGGACAGGTTTATTGGCCGCGAAAAGCGCACGATTGATAAACTGCGCACGGAAATAGCCGAGCAAGCTCAGGAAACAGGTGTGCCGGTCGATGAATTTCGCCGCATTGTGCAAACCGTGCAAAAGGGCGAGCGCGAAGCTGCCCAAGCCAAGAAAGAAATGGTCGAAGCCAATCTGCGCCTAGTGATTTCTATTGCCAAAAAATACACAAATCGCGGCTTGCAATTCCTCGACCTTATCCAAGAAGGCAATATTGGCCTGATGAAAGCCGTGGATAAATTTGAATACAGACGCGGTTATAAATTTTCGACCTATGCCACTTGGTGGATTAGGCAGGCCATCACCCGCTCGATTGCGGATCAGGCTCGTACCATCCGTATTCCGGTGCATATGATCGAAACGATTAACAAAATCGTTCGCACCTCGCGCCAAATCTTGCACGAAATTGGCCGCGAGCCGACACCAGAAGAACTGGCCAAGAAATTGGCCATGCCGCTGGACAAAGTGCGCAAGGTCATGAAAATCGCCAAAGAGCCAATCTCCCTGGAAACGCCCATAGGCGATGAAGAAGACAGCCAGCTAGGCGATTTTATCGAGGACAGCGGTGCCATCCTGCCCATCGACGCAGCCATCCAATCCAACCTGCGCGAAACAACAACCCGCGTACTGGCCAGCCTAACCCCCCGAGAAGAACGCGTCCTACGCATGCGCTTCGGCATAGGCATGAACACCGACCACACCCTAGAAGAGGTAGGCCAGCAGTTCAGTGTAACCCGCGAACGCATCCGGCAGATTGAAGCGAAAGCTTTGCGCAAGTTGAAGCATCCGAGCCGGTCTAGGAAGCTACGGAGTTTCTTGAACCAGTAGGGGTGTTTAAGTAGTAGCAGTATTTGAACTATGACATATCGGCGATTTTGCTTTGGAAAATACGCTGTTGTGATGGTATTAGCTTCTCAAAGGCTGCAATCATTACCTCAATTGCGGATGTACCCATCGGCCTAGCTTCGTTATCCAAGGAGCCACAAAAGTGCATTCGGCTTATTTTGTTGCGCCTTTTTCCAAACTTCATAAGAAATTCATTAAGCGCCTGATTTACATCATTCCAAGACGGATGTTCAGGGTCCATTTCTTTAAACATGTCTTTCAATACATGTTCAGTTTCGCCTCCAGTGAGTCCTTTGTTGTAAAATTCAAAATACGTTTTGAACGTGATGTTTTCATAGCCGATAAATTTGGATGGTGCAAAGATGAACTTACCATCATTATTTTTAAGGCAATACCAAGCTCTAACCCTGCTTAGTCGTCTCTGCATTTCTGGTTGATTATCTATATCTGCGAAAAATGTATCAATATTTTTTAATGCGGATTGTTTATTAGTAATTGGCGGTGGTAAATTTGTCATGTCTTCCTCCTTATGGGTTAAATAGATACACACCTTAATAACCTTAATATCTAATATGTCAAGGGAAATATAGTCGGTCACGACTACTTGACAAAGTGTACGCAAACACGTACATTATTGCTATGAAAACATTGTCCTCAACAGAACTTCGCAAGAACCTTTCCAAAATGATGGATCAGGTTAATGACGACCATGAGCCGGTAATCGTGACCCGTGCGAGCGGCAAGCCTGCCGTGTTGTTGTCACTGGAAGATTATGATGCCATGGACGAGACGGCTTATTTGCTGGCCAGTCCCAAAAATGCTCGGCGTCTTCGTGAGGCCATTGCCCGTGTCGAAAAAGGTGAATATAAAGAATACGAACTGATCGAAGAGTGAAAGTCAGTTTTGATTCAGAGGCTTGGGAAGAGTATGTTTATTGGCAAAAAGCCGATAAGAGGATCCTCAAAAAAATAAACAGGTTGATTAAAGAATGCCAGCGCCATCCGTTTGAGGGCATTGGAAAACCTGAGCCCTTAAAGGGGGGCTTTTCTGGATATTGGTCACGGCGTATAGACCAAGAACATCGTCTTGTTTACAAAGCGACCCATGACAACCTAATTATTATCCAATGTCGCTACCATTATTGATGGACACAAAATGAAATTCATAGACAAATTAAACTGGCCAATCGTTATTCTGCTTTGCGCAACGCTCGGCCTTGCGCCATTTCGGACGCCGCATGTTTGGGAGAAGTTGAATATGTTGGTGGGCGGGGGATTAACTGCGCCTGCGGATATTTTTGATTTGCTCATGCACGGCACGCCGTGGGTTTTATTGTTGCTAAAAACTGGGTTCAGCTTGTTGGGACGTAAGGGTTGAAGTTCTAAGACCGCCACCTCAAGGTCGTTGCTTTCACTGGATTGACAAAGTCTCGCCCCTCCGCCCTTGACTTGGCCCATTCTTTTTTGAGCATGTAGTACCATTTTGCTTGGCGGTCGGCGTCGTCGATTAGCATTAGGCGGGGGTCGTGCTTTAGGCATTCTGCTTGTAGCTTGATGATGTCGCCGTCTTGATTAAGGAAGATACTGGCGCCTTTTTTGATAATGGGTTTAAGCAGTTTGACCACGGCGAAATCATTGAAAAACACTTGGGTGATTTCCGTATTGTTGTCGTCTATGGGGACAACGGCTGTGAAGGAGAGCAGGCGTTTATTGCCCACCTGGATTTCTTCTGTGCGCACGCCGGGCAGGCGAAAGGCGATTTCGGTGACGGGCTTGCCGCCGAGGAGTTTATAGCCAAGAGAATTGGAAGACGGTGCGTGTGCGGCCATGGCCCATCCGCGCTCCCGGGGTTCAAATTTCTTTTCCTTTTCGTGCATGGATCCGCCAGTACGCCACCACCATTGCCGATGCAAAAACGAAACATGAGCCGGATCCATAAGGCCGATGACCGCATGGTCAACATGGCAATTTAGGGTCAGGCGCTCAATGAACAACGGTTTTTTGTCTGCCATATCCCAATGGGGCGGATCAATATCCGGCTCGGCCTTGGATTTGGCATCGCCAGCAATCCAGACCCAAATCAATTGTCCATTTTCGCGTACCGGATAATTCCGGACTTTAATACCGCCCGCCGGGTCTTTTTGCCCTGAACATATGGCTGGGATGTGGCTGCATTGGCCGTCGTCCAAACCGAAACGCCAACCGTGATAGGGGCATTCTACCGTACCGTCGTCCAGGATTCTTCCGGCAGATAGGGGGGCCGCGCGGTGGGGGCATATATCGCGTAGGGCAAATATCTTACCGTCGTGCCCACGCCCAATAACTATGGGGTGACCCGCAATAGTTTTGTGCGCCATCTGTCCATTATTAAACTCGGACTTAAGCCCGGAAAAATACCATATGTCTTTTACGAATGTCAGTGCGGTGGCCATGATGCGTCTTATCCTAACTGCTTGGCCTGCGCCAGAATATTCTGTGGACTTGCGCCCGATTGCCGCATGGCGCGTATGGCCAGGGATTTATCGGTTTTGGAATAGCGTTTGCCGTCCGCCCCGACCAAGAGCGCGTGGTGGTGATAACGGGGCACGGGCCAGTTCATCAGCTCTTGCAAAAGGCGGTGGATATGGGTGCTTTCTAGTAAGTCCACCCCGCGCACTATGTCGGTCACGTCTTGCAAAGCATCATCATGACAGCAGGCGACATGATAGCTGGTGCCAATATCTTTGCGCGCCAAAACCACATCACCCAGCAGGGCAGGGCGGGCGCGGATTTCTGTGCCGTGATCCAAAAAAGTCAGTTTGTCATATATATAGCCAAGATGTTTGTGGGTGCGCTCAAGGGATAGCCGCCAGGCAAAGGCTTTCCCGGATGCGATTAGGTCTTGTTCTAGGCCTGTGTCTACAATCGGATGCGGGCCGCCTGCTTCTAATTCTTTTCGGGATTTAAAACAGCGGTAAACCAATCCCTTGTCGCGTAGTGCGCCTATCACATTTTTATAATCAGGCATGTGGTCGGTTTGGCGGCGCACGGGGTTTGGCCAAGTGAAACCCAACCACGCCAAATCTTCATAGATAGCCTGCTCAAATTCCGGCTTGCATCTGGTGGTGTCAATATCCTCTATGCGCAGCAGGCAGATGCCATCATTGTCCTGCGTAAATCCAAAAACCTTGGCCGCGCTCGCCGCATGACCGAGATGGAGATAGCCGCTGGGGGAGGGGGCAAATCTGGTGATGACAGCGCCCACGTTTTAACCGCCTGCGGCTTGCTCCATACGTTTGGCCAAAGTGACGTCTTTCTCCGTCAACCCGCCCGCATCATGGGTGGTCAACGTCACATCTACCCGGTTATAAACATTATACCATTGGGGGTGATGGTTCATGGCTTCGGCGACTACGGCAATTTCGCTCATGAAACCGAAAGCTTGGGCGAAATCTTTGAACTGGAAAACCTTGGTGATGAAATCATCACCGCCGCTCCAACCCGACAGGTCTTCGGCGATTTGTTTGGGGTCTAGCAGGTGCATTTTTTTCCTTTATTTTGGTCATATTTAAACATAATGGTGCCATATTCGAGCGCCATATACTAATAAAATAATGACTTAATAACTAAAGGAATGAAATTGTGGGACATCAAATGATTTATCGGGTGTTTAATCCTAAAATAAATTTTGCATTTGCTATCCTGGCCTTTGCACTGGCGGTGATTATTACGGTAAGCTCACTGATACCGGCGCAACCGAGTTTGTCGATCAATAACATGGATAAGATTGTGCATGTGTTAGCTTATGCGGTTTTAGGCGTAGCGGTATTGCCAGCATTTCCAAAAATAAAGCCAGTCAATATTTGGCTCGGCTTAAGCGTATTTGGTCTGGTGATTGAAGTGTTGCAAGGTCTGATGCCAACGGGGCGGTCGACCGATATATTAGACGGCATAGCCAATGCTAGTGGGGCATTGCTGGCCTTGGTGGCTTGGTCAGTGTTATCACGGCTTGTTCGCCGATTTATCTAAATAGGGGATTTTGGTAGGTAACATTCTCGCACTTGACGAAATCCTCTCTATGTATTCAATTTAAAAGCCGTTTTCTGCACAATTGGTTTGACCACGCCTTAAACCTGTCCTTATGGTTAACACCGTGCTGGGGCTGTTTGATAAGGAGTGGGAAATGACATTATTTTTAAGACCAATAACTTTCACAAGTATATTATTACTGGGTGCGAGCATCACCTCAACTGCACTGGCTGGTCAAGCTACACTACCGACATGGGAGCCGGATTTGGTGCCGTCTGGTGCAATTGCTGGGGAATGCTATGCCCGTGTGGAAATTCCGGCGCAATATTCAACATCTACCGAAAGCGTTATGGTCGAGGAGGGCTATGCCAAATTGGAAGTGAGCCAACCGCAATTGGCCAGTCGCCAGGAACAGGTCATGACCAAAGAGGCCAGCATACGCTATGAAGTGCGCCAACCGCGCTATAAGACCGTGACCGAACAGATAATGACGCGCCCAGCCTATGATAAATTATCCGTATCGCCGCCGCAATTTCGCACGGTGACGGAAACAATCCAGACGTCTGCACCGCGCCTTATCTGGAAGCGCGGCAATCCGGGGCGTTTGCGGGCGCAAGGCTACACAATCCACGGTACTGCTGATGATCGTCGCCGCACCGGGCATTCTGGCGGAAATCATTCGGGCGGCAATGCTACGAATTTCACCTCACAGCTTCCTGCCACCAATTGCGGCTCCACTTGTGAAATATGGTGTTTGGTCGAGGAACCGGGTGAAAGCGTTAGCTTCAATAGAAAAGTCATGACATCGCCTGGCCAAGTGCGCCGTATTCCTGTTCCGGCCAAATATACCCGCATCAGCAAACAGGTGGTCGCCGAACCGGGCAGTGTCCGCGAAATACCAATCCCTGCCGAATATAGAAGTATAACAGTAGAAGACGTGGTCAATCCGGGTGGGGAACGCATGGTCAATGTGCCTGCGGTTTACGGAAGTGTGAACAAACGCACACTGTTGCAATCTGAACGCTATGAATGGCGCAGGGTGGTGTGTAGGCCGGGCACGGCTAGGATATCAGGGGCAACGCAAAGACAGTCTGGATATGGGTCCGGGTATTCTAGTGGTGGTTACAACTCAAGCTCTGCCCCAATTACCTATGGTTCAAGTTCTTCTACATCTCGTAGCTATAGTTCTGGTGCAGCTCCGATAATTTATAGAACTAGAGGTTCCGCTAGAAACGGGCAAGCCACCACCGCGCAAACGGGTAGAACATATTATTACGGCACCAATAAGCCTGTGAATTAATCCGAAGGATTAACCTAACAAAAAAGCCCGCTCATTGAGCGGGCTTTTTTGTTTTGCTTGAATGAGGGCTTAAGATTCCCCATCAACATTGTGCAAGCCTTTGGCGTGGGCGCTTTCGTCGTGGGGCTGTATCTTGCGCTTATAAGGACCACCGCGCGTCATGGACAGTACGACGCCAGAGAGAAGCAGTACTGCTATCAGGTTTGGTGTGGCCATCATGGCATTACCAATATCTCCCAGCTTCCAAACTGATTTAACAGCTAACAATGCGCCACCAAATGTAAAGAAGCACCAGACAACACGAAACGGTAGCACAGCTTTTTCGCCGAACAAGAACGAGATCGCCCGCTCGCCGTAATATGACCAGCCCAAAATCGTAGTAAAGGCAAACACCATGAGGGCGAAAGTAATGATGTAGCCGCCGCCTGGAATACCAGCCGCAAAGGCTGCCGAAGTAATGCGTGCGCCTTCAAGATTAGATTGCCAAGCAAAATCAACCGCTTGGGTTACCCCACCTACATCGGCTGTGAAATTACCTTTGACCGTCAAAATAACCAGTGCGGTCATTGTGCAAATCACGATTGTATCAATGAATGTACCGAGCATGGCGATAGTGCCTTGCTGAACCGGGTCTTTGGTTTTAGCGGCGGCGTGGGCGATGGGGGCGGAACCTTGCCCGGCTTCGTTTGAGAACAAGCCGCGTGCAATACCAGCACGGATGGCCAAGGCAACTATCGCACCTGAGAAACCGCCCGTTGCGGCAGTGCCGCTAAAGGCACTGGAGAAGATCAATCTAAATGCGTCCGGGATACCCGATGCATTCATAGCCAATACGATAAGTGCTGCTGTCACATACCCAAATGCCATGAACGGTACCAATTTAGACGCAAATTTCCCGATGCTCTTAATGCCGCCAATAATGACGACAAAAGCGAGAGCGGCTAAAATAAACCCAGTGGCAATGCGCGGCACGCCGAAGCTTTGATTGACAACATCGGCAATGCCGTTGGATTGTACCATATTCCCCGCAGCCACTGCACTTGCGAGCGTGCCGATTGAGAAAATAATTGCGAGCCATTTCCATTTAGGACCAAGGCCGTTCTTGATATAATACATAGGGCCGCCCTTAAAATTACCCTCTTCGTCGACTTCGCGGTAGCGCACAGCCAAAAGTGATTCGGCGTATTTAGTTGCCATGCCGACCAAGGCCGTCATCCACATCCAAAAAATAGCACCCGGCCCGCCCAAGGTAATTGCCGTGGCCACCCCCGCCAAATTACCTGTACCAACCGTAGAAGACAAAGCGGTCATCAGTGCGGCGAAAGGCGTGATTTGCCCTTCTTCGCCTTTGCCACTTTTTCGCCCCTTCCACAACAAGGCAAACCCGGCGGGAATTTTTAATATGGGCATGAACCGCAATAAAATTGTTAAATATATACCCGTTCCAAGTAGGAGAATAGCGACGATTGGTAAATCACCGAGCAATGGTATATTGATGCCAAAGATTGAATTGACTGAACCCCAAAAATAGTCGTCTGCCAACATGGCGACAAATTCATTGAATTTTTCCACGGATATATTCCCCATTTTGTTTAATTTGCAGAAACCTTAAAGGCTAAGTACGGTATTGCAAAGAGAAAAATGCCAATCTTTCTAATGCGGCAATTTGCGGCTTTTCATTGGGCGCTAAATCGGTTAGCGAGACTTTATAATATTTGAAAGAGAATGCCATGTTTGAAACCTTAACCGCCACCCCGCCTGATGCTATTGTTGGAATGATAAAATTGGCGGCGGCTGATACAAACCCAAATAAAATTGATTTAGGCGTTGGTATTTACCAAGACCCGACCGGCGCAACCCCGGTTATGCGGGCGGTGAAAGAGGCTGAAAAGCGCTTGCTGGCCGAAGAGACGTCGAAAAAATATATCGGCATTCACGGTAATCCGGCTTTCAATAGCTTGCTCTCTAAGTTAATGTTCGGTGCTGATAGCGAAGCCGTCATCTCTGGACGTTTGGCACTGGCGCAAGCGGCAGGTGGTTCGGGGGCGCTGCGCCTTGGCGCGGAACTTATCAAGCTTGCCAATCCCTCCGCAACCATTTGGATGAGTACCCCCACATGGGCCAATCATCAACCGCTCATCGGCTCCACCGGGCTAGCGATTAAAGGCTACCCCTATTACAACAAACAAACCCAACGTATTGATTTTGACGATATGTGCGCGGAGTTGCGGAATAATGCCAAAGCGGGGGATGCGGTGCTGTTGCACGGCTGTTGTCATAATCCTACGGGGGCGGACCTTAGTGAAACTCAGTGGCAAGCTATTGCTGATTTGATGTTGGAGAAAAACCTCTTGCCGTTTGTTGATCTGGCCTATGCGGGTTTGGGGGATGGTCTTGAACAAGACAGCTTTGGTCTACGCTTGCTTGCGGATAAATTCCCAGAACTTGTGCTTGCGGCCTCGTGTTCGAAAAATTTTGGGCTTTATAAAGAGCGCGTTGGTCTTGTCGCCGCCCTATGTGCCACGCCTGAGGACGCCAAACTGGCCAATGGTCAAATCGGGTTAACTATGCGCCGGATGATCTCCATGCCGCCAGACCACGGTGCGGCTCTAGTGGCTAAAATATTGGCTGACCCGGAGCTAACGTCTGATTGGAAAAACGAACTTGAAGACATGCGGGTGCGGATGACCAGCTTGCGCATTGCGCTTGGCGATACGCTCTTGGCAAAAGACGGCAGAAACACCAATGGGCAAATGGCCGCAGCTATCACCGCCCAAAAAGGTATGTTCTCCCTTTTACCCGTAACCCCCGAACAGGCTGAAAAACTCCGTAGTGAACATTCCGTGTTTTTGCTCAATTCTGGCCGGATTAATATTGCAGGCGCAAAGGTGGAAACCATCGACAGGCTTGCCGATTGCATTCTGGCGGTTCTGTAAAGTTCGGTCTTTAAAATTTGAAAAGTGGGATAAAACCCATTTTGACCTCGCCGTTTTTGATCGTTATATCAACGGATTTGCGACCATCAGCTTCGGTTTCTTTTAATGAGATCAGCATATTGGCTTGGACGGCATATTGCTCAAAGTCAGGATTGCTCTCAATGATTTTTTGGATCAAGGGTTTGGGTTTCTTAATACGGATGTGGATTTTCCCTTCCGGCAAACCGTTTTTAAACACGAGATTAAAATTCCCGATAATATCGGCGTCTCCCCATTTTATGGCCCAGTGTTCCGAATTGATGCGGCTATTGGTGGCCAACCAAGCGTTCACACCATCTGTTTCCAAAATGGACCAATTCGTAATATCAGCGTCCAGTTCGACCAAAGCCAATTTACGCCCGAGAATATTATCGAGTATGTTCGGGATTTTTGGTGACAGGCGAAAGTTCTGTCCCATAGCTGAAACACGCCCTATGTCGCCGGAAATTTTTATGCCTGCTCCAAGAGTACCCAATTGGCTGATCAGCGGCGGGGTGCCGACGAGACTATCAAGCTGGGCGCGACCCATCTCAAATCGCGCTAATTTCAATTTACCCGCCGTGTTGACAACCATATGTGCATTGATATTTGCAGGCGCAATGTCGAACATATAGCGTTCGCCATTCCTACCGCGCATGTCGATGCGCATTTGCCCCCGATGCTCAACGTTCCAAGATAAAGGGGTTAAAGTGGCGCTATGGGCACGTAGACTATCAGATTTAATCGACCAGTTTTTTGTTGGATCGGGAGTTTCGCTAAGGGGTGCTCGTATAGATACATTGTTGGTTGATGCGTCGAGGGTAAATGGGAAACCTGCGACGCTAAGTCCGCCGTGGCCAATTTCGTAATTTTGTTTTTCTAGATTGGCAATGCCGCCGATCAAACTTTTGACCATAATTCCGCGCATAAAAATCCAGGCACCCATAATCGAAACGATCACCAATAGGCACAGTATAACCATTCGCGGCCAAGTGATAAGTTTTTTCACCTTCGTATCCCTAAAGTATTGCTCAATGTGCGCACCTCAACTCCCATAATATCTCTTGCTTATGGCTTTGTGGTGTCTTGTGCAATGGGCGTTTTTAGCTTTTCCCGGTTCGGACGTTTGCCTGGATCGCGGGCAAAGCTGACCAATAATTTCCCGTATTCCCGTGTTAAAAGTTTGGTCTTGTCCCAGCCGCCCCACCAAGGCGCATCATCTGTTTGCTCAGTTGCCACAGGATAGGCAATGATTTCAACACCATCCATAGCGCTGGAAATTTCCATTTTAGCGCGGGGCATATGATAAGATGACGTAACCAGCAGTATTTTTTCATAGCCAAGTGCGCGCGCCCAATTGGCGGTCTCTTGTGCATTGCCGTAGGTGTTTTCAGCTTCGTAATCCAGATCGACACAACAGATAAATTTGGCTGCTTCCAGGCTCAACAAATTTTGTATCTGCGCTGGTTTGATTTTGCGGTTAACACCTGAAATCAGTAGGCGCTCGCCGTGCCCGTTTTGTAAAAGATCCGCGCCGACCATAAGCCTACTACCGTCTGCACCTGTAAGCACCACTATACCGTCAACTTTTGGTAGGATAGCAGGTGGTTTGGCCGTCGATATATGAAAGACAAACAAAACAAAGCCGCTGACCAGTAAGGTCGCGCCAAAACTAAATAAAAACTTGAATAGTTTGAAAAGGGCACTGCGGATTGGCGTTTTTCCTTTGGCAGGTCTTGCGGATTTATTCTTTGCGGATTTATTCATGGGTAAATTTCATCAAACAGTGTTTTCACTACTGTCTGCCAACTGGTGAGCGCAATGATCAGTGCCAAAATAATAGGGACGGCTATCACTAGGTAAATATCTGCAAGCGATAAATGCAGGCCGGGTAGAAAATAAGAAAATCCGCCGGATGTAGAAAACAACAGTCCGACTAGTACAGAAACTAATAAGGCAGCCAAAGCGCCTATAGCCCCGGCTTTAAACCCCGACCAAGCGAAGCGGAACGACAATAACCGCGCGGTATAGCGCGGCGGCGCGCCGACCTGGTGCAGGACATCCATGAGGCGGCGTTGCCTAGTCAACCCGGCCCGCGTGGCGAATATAGAGGCAGCCACGCTGGCTATGGTGATCAGAGCCAGCGCCAATAGCGACAGTACCCGCGCAGCGCCCGTTGTGCGTTTTATCTCTTCGTCCCACTGGCTGTGATCGTCTATATCGGCGCGAATGCCTGCGGCTGATAAAAGAGAAGTGACGTGTTTTATGTTTAATTCTTGCTTCGCTTTTAGTTTCACGTCCAGCAAAATCGGAAGCGGTAGATCGTCGGGCAAAGGTGTATCTCCGAGCCATGGCTGCAACAGTTTTTTGGAATGCTCTGACGGCAGGATCGTTATGGTGGCCACGGAGGGTAGTTCGCTTAATATGGCTTTTGCTTGCTCCGCTTGTTTGGTGTTTTCACCTGGCTTAATCTGCACGGTAACTGTTCCGTCCAGATTATCATGCCATCCTGCCGCCGCGCGGTAGCCTGAGGCGACGGCCAGTAGAGTAAGGGTAGCCAGGAATGCCAAAATCACCAAAACCATGAATAAAGGCTGGGCGTCTTTTTTGTTTTGAGACAAAAGGGGCTGTGCCGTAATGGTCATCTGGGCGTTCATCTGGGCGGGTGAATTTGGTGGTGGTGTGTTCATATCAACTAATCTCTACACCGCTAATATGGCCACTAATATGCCCGTTCTTAATAGATAAAATATTGGCTCCGTCTGGAATGAGAGCAATATTATGGGTGGCAATAATTGTGGTCGTACCAAGTCTGTTCAACTCCGCAAACAGGCGGATGAGCCTGTGACCAATATCGTCATCGACATTTCCTGTCGGCTCGTCGGCAATCAGGATTTCCGGCTTGGCGATAACGGCGCGGGCAATTGCCGCCCGCTGTTTCTCGCCGCCAGAAAGCGTTGGCGGCAGGGCGTGGGCGCGGGCGCCTAGTCCGACCCATTTCAAAAGACCTAGCACGTCGTCTTGGTAATTCGCCCGTTTCTGCCCCGCAACCCGAAGCGGTAGAGCCACATTTTCAAACACATTTAAATGCTCTATCAAGCGAAAATCCTGCAAAACAATACCCATGCGCCGTTTAAGTGCCGGGATAGATGCCCTCTCGATTTGCGAGGTATCTTGGCCGAACAAAGTTATCAATCCGCGCGATGGGCGCATATGCAAATATATCAATTTGAGCAAAGTGCTTTTGCCTGCCCCTGAAGGCCCGGTCACAAATGTCATGGAACCTTGCGGCAAGGAGAAACTGACGTCGCTCAGGATTTCTCCGTCCCGGTCATACCGAAACCCGACCCGATCAAACTGGATATTGGCGGTGGCATTCCCGCTGCGTATATGATGGCTATTATTGATGTCAGGTCTCGCATTTTGGTGATTCATTTTGACCCTAGACATTTTATCACGGCTTCGCCACATTCTTATGACAATTTACTTATCACAACTGATTCGGAAAATCGAATGATTCTTACCTGTCCCGAATGCGCAACGAGCTTTAAAGTAGCCGACGATGCCATTGGTGCCAATGGTCGGACGGTGCGCTGCTCTCAATGTTCCGCCACATGGTTTGTCGCGGCGGAGCCGGACGTCCTTAATTTGGAGGAGAGCAAAAAGGTTTCCGAAATCCGCGATCAGGTTAGCCGCGAAGCTGTATCAAGTGATATGGGGTCAGATTTTAAAAGTGTAGATTTTGACTATGATGATGCACTTGATAACACGCGGGAGCGCGACCTTGAAGCCAGCGCGGCAGGCATAGGCGCCCATGCGGCCATCCGCGATAATGCCGACCGCATACGGGCGCGCAGACGTTTATTCGGCGTCGGCATGATTTGGGTCGTGACCCTGTCAATTTTGGCACTCTTTGCGCTGTCTGCATTGTTATTTAGGGCAACAATTGTAGAAAAATTCCCCGGTACAGCACCAATATATAAAGCCATTGGCCTAGAGGCTAATGCGTCAGGACTGGAAATTTACAACATTGAAACCCGCTACGGAAACAATGAGGGTGTGCAAGTGTTGTTTGTCAGCGGCAAGATCAAAAACTACGACCGCAAAACCCGCGATGTAGATCTCATAAAGCTTAGTTTTAAAAATGAAGCCGGCGAAGTGCTCACCTCTTGGGTAGTCGAGCCGCCGCAAACCACGCTTAAGTCCGGCAAAACAATAGAATTCGCTTCCCAATACCCCAACCCACCAATAGACGCTGTAAAGCTAGCCCCGGGATTTGTAGCAGAGGCGGGTGTGCAAACTGAACAGCCTACGGCATCGCAGTAGGGTTATTAGCAGGTCTATTTTCATTTCTACATTATTGGTTTTTTGGTGGTGGCGTCCCTAATGGGGGTATGGGATACCCCTGTTTTTCCATGCAAATGAGACAATCATAAGGAGGTCTATTTGGGTCGGTATCTGGCGGGTCGGAAATGCCTGTGATTAACACTTCCACCCTATCGTTGAGCGCCTCTCGCACATCGTTACCCGTTTTCAAAAATGGATCATTTTCGCCGTGGGCAATAATTTCGGCTGTGTCGGCGGGGTATCCCTGCCTGCCAAGCCATTCCTGAACCGCGACGGCTCGCAAACGTGATAATTCCATATTCGCATCCGCATCGCCCGCACTACTCGTATACCCGTGAATTTCTGCAATGGAGAACTCACAATTTATTTTGGTAAAACTTTCAAGTAATGCTACCAAATCGTAAGGCTGTTTATTTCGCTGATATTCTTCATAGTAAAAAGTTGCTGCGCCGAACTTCATGTGAATGGTTACACTTCTTGGAAAGGTGCAAATTTTGACCATGCGCGCAACCGCTAAAGGTGGGTGTTTAGGCGGCGGTGTAGTCGGTTTTGCAACCGAACAGGCCGAAACCAGAAACGCACTGACAAATAACAAGGGCTGCACTATATGCCAAGATTTCAACATTTTATCAATTCCTATATAGGCTCAACATCAGGTGGCTCCGCTCGGGCATATACTCCCCGGTGTTGGGGGCGTTCCTGACAAACCGCCATTTTCCTGTAAATCGCTTATAATAGCTTGGGCGGCCTGTTCAACTTGTGTTTCTAAAGCAGTGGGATCCAAAGCGTGTAGTAATTCGTGAATAATGCTCGTCATTACGTTTGTCAAACTTCCAGCAACCGCCCCTACGGCGGAATTGACATCAAGATACATTGTATTGGTAACAGTATCAAAATAGGCACCTATTCCACTATTGGGCTGTATTACAATTTCGTGTCCCGCCGCAGTTGTAACTGTTATGGGGCTATCGGTATCATTCCTGAAGTCAGACAAACCATTGTCGATTACAAAATTTATTGTGTCACTCGAAATTGCATCAAACAATCCTCCATAAGATACATTGCCAAAACCGGGCAAAGATATGCTCCCACTCGCATTTTGGGCAAATGCCTGGCTCAATGCGTTTAGAGCCGAAACAAGTTGCATATTTGTGCGTGTTGTATCTGGGTCGCTTGAAGCCGTGACCACAACTTCAATCTCAACTCCTCCAATAGTGATTGTTCCGCAGTTAATATCAAATTCAATATTTGGTAAATCCAAATCCGGAGGGGCTATATCGAACAGGCCAGCTAGGGCACTTGCAAAATAGTTACCAAAATCGAAGAAGGTTACGGGTTGCCATTGGGGAACTATGGTGCCGGTAGAAATGACTTCATCTAGTGGTTCATCATCTCCCGGACCAGGAGGTTCATCGTCTGGGTCAGGTTCTGGTGGCTGGTCGTCTCCGTCCCAGCCGAAGTAATCATTTATGAAGTCGTTAAAGCCGTCAAAGCTGTCATTGCTGTCCCAGAATGTGTCATTGCTGAAATCATCAAATGATAAATTGCCGCTGTTTAAATCGCTGAACATTGACATGACGGCGTTGAAATCGCCCGGTGTATTGAAGTTCACGACGCCTAGTGCATCGGACGCACTCGAATCCAGTAATGTTATATCTAAATCCAATACATCATACCCGTCCATTGCGACCTCCTCGTGTTATGGTTAATGTTACGTTAACCATAACTTAAGGGGGGGGGTGTCAAGCGCTAAGGCTGTAAAAAATAATTCACATTGATTTTGGTGTGTTCTTTGCCGAGCTTAAACATCCACCCTAACAGCTCCGTCCGCATCAATCCACGCCCTGCGCATGCCTTTTGAGGTGTAGGGCATGGTGGCTATTCCGGTTTTGCCTAGGGCGATGACGCCGCCGTAACCGCCTTGGGTTTTCATGTCGGTGAGGGCGGCTTTTGCGGCTTCGGGTAACGGTGTGTCCGCATAGGCCATGCGGGCGGAGATGTCGGCGGCTGTGGCGGCTTTGATGAAATATTCGCCTTGACCTGTGCAGGATATGGCGACTCGTTCGTCCGCCCAGCAGCCTGCGCCGGGCAGGGGGCTATCCCCGACCCGTCCGGCCATTTTCCCCAGCAGTCCGCCCGTGGATGTAGCGGCGGCGAGGCGGCCTTTATTATCCCGCGCCACGACGCCAATCGTGCCTGTGTCCAGTTCATGGGGCAGGCGGGTGACACCGCAAATAATGTAATATTCCAGCGGATTTTCGACAGGCGTACAGTTCCTAAGAGCGGCAAAAGTCTGCGCACCATTGCCCGCAAGCATGACATGGGGTGTGTGCTCCATAACGGCACGGGCGACGCGGACCGGGTTTTTGAACCCCTTTAGCGCCGCGACGGCACCGACATTGCGGCTTGCCCCGTCCATGATACAGGCGTCCAATTCATATTCCCCTGCAGAATTTGGCCCCGTGCCTTTGCCCGCCACATACAGCCCGGCGTCCTCCAGCATGACCGCCAATTCTTCGACCACGTCTAGCGCACTCACCCCGCCCAAGAGCATAGTGCGCCCTCGTTCGGCGACACTGCGCAAATGCTCTATTTGAACATCCTGTTCGGCTTTGTCGTAATTTCCGGCTCCGCCGTGGATAGCTAGGGCTATGTTTTGTGATGTATGTGTCATTGCTACTTGCTAGCGCGGGGTAGCACATTTGGCTACCCGAAATTGCCTGAAATAAAATGTTACAATATACTATTGAAATTTATATTCATGTATGTTATACAGTAACTATACTTAACTGGGAGGACAGTATGAACTTAATAAAAAGAATGATAATAAGCGGCCCGGGTGCCTTTGTGGTGACGACAGGATTGGCGCTAGTTATGGCCAAAATGATCTATGTACCGTTTGCGGATTTAGCAGACAAACCTGACAAAATGAGCTTTGTCATTAATCCGGAAATTATAGATGTGGTCGTCGCGCCCAAGATCAAACCCAAAGAGTTAAAACTCATAACTCCGCCGCCAGCGCCGCCAATCATAGAGCGTCAAGCTCAGACCTTACCGACTATACCCATTGCTGACATGGATATGGCTATCCCGAAAATGGAACGGCTCCAACTAGACCCGACAACGGTTAGTTTGGTTGTATCCGACAAAGACATACAGCCTATATTACGTTTCGAGCCTAATATGCCACCCCGCGCCCAAAAATCAGGCCATTGCATTGTCCGCCTTAGCGTCAATGCTTACGGTCAACCCTTTAATATTGTGGCGACTAAATGTTCACAATCAATTTTCAAGCGGCCGACAATCAACGCGGTCGCGAAATGGAAATATAATCCGAAAATCCAAGACGGGAAGGCGGTGGACAGGCACGGTGTTGAAACCCTGATCACCTTCGCCCTGACGGACGAACGCGGTCGGCCAATACCGGAGTAATGTCATGAAAAACAAATGCTATTAAAACAAATGGATATTTCCTTGTGGCAAAGTGCGCTTGTGTTAAGGAATAGACCGTAAGCCAAACCATAGAGTTTGGAATTTGAGGACAATAAAGGCTCCTGAATGGTTATTGTAAAATGGGCAATTCTTGCTGTCATTGGGCTTTATTTGGTGGCTTTGTTGGCCGTGTATTTTGCCCAGCGCGGGTTTATGTATTTCCCGCCCGAGGAGGTTGTCCCAAGTTGGTTTCTGGACGAGTATGACGAGCAGATATTGCCAATTTCCGTTGCGGGTATTGGCGAAATAAAATCCATATATAGTCCGCCGCCTGAGGAAGGCGCTCCGGTAATATTATTTATCCACGGCAACGGTAGTGCCGCCTATCAATATACTGACCATTTTGCCGCGTTTAAGGCGTGGGGTGTTGGCTATCTCGCGGTTGAGTTTCCGGGCTATGCTGGCAATCCGGGCGTGCCTAATGAGACAAATATTCTGCGCACGTCTCTGGCCAATTATGACAGACTTATCGATAAAGGCATACAGCCCGGGAACATCGTCATTTATGGTGATAGCTTGGGCGCGGCTTGTGCCGTACATGTAGCCAGCGAGCGCCAATCCGCTGGCCTCTAATCCTATCCGCGCCATTTTTGTCCATGCAGGCCATGGCCCGCAAGCAAATGCCGTGGTTTCCGACATCGTTACTGCTTAAGGACAAATATCGTTCGGATTTGAAAATGCCGTTGGTTACGGAACCGCTCTTGGTGTTACACGGCGGTGCAGACGCGTTAATCCCGCCCACACAAGGTAAAGCGCTTTACGACCTGCACCTTGGTGACCCGCACAGAGGTGAAAAGAAATTCATCCTGCTTAAAGGTGGTCAACACCATTTGTGGAACACAGAAATGCCGTCGCATATTAAAGCGGCGATCGAGAGATTTTCCCCTTAATGCTTTCTCTAAAGCTTACCGTGGCAATGTTTAAACTTTTTCCCGGATGTGCAGGGGCAGGGCGCGTTCCTTGGGATGCGGCCATTTTGGGCTATATAGGCCTCTATGTCAAAACCAGCAGCTGCGCCATTTGGCTCGGATTGCGCGAGCATGTCTTGAGGCGACCTTGCCATTGGTGGGCTGAGGGGGGCGGCCATGGGCGCACGTAAATCAGGGCGGGGGTCTGATTGATTGGCGAAAATATCCGGATTGAAATCATCGTAATCATCCGGGTTAAAGGCTTCGTCCGGGGCAGGTTCTGGTGGACGGGTATCAATTTGCAAATTCATCAATAGCTTAGTGACGCCTTCGCGCAAATTGGTAAGCAGTTGATCAAACAATGTGAATGCCTCGGATTTATATTCGTTCAACGGGTCACGTTGGCCGTATGAGCGCCAACCAACCACGGATTTAAGGTGGTCTAGATGCTGTAAATGTTCGCGCCAATTGGTATCAATAACTTGCAGGAGAACCTGCTTTTCAACCGACTGCATAGTCGGGCGGTCTATCTGTGCTGTACGCTCTTTGAAAGCTTTATCAGCAGCCTCTTTAAATCGCTCCAACATTTCTTCGTCAGCAATGCCTTCCTCGGCAGCCCAGTCTGCGAATGGCAATTGCAAATTCATCAAACGGTCGGTCTCTGTCGTCAAACCTTCGATGTCCCATTGTTCCGCATAAGCTTTTTTAGGCACATGAGTTTCGATTAAATCTTCACAAATATGGTGTCGCATGTCTTCGACCACATCCGACACATCGTCGTCAGTCATAAATTCAAGGCGTTGCTCGAATATGGTTTTGCGTTGGTCGTTTTGCACATCATCATATTTCAGCAAGTTTTTGCGAATGTCAAAGTTACGGGTTTCAACCCGAGCTTGGGCGCGTTCAACGGCTTTGGACATAAAACGGTTGGTCAAGCTCTCGCCTTCTTCCCAACCCATTTTGCTCATCATGGTTTTGAGGCGGTCGCCGCCAAAAATTCGCATCAAATCGTCTTCGGTGGAAATATAAAATTTGGAACGCCCCGGATCACCTTGGCGGCCAGTACGACCCCGAAGCTGATTATCAATCCGGCGACTTTCGTGGCGCTCTGTGCCCAGAACATAAAGCCCGCCTGCGTCCAGCGCTCGTTGTTTAAGAGCCGCAACATCTGCAGTGAGTTTTGCTATGCGGGCATCGCGTTCGCTATCGCTTTCGCCGTCCACAGCTTCTTGTTCGATGCGCATATCGAGATTGCCGCCGAGCTGGATATCCGTACCCCGGCCTGCCATATTTGTCGCAATAGTAATGGCACCCGGCACACCGGCCTGGGAGATGATTGAGGCTTCTTGTTCATGATAGCGGGCGTTTAAGACCTGATGGCGAATGCCTTTTTCGGTAAGGAATTTCGAAAGCAACTCTGATTTCTCAATAGACACAGTACCGACCAACATGGGCTGGCCTTTGGTTTGGCACTCACGAATTTCGTCGACAATAGCGTTAAATTTTTCCCGCTCGGTGCGGTAGATAACATCGTCCGAGTCTATACGCAAGATTTCGCGGTTGGTCGGGATCTCCAGCACATTGAGTTTATATATATCGTAAAATTCTGATGCTTCGGTCAAAGCCGTACCTGTCATGCCGGACAATTTTTCAAACAGACGGAAATAGTTTTGGAATGTCACAGACGCTAAAGTCACGTTTTCGGACTGGATTTCCACACCCTCTTTGGCTTCAATGGCTTGGTGCAGACCGTCGGACAGGCGTCGCCCCTCCATCATGCGGCCCGTAAATTCGTCGATCAACATAACTTGGTTGTCTTTGACGATATAGTCTTTGTTGTCCGTATAGAGCTTGTGAGCGCGCAGAGCTTGGTTGATATGGTGTACCATGGTGACATTTTCGATGTCGTACAGGCTTTCACCCTCCAGCAGACCTTGCTCGCGCAAAATGTTTTCAATCTGCTCGGTGCCAGCTTCGTTAAAGACAGCGGTTTTCGCTTTTTCGTCAATTTCGTAGCCGTCTTCGGATATAAGGGGAATAAAGGTGTCGATTAGTTTGTAAAAGTCGGAACGGTCATCGGTTGGGCCAGAAATAATCAGCGGTGTGCGCGCCTCATCGATCAAGATACTGTCAATTTCGTCGATAATTGCAAAATGATGGCCGCGCTGCGCCATGGTCTCTAGCGAGTATTTCATATTATCACGTAGATAATCAAAGCCAAATTCGTTATTGGTACCGTAAGTGACATCGCAGTTATAGGCGGCTTTGCGCTGTTGGTCGTCTAGCCCGTGAACCACACAACCTGTTGACAGGCCAAGAAAAGAATAAATCTCGCCCATCCACTCTGCATCGCGAGAAGCTAAATAATCATTGACCGTAACCACATGCACGCCGCGCTGGGGGATTGCGTTGAGATATACGGCTAGAGTAGCCACAAGAGTTTTACCCTCGCCCGTGCGCATTTCTGCAATCTCGCCACGGTGCAGGGACATGCCACCAATGAGCTGCACATCATAATGGCGCTGCCCCAATGTTCGCTTGGCGGCTTCACGGACTGTGGCAAAGCTTTCCACTATTAAATCGTCCAGCGTTTCGCCGCTGGCGTAACGTTGTTTGAACTCTACAAATTTTGCTTGCAACTCTTCGTCGCTCAGAGTTTCGAATTTTGGCTCGATTGCATTGATTTTATCTACGGTTGGCCGCATTTTCTTGAGCTTGCGGTCATTTTCCGAGCCGAACATTTTCTTCGCGATACCTAACATGGTCATCCTTGAATTTTTTACGTGCGTGATTAAGCATGATATTACAAATAATCTTGTTGGTGACTTAAGGACGCTAAGCCTGTAAGTCAATAATCTGCGGTCAATATATGAGGATGATGTGACAAAAATAATATTAAAGTTTTTCTTGGTAGCCAGCTTGTTATCTGGGCTGGCTTTAGGGGCTTGTCAAGGCGGGCCAATGGTGGGCGAAAAAACACCATTGAATACCAAAATTGTCCGGCTCGGCGATACGGTTGTTGCGGAAGTTGACGGCACCAGTATTTATCTGTCTGATATTGAACATGCCGCTCTCACAAAAGGCACGATTACGCCCGGCCAACCCTTAACCCCGAAAGATCCGGTATTTCAAACGATGCTCGACGAGCTTATTGATCAGCGTTTACTGGCACTTGAGGCTCTGCGGCGCTCATTAGACCAAAACGACGAGACGCGCCGACGCCTTGCTGTAGCGCGGGAGCGTATTTTGGCCAATGTTGTGGTGGAGAAATTATTGGCTGAGAAAGTCACGGACGAAAGCGTTAAGCGCATGTACGACGAACAGCGCGCCTTACAAGGCAATGCCGAACAGGTGCGGGCGCGCCAAATCGTGGTTGAGACAGAGGAGCTAGCCAATGAGCTTAAAGACCTTGTGGAAAAGGGCGGAGATTTCTCCGCTTTGGCCAAGGAATTTTCTACTGACCCGTCAACCCGAGATATTGGCGGAGATTTGGGGTATTTTTCCGAGAACGCTATGGAAGATGTGATTGCATCTACCGCATTTTCTTTGGAGAAAGGCGCTATATCCGACCCATTTAAGGCTCGTGGCGGTTGGCATATTCTCACCATTATTGACCGTCGGGCTATGCCAAGGCCAGATATTAAGACCGTTAGACCGGAAATCGTTAGCTTTATGACCTATGAGGAAATTCAAAAATTGCTAAAGTCCTTGCGCGCGAACAGTGACATTCAACTTAAAACGGGCAAAAAACCTTCCGCTGTCGATCCAGAAACTAGCGAGAAACCAGATGCACCTTAAACGCTCTCCCCTCGCTCCGTGCCACTTTCCAGATATGCCGCATATTGGTGGTGTGCAAATGTGGACAGCGAAAACAGGCGCGAAATACCAAGGTCGTCCGGATGTATTACTGGTTAAACTAGCCGGGGAAAGCAGGGTTGCCGGTGTGTTTACCAAATCTACCGCGCCCGGTGCGCCCGTGGAATGGTCTAAGGCGTGTTTGGCACGCGGCGCGAATGCTGGCCTTTTGGTCAATGCCGGAAATGCCAATGTTTTCACCGGACAAATAGGGCGCGATGGGGTGCGCGATATGGCCAATATGGCCGCCGGGAAAATCGGATGCGAAGCACAGGATGTTTATGTGGCTTCCACTGGCGTTATCGGTGAACCACTAACCCTGTCGCCAATTGAACAGGGTGTTAAAGGCATTCAGGTGGCGGACGTCAATTGCAGTTGGGAAAATGCGGCCCGGGCTATCTCTACCACCGATACCTACCCCAAAGGCTCGGCTCAATCCTGTACTCTTGACGGCGCGCCCGTGCATATTTGCGGTATCGCCAAAGGTTCCGGCATGATTGCGCCCGATATGGCGACCATGCTTTCATTTATCTTTACCGATGCCAATATCTCCCGCGAGGTATTGCAGGCATTGCTGAGCGAACTGAACGAAACCAGCTTCAATGCTATTACTGTGGATAGCGATACGTCTACCAGCGATACAGTGTTGTTGGCGGCAACTGCACAGGCATCTCATGGGGAAATTAACGACATTAACGATCCGGAGTTGGTAAGTTTCAAGAGGGCGCTCGGGCTGGTTATGCACGATTTGGCACATCAGGTGGTCAAAGACGGCGAGGGGGCTAGTAAATTTGTCGAAATTTGCGTCACCGGGGCGGAGTCGGGTTCCGCCGCCAAAGCCATCGCCATGAGCATTGCCAATTCACCTTTGGTCAAAACGGCTATTGCTGGCGAAGATGCCAACTGGGGGCGTATTGTTATGGCGGTTGGTAAATCGGGCGCGCACGCCAATCGCGACAAGCTCGCCATTTATTTCGGCCCATATCTAGTCGCCAAAGACGGCTACCGCGCGCCGGGTTATGATGAAGGCACGCTGGCTAACTATATGAAGAACCCGGAATTAAAAATCCGGGTAGATGTTGCTGTGGGTACAGAAAGCTTCACCGTTTGGACATGCGATCTTACCCACGGATATATCGATATTAACGCAGATTATCGTAGCTAATAACAAAATTTATTAACCATGCCCCTAAACAGGGTCTTAATACGAAAGACATATAGAGATGAAGCTAATGTTGGTTGCGGCATGTGCGCTTATTGATACGGATGGGCGCATTCTTATGAGCCAAAGACCAGTGGGTAAAGATCATGCGGGGCTGTGGGAGTTTCCGGGTGGTAAAGTTGAAGACGGAGAGACGCCGGAACAAACGATAAAACGCGAACTTTGGGAAGAGTTAGGGGTGGAGCCGTGTGAGCAGTGCTTACAGGCTTTTAACTTCGTTTCCCATGCCTATGCAGACTTTCATTTGTTCATGCCGTTATACCTTTGTCGTCAATGGGACGGAATGGTTCGTCCGAAAGAGGGGCAACAAGTGCGCTGGGTGTTTCCAGACCGTATTTGTGGCCTCGATCTAGTGCCAGCGGATATACCGCTTGCACTAGAGATTAGGGACAGGCTGACGCGGGGGCGACGGTTTGAATAAGTGATATGTATAGCAGATTACAGACGATGTTTAGCCGGCTTGCCCGTGATGAAAGCGGGGCAACGGCAATTGAGTACGGCATGCTCGTCGCTATACTTGCTGTCGGCTTAATTGTCGGGATTACAGGTATAGCAGTTATAGTGACCGATATGTGGGATGGCGTTGGCAGTAGTGTCAGCGCAACTTGATGCTTACCGCCTTGCTGTAGGTGTATTTATCAGTGCGGATAGGTTCGACCATGCCGTTACCAGCATGTGGAATGTTGCTTCCGCAGATATTTACACGACCCAAATGTATTAAACTGCAAGCTAAATGTCTTAAATTGCAAGCTTTTGCTTGCTCCCTTTGTTGACCCTGATAATGTCTGCCGTTTAGTAGCCGTGGATAAGTTTAATGAGTACACTTCAAAATACAGCCAGAACCTATCTGGACTTCGAACGCCCGCTGGCAGAACTGGACGGCAAGATCGATGATCTTAAAGCGCTGAACAGCTCTGGCCAAGATGGCGGCGGCGTTGATGTTTCCGAAGAAGTCGCGCGGTTAGAAGGCAAAGCCCAAGCCCAACTTAAATCTATTTATGCCAAGCTCGATGCGTGGGAAAAAACTCAGGTCGCCCGTCATCCATCCCGCCCGCATTTCGGCGACTATATTCACGGTATGATCAGCGACTTTACGCCTTTGTCCGGCGACCGAAAATTCGGTGACGACCAAGCCATGATTGGCGGTCTAGGACGATTGCGCGGCCAGCCGATCGTTATTATGGGTCAGGAAAAAGGCCACGATACCGAGACGCGCCTTAAGCATAATTTTGGCATGGCAGGCCCAGAAGGTTACCGCAAGGTTGTGCGGCTGATGGAACTGGCCGAACGTTTTGAGTTGCCCGTTATCTCATTGGTTGATACTGCGGGTGCCTATCCAGGGCGCGGTGCAGAAGAACGCGGTCAAGCCGAAGCCATTGCTCGCTCTATTGATAAAAGCCTGTCCTTGAAAGTTCCCTTTGTCACTGTGATTACGGGCGAGGGTGGATCCGGTGGTGCAGTCGCCATCGCGTCTGCGGATAGCGTCAATATGCTAGAACACTCCATATATTCGGTGATCTCTCCCGAAGGGTGTGCATCCATATTGTGGCGCGATGCGGCAAAAGCCGAGACGGCGGCGGGTGCCATGAAAATCACGGCGCAAGATTTGATTAAGCTGGGTGTTATTGACAAAATCATCAAAGAGCCTGTTGGCGGCGCCCACCGCGCTCGCGAAAAAACCATCAAGTCTGTGGGTACTGCCATTATGGCGGCGCTAAAAGAATTGCAGCCCCTAGAGTCCAAAGCCCGCATAGAGCGCCGCCGCGAGAAATTTCTCGCTATTGGCCGTGATTTGGCATAATCGTCGAGACGGCTTTCCTTAAGTGGGAGCGCTATTTTTAACCCAAACGCCTCGCTTGAGTGCGTAGCCTGCTTCTCTGCAAAAAACCTTTAAAAATACGCAGACTCTTGTTGACGTTCGGAAATCTCCTGTTATGTTCCCGCTCGCTGAAGGAATTGATGTCAGATTCTTGAGATTTGAGACCCTTCTCCTTGGCGAAAAGTTTTTATATTTGTTCCGAATTTCGGTGTTTTTGCCGGGACTAGGGGCGGTTTTGCGTGAAACGCCTTGTTTTGAAGCCTATTTCCTCGATTTAGAGGCCATTTATTTGGATTGGGTGATGAGGTGATGTTTCGCGCGTTTTGTGCAGGGAGCTTTGTGTGAGCTGTGCGTTGTTTGTCCGTGTTTTGCCTATTTTGGGCGACACATATTAAATAAGAGGCCTTTATGCCAACAGTATCACAACTGATCCGGAAGCCCCGGAAGCCAAAGCCAAAGCGGAACAAGGTTCCGGCTATGGAAGCATGTCCGCAAAAACGCGGCGTGTGTACACGTGTTTATACCACAACACCGAAAAAGCCGAACTCGGCGCTTCGGAAAGTGGCTAAAGTGCGTTTGACCAATGGTTTTGAAGTTGTGTGCTACATTCCTGGTGAGGGTCATAATCTGCAAGAGCATAGTGTTGTGCTCATTCGCGGTGGTCGGGTCAAAGACTTGCCGGGTGTTCGCTACCATGTGCTGCGTGGTGTGTTGGATACCCAGGGTGTTAAAGATCGTCGTCAGCGTCGTTCCAAATATGGCGCTAAGCGTCCCAAATAGAGTATCAAGTAGAGGTATATATAATGTCACGTCGTCATCGCGCAGAAAAACGAGTAATTTTACCAGATCCAAAGTTTGGGGATCTTGTCCTGTCTAAATTTATGAACGCTATCATGTTGGATGGAAAGAAGTCCGCCGCTGAGAAAATCGTTTACGGGGCCTTGGATATTGTTGAGGGGCGGGCTAAGTCTGAGCCTCTTCGCATGTTCCATGATGCACTTGAGAACATCAAACCGTCCGTTGAGGTTCGTTCTCGCCGTGTTGGTGGTGCGACTTACCAAATCCCTGTTGAGGTTCGCCATGAGCGTAAGCAGGCTCTCGCCATTCGTTGGTTGGTGTCTGCATCGCGTTCGCGCAACGAAAATACAATGCGCGAAAGGTTGGCTGGAGAGTTGTTGGATGCTGCAAATAGTCGTGGTTCCGCTGTTAAAAAGCGCGAAGACACACACAAAATGGCTGAGGCGAACCGTGCGTTCTCTCATTACCGCTGGTAAATAAAGCTAGAATTAGAGAATATTATGTCACGCGAATATAAAATCGAAGATTACCGGAATTTTGGTATCATGGCGCACATTGATGCGGGTAAAACCACATGTACTGAGCGGATCCTTTATTATACAGGTAAGAATCACAAGATTGCCGAAGTGCATGACGGTGCAGCTACTATGGATTGGATGGAGCAAGAGCAAGAGCGTGGCATTACAATTACCTCTGCGGCGACCACGTGTTTTTGGCGCGGTAAGCGTTTGAACATTATTGATACGCCGGGGCACGTTGACTTTACGATTGAGGTTGAGCGTTCGTTGCGGGTGCTTGATGGTGCGGTTGCGTTATTGGATGCTAATGCGGGTGTGGAGCCGCAAACCGAGACTGTTTGGCGTCAGGCTGATAAGTATAATGTGCCGCGCATGATTTTCTGTAATAAAATGGATAAATTGGGCGCCGATTTCTACGCTTCATTTGAAAGTGTGAAAAAGCGTCTTGGTGCGCCTGCTCTGGCGATGCAATTGCCGATTGGTTCTGAGAACGAATTTAAAGGCATGGTCGATTTGATTGAAATGTGTGCCTATGTCTGGGCGGATGATGCGGAATTGGGTGCTAAGTTTGATACCGTGGAAATTCCGGCTGATTTGGCTGACAGGGCTGCTGAATACCGCGAAACACTTGTGGAAATGGTTGCTGAGCTTGATGATGATGTCATGGAGGCTTATCTTGAGGGCGAAGCAATTGATAATGCGACGTTAAAGCGCCTTATCCGTAAGGGTACGCTTGAGGGTAAGTTGGTGCCGATGTTTTGTGGTACGGCGTTTAAAAACAAGGGTGTTCAGCCTTTGCTTGACGCGGTTGTTGATTACCTGCCAAGCCCGGTCGATATTCCTGCGATTAAGGGTATTGATGTTAAGACCGGCGAGGAGACAACTCGTGCGGCATCTGATGATGCGCCTTTGTCTATGTTGGCTTTCAAGATCATGAATGACCCATTTGTGGGCACGCTTACATTCTGTCGTCTGTATTCTGGTGTGCTGGAATCTGGTACGACTTTGATGAATACGGTTAAGGAAAAACGCGAGCGTGTTGGTCGTATGTTAATTATGCATTCTAATGACCGTGATGACATTAAAATTGCCCATGCTGGCGATATTGTGGCGATTGCCTCTTTGAAGCAAACCACAACGGGCGATACTTTGTCTGATTTAAATCATCCGGTTATCCTGGAGCGCATGGAATTCCCTGATCCAGTTATCGAAATTTCTGTGGAGCCTAAAACCAAGGCTGACCAAGAAAAATTAGGTGTTGGCCTGCAAAGATTGGCTGCTGAAGATCCGTCCTTCCGGGTTTCGACCGATCACGAATCTGGTCAAACGATTATGGCGGGCATGGGCGAGCTTCACTTGGATATTCTGGTTGACCGTCTTAAGTGCGAATTTGGTGTTGAGGCCAATATCGGTCAGCCGCAAGTGGCTTACCGCGAAACGCTCAAAGGTCCGATTGATATTGATTATACCCACAAGAAGCAGTCTGGTGGTTCTGGTCAGTTTGGTCGCGTCAAGATTAAATTTACCCCGTCCGAGCCGGGCGAGGGCATTACTTTCGAGAGCAAGGTTGTCGGCGGTAATGTGCCTAAGGAGTATATTCCGGGTGTTGAAAAGGGTATTCGAACCATGGCCGAAAGTGGTCTTTTGGCTGGCTTCCCGGTCATTGATTTCCATGCAGAGCTTTATGATGGTGCTTACCATGATGTGGATAGTTCGGTTATGGCGTTTGAAATTGCTGCCCGTGCAGCGTTTCGCGAAATTAAAAAAGAGGGCGGTATTAAACTGCTGGAGCCTATCATGAAGGTCGAGGTTGTGACCCCTGAAGATTATATGGGTGACGTCATTGGCGACCTTAGTTCGCGTCGTGGAATGATTTCCGGTACAGAGGCGCGTGGTGTTGTCACAGCGATTAACGCAATGGTGCCGTTGGCCAATATGTTTGGTTATGTGAGTAATTTGCGCGGTATGTCCCAAGGGCGTGCGCAGTTTACCATGACATTTGATCATTACGAAGCAACGCCAAAGGCGATTTCGGATGAGGTTATTGAAGCGATGGGTGGCGCATAAGCGCCCCTAAGAGAAATTGAATAAGCCCGGTTGGGTAAAGTAGGAAAGTAGAAGGAGAGTATAATGTCTAAAGAGAAGTTTGAGCGTAATAAGCCCCATGCGAATATTGGTACGATTGGTCATGTTGACCATGGTAAGACCACTTTGACAGCGGCTATC